>NZ_JBKJAD010000004.1:0-226662 GCF_048146105.1 Azonexus caeni
GCCGCCGAACTTGGCGGACAGCACCGTGGTGATCGCAGCGGTCAGCGTCGTCTTGCCGTGGTCAACGTGACCAATCGTGCCAACGTTGACGTGCGGCTTGGTACGCTCGAATTTTTCCTTAGCCATTCCAGTTCCTCAATAATCAAATTAGCAAACAGTCCAGAATCAAAGCTAATCGGTGGTGCCCATGGGCAGGATCGAACTGCCGACCTCTCCCTTACCAAGGGAGTGCTCTACCACTGAGCCACATGGGCCTACCTTAAAACTCCAGCCGTACCGCGTCGTGGAGCGGGTGAAGGGAATCGAACCCTCGTCTTAAGCTTGGAAGGCTTCAGCTCTACCATTGAGCTACACCCGCTTAACCCCTGCCCGCAGCACAAACCGCTACAGCATCACTCTGGTGGAGGGGGAAGGATTCGAACCTTCGAAGGCAGAGCCGACAGATTTACAGTCTGTTCCCGTTGACCGCTTGGGTACCCCTCCGGGAGAAGCCGGGATTATCCAGACCACCCGCAGCCCTGTCAACAGGCTGGACAAGAAATTGACAACAAAAAGCCGGCTGACGCCGGCTTTTTCAAAACACGGGCAAGGCTCTCAGATCACTTGAGCGACAGAACCCAGGTCACCAGCTTCTTGGCTTCGTCATCGGTGACCTTGTTCGGCGGCATCGGCACCGCACCCCAGTTACCCTTGCCACCGGCAATGACCTTGGCAGCCAGGGTCGCAACAGCAGCCTTGTCGCCCTTGTACTTGGCGGCAACTTCCTTGTAAGCCGGGCCGACCAGCTTCTTGTCAAGCGCGTGGCAGGCCATGCAACCCTTGGCCTTGGCCAGCGCTTCGTCGGCATTCGCCTGACCGGCCATAACGACACCGGCGGCAACCATCATGGCAATGTAAGCAGCTTTCATACTCTCGCTCCGTTTTGGTAAGGTTGATACTTTTGACAGCTTGGCTTTATTTCATGAACGGATGATATAGCCCTTCACCGCCAATCGCAATTCACAGTTACAACATTTCACGTTTTGCCGGCGTGCTGATTTTGCCCGTCTGACGATTCCATTAACGGACGAAACAGCACGAAGTTGACTCGCATCACTTGCGCCGCTGAATCTGCGTCACATCGCGTACCGCTCCCTTGTCCGCCGAGGTCGCCATCAGCGCATAGGCCTGCAAGGCCGGCGACACCACGCGCTGCCGGGCAAGCGGTTGCCACGCTGCCGCGCCGCGCGCCTCCATCGCCATCCGCCGAGCCGCCAGCTCTTCATCGGCGAGCGCAAGATGAATGCGCCGCCCCGGGATGTCGATCTCAATCACATCCCCCTCTTCGACCAAGCCGATGGCGCCGCCATCGGCAGCCTCAGGCGAGGCATGACCGATCGACAGGCCCGAGGTGCCACCGGAAAAACGACCGTCGGTGAGCAGTGCACACTCCTTGCCCAAGCCCATCGACTTCAGGTACGAGGTCGGATAGAGCATCTCCTGCATACCCGGCCCGCCCTTCGGGCCTTCGTAGCGGATCACGACGATGTCGCCGGCGACGATGCTGCCGCCAAGAATTGCTTCGACCGCCGCATCCTGACTTTCGAAAACACGCGCCCGGCCGCTGAATTTCCAGATCGACTCATCGACGCCTGCCGTCTTGACGATACAGCCATCGACCGCGATGTTGCCGTAGAGCACGGCCAGACCGCCGTCCTGCGAGTAGGCGTTGGCCTGGTTGCGGATGCAGCCGTTGGTGCGGTCGAGATCGAGCTCGGGATAACGGCGATCCTGGGAGAACGCTGTCTGCGTCGGCACGCCGCCCGGCGCCGCCTTGAAGAATTCGAGCACGTCCGGCGCCGCGCTGTGGGTGACGTCGTAAGTATGGATCGCCTCGCCCAGCGTCTTCATATGCACGGTCGACACATCCGTGTGAATCAATCCGGCGCGCGCCAGCTCGGCGAGGATGCCCATGATCCCGCCGGCGCGATGCACGTCTTCGATGTGGTAGTTCTGCGTTGCCGGCGCCACCTTGGCCAGGCACGGCGTCTTGCGCGAGATGCGGTCGATGTCGGCCATCGTGAAATCGACTTCCGCCTCGCGCGCGGTGGCCAGCAGGTGCAGCACGGTATTGGTCGAGCCGCCCATCGCAACGTCGAGCGTGATCGCATTCTCGAAGGCTGCCTTGGTGGCGATCGCGCGCGGCAGGACCGAAGCGTCGTCCTGCTCGTAATAGCGGCGGCAGAGTTCAACGGCGAGGCGACCGGCGCGCAGGAACAGTTGCTTGCGGTCGGCGTGCGTGGCGACGACGGTGCCGTTGCCGGGCAGGCTGAGGCCGAGCGCTTCGGTCAGACAGTTCATCGAGTTGGCGGTGAACATCCCGGAACACGAACCGCAGGTCGGGCAGGCGGAACGTTCGAAGCTCTCGACTTCGGCGTCGGAAACGCTCTTGTCGCCGGCCTTGATCATCGCGTCGATGAGGTCGACCTTGATCGTCTGGTCCTTCCAGCTCACCTTGCCGGCTTCCATCGGACCGCCGGAGACAAAGACGACCGGGATGTTCAGACGCATCGCCGCCATCAGCATTCCGGGGGTGATCTTGTCGCAGTTCGAGATACAGACCATCGCATCGGCGCAATGGGCATTGACCATGTATTCGACCGAATCGGCGATCAGGTCGCGCGACGGCAGCGAGTAGAGCATGCCGCCATGGCCCATGGCGATGCCGTCGTCGATGGCGATGGTATTGAATTCCTTGGCAATGCCGCCGGCCGCCTCGATCTCGCGGGCGACCAATTGGCCCATGTCCTTGAGATGGACGTGGCCGGGAACGAACTGGGTAAAGCTGTTGACGACGGCGATGATCGGCTTGCCGAAGTCGCCATCCTTCATGCCGGTCGCGCGCCACAGGGCGCGGGCGCCGGCCATGTTGCGGCCATGGGTGGAAGTGCGGGAACGGTACTGGGGCATGCTCACTCTCCGTTTTGTATCTGGCGCCGGCACGTAGCTGTCACGGACGCGATCTATAATCGGCCAATTCTAGCCGAATCGATTCGACCATGCTGCTCCATCCTCAGTTCGATCCCGTCGCCATTTACCTCGGTCCGCTCGCCATCCGCTGGTACGGCCTGATGTACCTGCTCGCCTTCCTCCAGTTCATCGCGCTCGGCCGTCTGCGCATCCGCCAGAAGCTGGCGCCGGTCAGCGCCGAACAACTCGACGACCTGCTCTTCTACGGCGTGCTCGGCGTCGTGCTCGGCGGCCGCCTCGGCCAGGTGCTGTTCTACGAGCCCGGCTACTACCTGGCCAATCCGCTCGAGATCCTCGCCGTCTGGAAAGGCGGCATGAGTTTCCACGGCGGCTTCCTCGGCGTCCTCGTGGCGATGACGCTATGGGCGAAAAAGGCCGGCCTGCGCTGGCTGACCGTGACCGACTTCATCGCGCCGCTGGTGCCGCTCGGCCTGGCCGCCGGTCGCGTCGGCAACTTCATCAACGGCGAACTGTGGGGCCGGCTGGCTGATCCGGCGCTGCCCTGGGCGATGGTCTTTCCGCAATCGGGCAGCCTGGAACCGCGCCACCCGTCGCAGCTCTACCACGTCGGCCTCGAAGGCCTGGCGCTGTTTGCCATCCTCTGGCTATGGACCGCGAAACCGCGCCCGACCGGTGCCGCCTCGGGCGTCTTCCTGATCGGCTACGGCGCCTTCCGCTTCATCACCGAGTATTTCCGCGAACCCGACCACGGCATCTTCGGCCAGTCGTACACGGTGAGCATGGGACAGTGGCTGTCGCTGCCGATGGTGCTGGCCGGCGTCGCGCTGGTGGTCTTTGCCTACCGCCGGAAATCCCTATAATTATGGATTACTCAAACCACAGCCCGACAGGGAGATAACGCATGACTCGTCCGTTCAAGGTTCTCGGCATCCAGCAAATCGCCATCGGCGGCCCGTCCAAGGAAAAACTCAAGACCCTGTGGGTCGACATGCTTGGCCTCGAGGTCACCGGCACCTTCATGTCGGAGCGCGAAAACGTCGACGAAGACATCTGCGCGATGGGCAAAGGCCCGTTCAAGGTCGAGGTCGACCTGATGCAGCCGCTCGATCCGGAAAAGAAGCCGGCCGTGCACACGACGCCGCTGAACCACGTCGGCCTGTGGATCGACGATCTGCCGAAGGCCGTCGAATGGCTGTCGGCCAACGGCGTCCGCTTCGCCCCGGGGGGCATCCGCAAGGGCGCCGCCGGCTTCGACATCTGCTTCCTGCACCCGAAGGGCAACGAGGAATTCCCGATCGGCGGCGAGGGCGTGCTCGTCGAACTGGTGCAGGCACCGCCCGAAGTGGTCGATGCTTTCGCTAAACTGGCGGGGTAATCACCACACAGGAGCGAGGACGATGGCCCAACTTCCCGACGACGATCTCGAGAAAACCCGTTCCGCCCTCGCTCCGACCCTCGATGCCATGGCATCGATCCTGCCCTGGGTCGGCAAGACCCAGCCGGTGCGCTACCCGCCTGAACTCAACAAACGCTGGCAAGCCGCCTGCCGGGCATTGGCCGACGACTGGTCGAAACACGGACGCAGCGATCCGGAAGCGATCCGCCCCCGGGTCTTCGCGCTGCTTGCCGTAGCCATCGAAACCGGCGAAGCCGACTGCCTGCGTTTCGGCGAAACCCTGGCCAGCGTTGCCGACCATCTGGAACACAAGGCGCCAGGCAACCGTCTGAGCGCCGCCCTGAGCGCGGCCACCGAAGCCCTGCTCGACGAAGGCGGCCTGGAAAACCCGCATTTCGGCGAACGCCTGCGCCATTTCACCGGCCGCCTGGAAGCCGCCTTGCGCCCATCGAGCAAACCCGGCGAGCGTTCCGACGTACTCGACCGCCTCTTCGTGCAGGACGCCGAGGAGCGCGTTGCCCGCATGCACGAGGCGCTCGAAGTGCTGCCGATCGACGTCTACGCGATCGAACTGGAAGCCAGCGAACTGATCCAGCACGCCGAACAGATCGAGATGTGGGGGATTTATCACCTGACCCGGCAGGTGCTCAATTTCGCGCTACAGCTCGGCGACGCCAGCGAAGCGATACAGGACCAGGCCGCCCGGGACATCGAGCAGCAGTTGCTGCTGATCGGGCAGGCGCTGCGCAGCATCGACTACTGACCACCCCGCCAGCGACCGCCGAGGGCGGCGATGCGTTCCTCGAGCGGCGGGTGGGTGGAGAAAAGCGCCATGAATCCGCCCTTGCCGCCAGCGATGCCGGAAGCCGCCATGTTCTGCGGCAAAGGTTCGGTATGCAGGTTACCCAGACGACGCAGCGCGTTCTGCATCGGCACCGGCGAGCCCATCAACCCGGCAGCACCGGCGTCGGCGCGGAATTCACGCTGCCGAGAGAACCAGGCGACAACGATGCTGGCCAGAACGCCGAAGACGATCTCGCAGACCATGCTGGTGACCATGTAGCCGATGCCCGGTCCGCTGCTCTCGGAATCGTTGCGGCGCAGGAAGGAATCGACCAGATAGCCGACGACACGCGAAATGAAGATGACGAAGGTGTTCACGACACCCTGAATCAGCGTCAGCGTCACCATGTCGCCGTTGGCAATGTGCGCCACCTCATGCGCCAGTACCGCTTCGGCTTCCTCGCGGGTCATGCTCTGCAGCAGGCCGGTTGACACCGCGACCAGCGAACTGTTCTTGCTGGCGCCAGTGGCGAAAGCATTGGGTTCGCCATCGTAGATCGCCACTTCCGGCATTGGCAGGTTGGCGCGTTTGGCCAGGCGGGCGACGGTATCGACCAGCCAGACTTCGGTGGATGACGACGGGTGCTCGATGACGCGAGCGCCGGTGCTCCACTTGGCCATCGGCTTGGACATCAGCAGCGAGATGAAGGAGCCGCCGAAGCCGATCACCGCGGCGAAAGCCAGCAGCATGCCGAGATTGAGACCATTGGCGGTGAGGAAGCGATTGACGCCGAGCAGACTGGTCACCACGCTGAGTACCAGCATGACCGCCAGGTTGGTCAGCAGGAAAAGTACGACGCGTTTCATGTTGAACTCCGGGTGTGATGAAAACGGCGCCATGTTAACACGCGTTGGAATAACGAAAAAAACGTAGCAAAATTGAGGCGAACTTCGTTTTTTTCGAAAGCCATGCTCAACTACAAACACCTCCACTACTTCTGGGTCGTTGCCAAGGAAGGTAGCATCACCCGCGCTGCCGAGCGCCTCGGCGTCGCCGTGCAGACGATCAGCGGCCAACTCGGCCTGCTCGAGCGCCAACTGGGCAAGACGCTGTTCAACAATCAGGGACGCGGTCTGGTGCTGAGCGATGCCGGGCGTAAGGCGCTGGCCTACGCTGACCAGATTTTCCTGCTCGGCGAGCAACTGGAAGAAGCCTTGCAGCACGATGGCGACGACGCCATCCTGCGGCTGCGCGTCGGCATCTCCGACGGCATCCCGAAGCTGCTCGCCTACCGGCTGCTCAACCAGGTCAGCGCGATGCCGGGCGATGTCCGCCTGATCTGCGACGAGGGCGAATTCGAAAACCTGCTCGCCGAACTGGCGCTGCACCGTCTCGACGTCGTGCTGACCGACCGGCCGGCGCCGGTCGGCAGCAATCTGAAGGTATTCAGCACCCACCTCGGCGAGTTTCCCACCGCCCTCTTCGCCACCGCGTCACTCAGCGAGCGCTACGGCAGTGGCTTCCCGGACAGTCTGGCGCGGGCGCCGCTGCTGCTGCCGACGCGGCACAACGCGCTGCGCAACCGGATCGACCGCTGGCTCGAGGAGAACCAGATTTCCCCGCGCATTGTCGGCGAATTCGAGGACAGCGCCCTGCTCACCACCTTCGGCCGCGGCGGCTTCGGCATCTTCCCGGCACCGCTCGCCCTCGCCGCGCAACTCGCCAGCGAATACGACGCCCGCCCGATCGGCGCGCTGGACGGCGTCAGCGAACACATTTACGCCATTTCCAACGAACGGCGCATTCGCCACCCGGCGGTCGAGGTGTTGTGCCGTGCTGCCCCACAGCCGCCTGCGGCGGGCGAGTTATAATCCGCACTCCATTCCCCCACCCCCATTTCCCGATGCTTTTCCGCAAACTGGCCGCGCTGGCGGCCGTTCTCATTCTTTCCTTTCCCGCACTCACGCAGGCGCAAGTCACGCCACCGCAACTCGCCGCCAAATCCTGGCTGCTGATCGAAATGGGCTCGGGGCAAACCCTCGCCGCAGAAAAGCCCAATCAGCGCCTGGAACCCGCGTCGCTGACCAAGCTGATGACCGCCTACCTGAGCTTCTCGGCGCTGCGCCAGAAGACGCTGAACCTGCAGCAGAAGCTCCCGGTCTCCGAAAAGGCCTGGCGCATGGGGGGCTCCAAGATGTTCGTCAAGGTTGGTGACACGGTCGCCGTCGACGATCTGATCAAAGGCATGATCGTCCAGTCCGGCAACGATGCCTGCATCGTCCTCGCCGAGGGGATTGCCGGCAGCGAGCAGGCCTTCGTCGACCAGATGAACCGCGAAGCACGCCGCCTCGGCATGACCGCAACCAGCTTCCGCAACGCCACCGGCATGCCCGACCCGGCGCATTACACCACCGCCCACGATCTCGCCCGCCTGGCGGGCGCGCTGATCCGCGAATTTCCCGAGGAATACCGCCGCTATTACTCGATGAAGGAATTCAGCTACGGCGGCATCACCCAACCCAACCGCAACCGCCTGCTCTGGGCCGACCCCAGCGTGGACGGCGTCAAGACCGGCCACACCGACGCCGCCGGCTACTGCCTGATCTCGTCGGCGATCCGCAACCAGCGCCGCCTGCTGTCGGTGGTTCTGGGCACCGCTTCCGACGCCGAGCGCGCCAGCGAATCGCAGAAGCTGCTCAACTGGGGCTTCTTCGCCTACGACGCGGTGACGCTCTACAAGAAGGGACAGGCGGTGTCGACGCAGCGCGTCTGGAAGGGCGATCAGAACCAGGTTGCCGCCGGCTTCGCCAAGGATTTCATCGTCGCCGTACCGAAAGGATTGGCCGGCAAGCTGCAGGCGCAACTGGTCAACCCGTCGCGGCTAATGGCGCCGGTCCAGGAGGGCCAGGCCGTGACCACGCTGAAACTGAGCCTGGACGGCAAGCCCTACGGTGAATACCTCGTCCCGGCTCTTGAAAACGTCCCGCTCGCCGGCATCTTCGGTAGAGCCTTCGATACCGTCAGACTCTGGTTCAACTGATGCCATGACTCCTTACGTCGCCGACCCCGTCTATCTCAACGGACAATTCCTGCCGCTGGCTGAAGCCCGCGTGTCGCCACTCGACCGTGGCTTCCTCTACGGGGATGGCGTCTACGAGGTGATTCCCGTCTATTCCCGTCGCCCCTTCCGGATGGCGGAACATCTCGCCCGGCTGCAGGCGACGCTGGCCGGCATCCATCTCGGCAACCCGCTGCCGCTGGCCGAATGGCAGAAAATCGTCGAGCGTCTGGTCGAACAGGCGCCCTGGGACGATCAGTCGATCTACCTGCAGGTCACGCGCGGCGCCGACGACAAGCGCGACCACGCCTTTCCACCGGCCAGCGTACCGGCGACGGTGTTCGCCTTCGCTTCGCCGCTGGTCACCCCGTCGCCCGCCGTACGCGCCGCCGGCGTCGCCGCGATCACCGTCACCGACCAGCGCTGGGCGCGCTGCGACCTCAAGGTGATCTCGCTGCTGGCCAACGTCCTGGCCCGCCAGCAGGCGGTCGAACTGGGCTGCGCCGAAGCGCTGCTGATCCGCGATAGCTACGTCAAGGAAGGCGCTGCCTCCAACGTCTTCGTGGTCAAGGACGGCCTGCTGCTGGCGCCACCGAAGACGCAATTGATGCTGCCCGGCATCACTTACGACGTGATCCTCGAACTGGCCGCCCAGCACCAGCAGCCCCTGGAAGTGCGCGAAATCGCCGAAGCGGAACTTCGCACCGCCGACGAGGTCTGGATGACCTCGTCGACCAAGGAAGTGCTGGCGATCACCACGCTCGACGGAAAACCCGTCGGCAATGGGAAACCCGGCCCGCTCGGCGTACGGATGTGGCAGTGGTATCAGGATTTCAAGAACACGGTAATGCGCAAAGGCTGAGATGGCTTCGTACAAGGACACACTCCTCGAATTTCCCTGCAACTTTCCCCTGAAGATCATGGGCAAGGCGCACGACGAGCTCGCCCAGGCGGTACTGACCATCGTCACCCGCCACGCCCCCGACTTCGACGGCGCAACGATGGAAATGCGCGCCAGTTCTGGCGGCAACTACTTGAGCCTGACCTGCACCGTGGTCGCCACCTCGAAGCCGCAGCTCGACGCGCTGTACATGGAGCTGACCTCTCACCCGCTGGTCAAGGTCGTGCTCTGACGTGAGCATCGTCGTCAAACGCCTGGGCCGAGTCGACTACGCGCCGACCTTCCAGGCCATGCAGGAGTTCAGCGCAACGCGCACTGCCGAGACGCCGGACGAGCTGTGGATCGTCGAGCACCCGCCGGTGTATACGCTGGGCCAGGCCGGCAAACCGGAACACATCCTGCGCGATGTCGGCATCCCGCTGGTCAAAATCGACCGCGGCGGTCAGGTCACCTACCACGGCCCCGGCCAGGTGGTGATCTACCTGCTGCTCGACCTGTCACGACTGAAGATCAAGGTGCGCGAACTGGTCAGCGCCATCGAACAGGCGGTCATCGACCTGCTCGCCGAGCATGGCGTGACGGCGGAGCGACGCGACGGCGCGCCCGGCGTCTATGTCGGCCCGGCCAAGGTCGCCGCACTCGGCCTGCGCATCCGCAACGGCTGCTCCTACCACGGCGTCTCGCTGAACGTGGACATGGACCTGTCGCCATT
Organism: Azonexus caeni; assembly: GCF_048146105.1. NCBI lineage: Bacteria > Pseudomonadati > Pseudomonadota > Betaproteobacteria > Rhodocyclales > Azonexaceae > Azonexus > Azonexus caeni. The sequence goes on from NZ_JBKJAD010000004.1 coordinate 9,822, forward strand.
CGAAGCGATCAATCCCTGCGGCTATCCCGGCCTGCAGGTGATCCAGACCAAGGATCTGGGCATTCCGCTCACCGCTCATGAGGCGGGCGAGCAACTCTCGCAGCAACTGCTGCAGCAACTGGACATACAACATGGCTGAAACCAAGCAAAAAGGCGTCAAGCAAAAGGGCGAACTGAAGACCGCGCGCATCCCGATCAAGATCGTCCCGGTCGCCGAACCGCTGCGCAAGCCGGAGTGGATCCGCGTCAAGGCCGGCAACAGCGCCGGCCGCTTCGGCGAGATCAAGTCCATGTTGCGCGAGAAGAAGCTGCACACCGTCTGCGAGGAAGCCACCTGCCCCAACATCGGCGAATGCTTCGGCCGCGGCACCGCCACCTTCATGATCCTCGGCGACATCTGCACGCGCCGCTGCCCGTTCTGCGATGTTGGCCACGGCCAGCCCTTGCCGCCCAACCCGGACGAGCCGCGCGAACTCGCCGAATCGGTCGCCGCACTGAAACTGCGTTACGTCGTGATCACCAGCGTCGACCGTGACGACCTGCGCGACGGCGGCGCCCAGCACTTCGTCGACGTCATCAGCAACGTCCGTGAGCTGTCGCCGACGACCACCATCGAAACCCTGGTCCCTGATTTTCGCGGCCGCATGGACGTGGCGCTCGACGTCCTTGGCGGCGCCCTGCCCGACGTCCTCAACCACAACCTGGAAACCGTGCCGCGCCTCTACAAGCAAGCCCGCCCCGGCGCCGACTACCAGCACTCGCTCGACTTCCTCAAGCAGTTCAAGGCCCGCTACCCGAACGTCTCGACCAAATCCGGCCTGATGGTCGGCCTCGGCGAAACCGACGAGGAAATCCTCGACGTCATGCGCGACCTGCGCGCCCACGACGTCGAGATGCTGACCATCGGCCAGTACCTGGCGCCGTCCGGCCATCACCTGCCGGTGACGCGCTACGTCCACCCGGACGTGTTCAAGATGTACGAGGAAGAAGCCAAGAAGATGGGCTTCACCGGCGCCGCCTGCGCGCCGATGGTCCGCTCAAGCTACTGGGCGGACCAGCAGGCGCACAGCGCCGGCGTCGCCTGATGTGAACTTTGATAAGTGAATGAGACTTTTGACAAGTGAACGATAATTTTGATAAGGCAATTTGTCATTCATTTAGCCGGAATGGCACAGGAGACAAGGGGTTGGAATAACTTTCCATCCCAACCTGATTTATGACCGCTCAGCCCTCACAGCTTTGGCCAGTTCACTCCAAGCCGCTGGTGGGCGAAGCGCTCTCATCGTGGTTGTTGAGAATCGCCGATGGCAATGGGCTTGATCAGAGATCGTTCAAGCGCTATTTGCCCAAGGCCCATGGCACAAGCGCAGATCTCGACCTCATCGACGACGAAGCGTTTTTCACTGCCATTGCCACCTGGAGCGCTATTCCGCCCGAACATGTTGCCGCGCTCGGGTTTGCCCGGGATGAAGGCTTGGTATTCATTCAAAAGGCCACAGACCATCCGGACTGGATTATTCCGCGCGACCGGCTAGGCACATGGCCCGAGAAACGGCACGTCGCCTCGCAACCCTTTTGCCCGGCTTGCTTCGCCTCCGATGTGACGCCCTATTATCGAAAAGTTTGGCGATACGCGTTTCACCCTATTTGTCCCGAGCATGGCTTCTTGGCCGACCGTTGCCCGCGTTGCGGCGCTCCGTTCTCCTACCTCGCCCTTGGCAGCGCAAGCTGGAGCCGCTACGGCGCTCATGCTTTGAGACATTGCACCGCCTGCGGCACTCCCTTCGCAAAACCGCAGCACGGGACTTTTGATGCGCTCGAGCAAGGCGCTATTGCAATCCAATCTGCCCTGATGAATGGCCTGGCTGCGGGGTGGATGCAACACGGCGGAAAATCCATTCCGATTGCGCTCTTTCTGCGCGGCCTCCACATAGTAGCTGAAGCGTTGCTGAACCCTGAGCACGGCAGAACGATGTGTGCGTGGGTTGCGGCACACCATCCCGAGTTGGCCTATTCGGATTTCAGCTTCCTGGGCGAAGGCACCCTTGAACGGCAAACAAGTGTTGCGAGGGCGTGGGTATTGGTTCTTGCCTATTGGTTGGTGCAGGATTGGCCGAAACATTGGATTGCGCTGCTTCAGGAAACAGGAATCCGTAGCCCAACGTGCCTGCCGCACCAGAAATTTCTTCCTGCCTGGATGCACAGCGACGAAATTGCACAGTTGTGTATTCGCGAAAATCGGCGATCTCCCGAAGAGATCGCATCGGCCAAGAAACTGTTGGCGAAATTGCGCAACTACCCCCCCAATAATGCGGAACTGACCACATTTATGAATACGGGGGTTGTCCCTCCGTTCAAACCGCGCACACGCCCCATTTCACCAGAAGTACGCCAAGCGTTCAGCCGCCAGTTGCAGGTAAACCCAGGCACTGCCGAGTCCGCTCAAAAGTGTGAAGACAGTCTGCGCCAATGCGTCAGGGAGCTTTATCCTACTGCTCTGGTGGATGATCCTCTAAGTGAATTGCTCGAGGACATGGACGATACGGAAACCTCGTTACCGATATTGAAGCGGCAGCAGAGAAGCCTGCGAGGAAAATCGTAAGGCAGTCCTAGACGGCAATCCGTCTTCTACGGCTGGCGATAGAGCAGACCGGCCGTTCAGGGCGTCTGCTGAACGCGAACTACTCGGCCTTTGCCGCCGTTAGCTGATCGGTCAATGTCGGTCAGCAGTCCAGCAGTAAGCTGCCGTTGGGGCCTTCATCATGGCGACAGGCAGCTTTCTCATTTAGCAACTACGTGCTCCCGACCCTTTGCAGCCGGTCAGCTTGCACCATAGCCGACATTCGGCCAAATCCAATTTGGGGTCGCCTCAGAAAACGGAAAAAATCGTACGTTAAGCCGGTTGTAGCGACCGTAGCGGCCTGAACTTGCCCGCGCCGATCTTGGCGCTGCTGCGCCAGAGGTAATCGCCCGTCAGGTTGATGTGCTCCCAGCCGAGCGGCGAGAGGTACTGCAACAGGGCGTCATCGACAGTCTGGCCGTGACCACGCAAGGCGTTTGAGGCCCGTTCCAGATAGACTGTGTTCCACAGCACGATGGCGGCCGTCACCAGGTTCACGCCGCTGGCCCGGTAGCGCTGCTGCTCGAAACTGCGGTCGCGGATTTCGCCCAGGCGGTTGAAGAACACGGCGCGGGCCAGCGCGTTGCGGGCCTCGCCCTTGTTCAGCCCGGCATGCACGCGGCGGCGCAGCTCGACGCTTTGCAGCCAGTCCAGGATGAACAGCGTTCGCTCGATACGCCCCAACTCGCGCAGCGCCACGGCCAGGCCGTTCTGGCGCGGGTAGCTGCCGAGCTTCCTGAGCATGAGGGAGGCCGTCACCGTGCCCTGCTTGATGGACGTGGCCAGCCGCAGGATTTCATCCCAATGGGCGCGGACGTGCTTGATCTTGAGCGTGCCGCCGATCATCGGTTTCAACGCCTCGTAGGCGGCATCGCCCTTCGGGATGTAGAGCTTGGTGTCGCCCAGGTCGCGGATGCGCGGCGCGAAGCGAAAGCCCAAGAGGTGCATCAGGGCGAAGACGTGATCGGTGAAGCCTGCCGTGTCGGTGTAGTGTTCCTCGATGCGCAGGTCGGATTCGTGGTACAGCAGGCCGTCAAGCACGTAGGTCGAGTCGCGCACGCCGACGTTGACGACCTTGGTGTGGAACGGCGCGTACTGGTCGGAAATGTGGGTGTAGAACGTTCGCCCTGGGCTGCTGCCGTATTTCGGGTTGATGTGGCCGGTGCTCTCGGCCTTGCTGCCGGTGCGGAAGTTCTGTCCGTCCGACGATGACGTGGTGCCGTCGCCCCAATGCTCGGCGAACGGGTGGCGGAACTGCGCGTTGACCAGCTCGGCCAGTGCAGTCGAGTAGGTTTCGTCGCGGACATGCCAGGCTTGCAGCCAAGCGAGCTTGGCGTAGGTCGTACCGGGGCAGGACTCGGCCATCTTGGTCAGGCCTAGGTTGATCGCGTCGGCGAGGATCGTGGTCAGCAGCAGGTTCTTGTCCTTGGCCAGGTCGCCCGATTTCAGGTGCGCGAAGTGCCGGGTGAAGCCCGTCCATTCGTCCACCTCCAGTAGCAGTTCGGTGATCTTAACGTGCGGCAGGATCATCGCGGTCTGGTCGATCAGGGCCTGCGCGGTATCGGGCACTGCCGCATCGAGCGGCGTGATCTTCAGGCCCGACTCGGTGATGATGGCGTCTGGCAACTCGTTGGCCATCGCCATGCGGTTGACGGTGGTGAGCTGGTTTTCCAGCAGCGTCAGCCGGTCATGCAGGTACTGGTCGCAGTCGGTGGCCACGGCCAGCGGCAGTTCGCTGGCCTGCTTGAGGCTGGCGAATTTCGCGGGCGGCACCAGGTAGTCCTCGAAGTCCTTGAACTGGCGTGATCCCTGCACCCAGATGTCGCCGGAGCGCAGCGCGTTCTTCATCTCCGACAGCGCGCACAGCTCGTAATAGCGCCGGTCGATGCCGGTGTCGGTCATCACCAGCTTCTGCCAGCGCGGCTTGATGAAGTCGGTCGGCGCGTCGGCGGGCACCTTGCGGGCGTTGTCGCTGTTCATGCCGCGCAGCACCTCGATGGCGTCGAGCACGTCCTTAGCTGCAGGTGCGGCCCGCAGCTTGAGCACGGAGAGGAATTCCGGCGCGTAGCGGCGCAGCGTGGCGTAGCTCTCGCCGATGCGGTGCAGGAAATCGAAGTCCTCGGGTTGCGCGAGCTTTTGCGCCTCTGTGACGCTTTCGGCGAAGGCGTCCCAGGACATGACGGCTTCGATGGCGGCGAACGGATCGCGGCCCGCTTGCTTGGCCTCGATCAGTGCCTGACCGATGCGGCCGAACAGCCGCACTTTGGCGTTGATCGCCTTGCCGGACGCCTGGAACTGCTGCTGATGCTTGTTCTTGGCAGCGTTGAACAGCTTGCCCAGGATGCGGTCGTGCAGGTCGATGATTTCGTCGGTGACGGTGGCCATGCCCTCGATGGCGAGCGCCACCAGGGTCGCGTAGCGCCGCTGCGGCTCGAACTTGGCCAGGTCGGCGGGCGTCATCTGGCCGCCCTCGCGGGCGATCTTGAGCAGCCGGTTCTGGTGAACCAGCCGCTCGATGCCAGAAGGCAGGTCGAGTGTCTGCCACGCTTTGAGGCGTTCGATGTGTTCCAGCATGTGCCGCGAGTTCGGTTTGACAGGCGACTGGCGCAGCCAGGCCAACCAAGTCGTCTTGCCGTTGTCCCGGCGCTTAAGCAGATCGTCGAGGCGGCGGCGATGCGCGTCCGAAAGCGGCTCGGCCAAGGCTTCGTAGATGCGCCGGTTGGCACGGGTGATCGCCTCGGCACAGGCGCGCTCGACAACATCCAGCGTCGGCAAAATGATGTGTCGGTAGCGCAGCGAGTCGAGGATAGCGCTGACCAGCACGACGCCCTTGTCGGTCTGTAAGGCCAACTCGGTCGTGGCATGGACGGCCTGCCGGTAATGCGCCAGGCCGAACGGCTCCATGCCCAGGTATGCCCGCAGTTCGAGCAGGTGTTCGCGCCGGGTTTCCTCCCGCTCTGCATACTGCGGCCAACACGCCGGATCGAGCCGCAATTGCCGCCCGATCCATTGCAGCAGGGGCGTCGGCACCTCAGCGCCGGGCAGCAGGCCCTGCCCGGGGAGGCGCAGCAAGCACAACTGCACCGCGACGCCCAGGCGGTTGGCGTCGCCGCGCCGCTGACGGATCAGCGACAGGTCGGGTTCGCTGAAGGTGTAGTGCCGGATGAGTTCGTCTTGGGTATCGGGCAGAGCCAAGAGGCTGTCGCGCTCGGCGGCGGAGAGGATCGAACGACGGGGCATGCGGTTTCCTTCTTCTTGAAAACGCTCGTTTGTGATCAGCCAGCCAAGGAAACTGGCGTGGCATGGGAAATCAAGGCATTGCAATTCTCAAAAATAGTTCTTGAAACTCTATTCTTATCCGCATATCATTTCAACGAGTTTCGATAAGAAAGGATGCCCATGCGACCGTCCGTTGTGCTTGACATGAAGCGAAGCGCGGTGCGCGAAGCGGTGAGCCACTTCCGAACAGCGAACCCGCGCGTCTTCGGTTCGGTGCTGCATGGCACAGACCGGGATGGCAGCGACCTCGATTTGCTGGTCGATGCGTTGCCTGGCGCGACGTTGTTCGACCTGGGCGGACTGCAAGACGAACTGGAATCGCTGCTTGGTATTCACGTCGATCTGCTGACCCCTGCCGATTTGCCGCCGAAATTCCGGGCCAATGTACTCGCGGAGGCGCAGCCGCTATGAACGAGAACCGCCTTCCTGACTACCTCGACCACATGCAGCAGGCCGCGACCGATGCCAGCGCCTTCGTGGAGGGTCTGGCCAAAGACGACTTCTTGACTGACAAGCGCACCCAGCAGGCCGTCATCATGAGTCTAATCATCATCGGCGAGGCCGCCACAAAGGTAATGGACAGCTACGCCGAGTTCACCCAGGCTCACCCCGAAGTGCCGTGGCGCAGCATGCGCGGTATGCGCAACCGCATCGCCCACGGATATTTCGACATCAACCTTGATGTGGGGTGGGAGACGGTGCAAACGGCATTGTCGGAGCTGCTGAAGCAACTGCCCGCTGTGCGCCGGGATGCAGATGCCGACAATCGAAACGACCCTGTGTGTGCCAAGTCATGCTGATCGGCTATGCACGGGTCTCGACTCAGGATCAGAACCTTGATCTTCAACTCGAAGCCTTGACCAAAGCGGGCTGCAAGAAGGTCTTCGACGACAAGATCAGCGGTAGCCGAGCCGAGCGGCCCGGACTCACCAAAGCGCTGGAACTGCTGCGCGAGGGCGACACCCTTGTTGTCTGGAAGCTGGATCGCTTGGGTCGCAGCGTCAAGAACCTGGTCGATCTGGTTAGCGAACTGCATAGGCAAGGCGTCCAGTTCAAGAGCCTCACCGACGCCATCGACACCGGCACCCCATCAGGTCGGTTCTTCTTCCACGTCATGGCTAGCTTGGCCGAAATGGAACGGGAACTGACGGTGGAACGCACCCGCGCCGGGCTGGAGGTCGCTCGCCAGCTTGGTCGCAAGGGCGGTCGCAAACGCCAAATGACCGACAGCAAAATCGAATCTGCCAAGAAACTCCTGGCCAGCGGCATCCCGCCTCGGGATGTGGCGAAAAACCTTGGTGTGTCGGTGCCGACCCTGTACCGCTGGATTCCAGCCTCGATGCGCGCGTGATGCACGTTTTACTCCGTTTTCCGAGATGACCTGGGTTCCCCAATGAACAGTTCACCAGAATGTAAAGCGCAAGCCCTGATGACGCTGGAAGGCATCAGCCAGTCTTACCGTATTGGGGAGCGAGTAATTCCCATATTGAAAAATATCTCCCTAACTCTTTGGCGGGGCACGACGTGCGCCCTTCTCGGAGCGTCCGGGTCGGGAAAGAGCACGCTGCTTAATATTCTTGGGCTGCTTGATCGCCCGGTATCAGGTCAATTCCGCTTCGCCGACCAAGACATGCTGACAGCAAGCGTGGATGAACTGGCGGCTATTCGCAATCGCGAGATCGGGTTTGTTTTTCAGTCATTCAATTTGTTGCCGCACCTTACCGCATTGGCCAATGTGGCCTTGCCGTTAACATATCGTGGAATGTCGCATCACGAAGCGCATGCGTATGCACTAGACCAAATGCGACGAGTAGGTCTGGCAGGCCATGCTGAGCACCGACCTGCAGAATTGTCCGGCGGACAGTGCCAGCGTGTAGCAATAGCGCGCGCCCTGGTCGGCAATCCAGCCATCATCTTGGCTGATGAACCTACCGGCAACCTCGATAGCACGACCGCCGCCGGCGTCATGGATTTGCTACTGGAACTTAACCGTGAGCAGGGCGTTACGCTGATGGTGGTGACGCACGACGCCTCAGTGGCGAAGCAGCTAGATCGACAGATTGAAGTCTTCGATGGGGGCTTGCACGAGGCATTCATCCCGGAAGCGGGGAAATATGCATAGGCGCTTTGTTCAACATCACGGCCCTTCGCCATTTCAATTGCTTACCGAGTCCATTCATAGTCTACGCCTGCTGGGACGGCGATCCTTACTGGCGCTGCTGGGTATTGTCGTAGGCAGCGCGTCGATCATCGCGCTGCTCAATATCGGCCGCAATGCGGCCGATGAATCGATTCGTGCCTTCAAGGACTTGGGCGCCGATACCTTGATTGTCACTTTTCCAGATTCGCCACAGAACAAGCGCCTACTTCCGTTGTCCCTGGACGCGGACGCACTGAAAGAAGCCGTGCCTGCCATCGCCCATGTCGCACCGATCACAATACATTCGGCGCGTGTAAGCCTAAATGGGCAAATAGCAGAAGCTACTCTAGTTGGCACCTCCGCTGACTTGGCCCCTGCCTTGGGTCTGAAAATCCAAGAGGGCCGCTTCCTTTCCGACTTTGATCATCGTGAAACCTTTGTCGTGGTCGGGGCACGCGTCGCACGCGACCTCGGTGCGAAGGGAAATTCTTTACAAGTCGGCGGCCTGTTGCAGATCGAAAACTATCTGTTCCAGGTCATCGGTATTGCCGAAGGCTTAACTACAAGTTCGTTGATACCGGTGGCTATTGACGAATCGGTGATACTACCTATCGACGGCATGCGTCGCTTACGGCCAACCCCGGAAATTGGCAGTGTGGTTGGCAAGGTGCTCGCCACGGCCGAACTCCCCACTACGGCAAGGGCTTTACGCAATTACCTGAGCAGATGGGCGAATGGCCGCGAGGTAGAGGTACAAATACCGCAACACCTGCTTGACGGACTCAAGCGCCAGGCCAGTACGTTTTCCTATCTACTCGCTGGCTTGGGGGGTATTTCCCTTTTGGTAGGCGGGGTAGGTGTAATGAATGTCATGTTGATGAACGTTTCAGAGCGGCGGCGAGAGATCGGCGTTCGTATGGCGTTGGGGGCTCGCCCACGCGATATTCGTAACTTGTTTTTGCTGGAAGCCGGGACTCTATCCATTATCGGAGCAGTGTTGGGGGGCATATTGGGGCTTGTCGTTGCCTATGTTTTTACGCACGTTTCGGGGTGGCAATTCTCATTTGCCCCTGAATCCTTGCTTCTGGGATGTGGCAGCTCGTTACTGATTGGGCTTTTTTTCGGTCTGTATCCAGCTATTTCCGCAGCCCGACTACAACCCGTCCAAGCGCTACGAAATGTATAAGCAAAAGTTCGTCGCCATCGCCTTGCTTAGTGGTCTGTGCAACTTGGCATGGACCACAGATACGCTGGAGCCATCACGAGCCACGATGCCTGGCAAGTTATCGGCATCCTTGAATGATCAGATGGTCGATCTGAGTTTGACCGACGCTGTATTTCTTGGGCTGCGCGATAACCGCGCCATTCGTAGCGCATTCTTGCAGCGCGTCGCACAGAAATTCGATTTGCGAGTAGCCGAAGATCAATTTACGCCCAAGTTGGTGTTAGCCGGGCGTTCCCTCATCGGTAGCAATCAAGACGATCGCTACCGCACCAGCGAAGTGAGCCCCACCACGACCTTACTGACCGAATTGGGTACGCGAGTCAGCTTGTCATGGACGAACCGAATTAACCAGACTGATCGTTCCGGCCGCTATCAGAGCAACGGGCTGACCTTTACCATCATCCAGCCACTGTTGCGCGATGCCGGGCCAGAAGTCACCACTGCTCCGGTACGCCTTGCACGTTTGGGTGAGCAAGCCAATCGACTCAGTCTGAAAGCTACCATTTCGCAAACTGTCACCCAAATCGCGGTGGCCTATCGGGAATTGCTGCGCGCCCAGGAGCAACTGCGCATCGCGCGTGATGCACTGGCGCGTTCGCAACAACTCATGGAAGTGAACAAAGCCTTGATCGCGGCAGGCCGCATGGCTGAGTTCGAAATCGTGCAAACCGAGGCCGATGCAGCCACTCAGGAGCTTGGTGTCGAAGAAGCTGCCAATCACCTTGATGCCAGCCGGCGGGGGCTGCTGCGGCTCCTGGCCTTCGATCTGAATACACCGGTTAGAGCGAGCGACGCCTTGGGGGCCAAACGTGTCGACCTCAATGTGGCCCAGGCTTTGCGTATTGCGCTGGAAAATCAGCCGGAATATTTGATGCAACTGATTTCGAGCGAACAGGCGGCGATTAACCTCCGGGTAGCCAAGAACCAACGACTGTGGGATGTTTCCTTGGTCGGAGGGGCGAGCCAATTGCGTGACAAGGTTTTTGGCGACCAGATCAGTAACCTAGATCGGCAATGGGATAAGTACGCGGGGATTCAGTTCAATATTCCTATTGGGGATTTGCGGCCGCGTCAGAACGAAATTCGGGCAGAGGTCGATGTTAAAGACAAGGCCATCCGGCTCGCCGAAATGAAGCAATTGACGGAGCGCGATGTGGGCGATTCAGTGCGTGACGTGGGCACGCGCTGGCGTCAATACGAAATCGCCCAGCGTGCCCGAGAACTGTCGTTGCGCAAGCTTGAAATCGAGCGCGACAAGCTGAAAGTAGGACGTTCCAGCAATTTCCAGGTACTAAGTTTCGAGACCGATCTGCGCAATGCAGAGAATGCTCAGTTAAATGCACTGATCGCCTACCTGAATGCGCAGACATTATTGGACGAAAAACTGGGGATGACTTTGGAGAGTTGGGATATTGCACTCAATGACTAAACTAAACCGCCTGCTTGGGTCACGGCTCAAGACATGGCTTCTAGCCGGCGCCATCTTGCTGGCCCTGGGGGGCGCCGTCGTCGCGTACCAGGCCAACGAGTCGATTCAGGCGCCGGAGCCACAGTGGCTACGTATCGAATCAAAACCCATGGTTTTGCGCTTAGGGCTGGTGGGGCGTCTTGAGCCCGCATCCCTCGTCACCTTTACGGCACCGTTTGATGGCAACGTCCAGGAAAAGATCATCGAGGAAGGCCATCGGGTTGAACGCGGGCAGGTACTGCTGCAACTCGATACCGCCCAATTGGACATCCAGTTACGTGAAGCGCTGGCCGGATTGTTGAAAGCGAAGCGTGCCGTGCATGACCTGGCGCATTGGTCGCAAGGTCAGGAAGTGGCTCGGGCACGCCGAGCCATGACGACCATCCAAATGAGCTTGGGCGATACTGAACGCAAACTGGCTGAAACCAGTGCTTTACTGGCACGCGGCATCGTGCCACGCATGGAAGTTGATGCCTTGGAGCAGCAGGCGAACACGCAGCGCCTAGATCTGACTGCGGCGCAGGCAGAGTTCAAGTTGGTACTGGCAAAGGGAGGTGGCGAGGATCGGCAAATTGCTGAAATGGAACTCGCCAATGCCACAGCAAGATACGAGGCGTTGCGTGCATTGGAGGTTCGGCGCGAACTGGTTGCGCCATTTGCTGGAATCATCATGCGCGTGCCTGGTGTTGCACCCGATAGATCACCGGCAGAACCCGTACAGCGCGGCGCTCGCGTCAGCCGGGGGCAGCCACTTTTTGGCCTGGCGAGTCTGGAACAACTCAAGGTTGTTGCGAAGGTGGAAGAGGTTGACATCAACTTGGTGCAGGAAGGCCAGTTAGTTGAAATCACAGGCGACGGCTTTGATGGCATTACACTGAGCGGAAACGTTGCCTCGGTGGGCGCCCAAGTCGTTGCAATAGATTCACCAGGCTCAGGGGCAAACTATGAAGTGATAGTGGCCATGCCGGCGCTGAGCGCCGAGCAACAGAAGCGCCTCAAGTTGGGGATGAGTGCCAAGTTGTCGATCATCACTTATCAGAATGACACTGCTATTGTCATACCCCACGAGGCGATCCTGAAAGAAGGCAATCAGCTGTTCGTGGAGTACCGCAACATGGAGGGCGCTGCAGCGGAGCGGATTGCGGTGAAAGCTGGACGGGTCAGCGCAGAAGGTGTGGAGGTATTCGGCCTTAAGCCCGGATATGTAAGAACAATGAATAGGCCATAATGGAAAAGCCCGGCGATAATCACCGGGATTTTCAGAGGAGGGACAAAATGTTTATTTCATTACGAAATCGACCGTCCATGCATAGGTGGTCAAGTTGGTCGAGGTAATGGTAGCGGTGCAAATTGCCCCACCGCTGCCCGTCGCGGTTTTGTTCCATTGCGGGATCTTGTAACCGCCGGGTTGCAGCGCGTTGACGAAGGTTGTGCCGAACACGCATTCCTTGGTGCCGATTTTGTAGCGGACGTTTGCAAAGTTCACGTCCGGGCTGAGCGTGCTGGTGACGGTGTAGACGTTATTAGCCGCCGCCGGCACAGTCGTAGCGGGTTTGGGAGAGGCATTCGCATACGTACTGGATTCGTTGCTGGTAACGATGGTGTAGGTCGCGTTTGCGGTCCCTTGGTTCTTGAAGGTCACTGTTACAGGTGGCCCCGCAATCGCGGCCGTGGCGGCAAAGATGGAGGTGGCGGCAAGCAGTTTTGGCAACAATTTCATGGATTACTCCTTACGGTTGGTGAGTCAGTGGTGTTTTTCGGCCCTTGGGGAAGTTCATTGGTTTGTTGCGTGCTTTGCTCGAATAGCATCTCGATCAAGCTCATGGGGTCTTTGTCTTTGCCCTCTGCTCGGTGTGTGCGGTAGTTAAAATCCAGATCAATCTTGGACTGCAGATCAGTGGCATAATCCTTTGGGTATTGTGCTTGCTCGATAGCAGGCAGTTCCTTGAAGTGATCAAGTACAGAACTGAAGAAATTCGTCAGTTTCCCCGTGCTGTTGTATTCGGCCATGGCTTGGGTTGTGACCTTTACACGCCATTCTTCTTCTTGACGATCGGCTTCATAGGATGCCGCTCTTCGTTCATTGACTGTATAAGTCCCGCTATCGTCATAAACGATGTTTGCCAATTGCTCTCGTGATAAACCGGCAAATGGATTTTTCTCTAAGGTTCCACCTCTAGCCGCACTATTAACATACTCCGTCGCCTGTTTAGCTCTGGCCAATAATTCTGGGTCGCTCGTCCTAGGCACTTCACTGTCGTGTTTGGCCTTGTTGGTGAAGTAAGCATCACCCTGTATCTGGCTCAAAGCGGTCTTTGCCTTGTCCGCCAATTCCGAACGGGTAAGTGTCTTATCCCGCTCTTCGGCACGGCTGGCGCTCGCGGCCAGTTGTCGGGCCAGTGTGGAAATCGTCTGTGAGCCACCTTGAGTGCCCGATGTGCCCGGACTTTCCGTAGCGTCGGAAATCGGGGCGGTTGCCGAAGCCGCCTTGAACGCCGCCGCGTTGCCTATCTGGGCTGTGGAGTACGAACCAATGGAACCGATCATAACTGCCCCTTCGAACCTAGAACCTGTGCGAAAACGAAACGACCGTAAATAAATAACGAAAAAAACCGGCAAAAATCGCCGGGCATTCGGATACTCAAATCGCTATTTCATTACGAAATCGACCGTCCATGCATAGGTGGTCAAGTTGGTCGAGGTGATGGTAGCGGTGCAGATCGCCCCGCCGCTACCCGTCGCGGTCTTGTTCCATTGGGGGATTTTGTAGCCGCCGGGTTGTAGCGCATTGACGAAGGTCGTGCCGAATACGCACTCCTTGGAGCCGATTTTGTAGCGGACATTCGCAAAGTTGACGTCCGGGCTGATCAGGCTGGTGACAGTGTACGAATTGTTGATCCCTGCCTTAACGGTTGTCGCAGGCTTGGGCGAAGCATTCGCATACGTGCTGGTCTCGTTGCTGGTGATAATGGTATAAGTTGCATCTGCGGTAGCTTGGTTCTTGAAAGTCACCGTTACGGGCGGCCCAGCAATTGCTGCTGTGGCGGCGAAGATGGAGGTGGCGGCAAGCAGTTTTGGCAACAATTTCATGGATTACTCCTTACGGTTGGTGAGTCAGTGGTGTTTTTCGGCTCTTGGGGAAGTTCATTGGTTTGTTGCGTGCTTTGCTCGAATAGCATCTCGATCAAGCTCATGGGGTCTTTGTCTTTGCCCTCTGCTCGGTGTGTGCGGTAGTTAAAATCCAGATCAATCTTGGACTGCAGATCAGTGGCATAATCCTTTGGGTATTGTGCTTGCTCGATAGCAGGCAGTTCCTTGAAGTGATCAAGTACAGAACTGAAGAAATTCGTCAGTTTCCCCGTGCTGTTGTATTCGGCCATGGCTTGGGCTGCCACTTTCTCTCGCCACGCTTCTTCCTGATCGTAAGACTCTCGCCAAGCGGCGTGACGCTCATTCACCGTATACGTACCGCTCTCGTCGTAAATAATGTTTGACAACTGTTCTCGCGATAGGCCGGAAAATGGGTTTTTAATCGAGTGGCCGCCTCTAGATGCATCATTAACGAATGCCGTTGCCTGCTTGGCTCTAGACAGTAATTCCGGGTCACTGGTATTGGGAATCTCGCTGTCGTGCAGTGTTTTATTTGCATAGTATGAATCACCGACTATGTGATTCAGAATGCTTTTCGCCTTGTCAGCCAATTCCGAGCGGGTGAGCGTCTTGTCTCGTTCTTCGGCGCGGCTGGAGCTTGCGGCCAGTTGTCGGGCCAGCGTGGAAATCGTCTGTGTGCCGCCTCGCGTACCTGACGCGCCCTGATTTTCTGAAGCGTCAGAAACCCGCTCGGTCGCCGAAGCCGCTTTGAAAGCCGCCGCGCCGCCTGCCTGGGTTGTGGAATACGAACCAATCGAGCCGATCATGGCTACCCCCTTTTGTGAGCTTGGAGTCTGCACGCCTAATCCAGTATTAGCACAATACCATAAATGACGAAGTGTTTCACAATCGCATCTCTGGTAGCCACTTGCTCGCTTAGCGTACGGTTTTTTCCGAATTCTGAGATGCCCCCAATTTATGCGAATTGGAAATCTATGAAGCGGCCGTTGGCGACCTCATTACGCCGGCCCAAAGAGGCCATTCCCATCCGAAGATGACTGGAATAGGAATTGAGATGAACCTACCTACGATAGGCCTGGGTAGGCCCACAGGTAGTAAGTCTTCTATGAAGTATGCTTGGTCGCGCCGTCAGATTCCTTCTGGCGGATTTTTTCGATGTTTTTCGTCCAATCATCCATCGCTGCCTGGTCGTCTAGCAAACGAGCCACTGTTTTCTCTGCCACTTCCTGCTTCGGTTGTCCGGAAAAAATGGTGGAACGGGATGGGTTATTCGACGTCTGTTGATTGTTCATTTGCTGCTCTCTCTAGGTGATGTTTGCCAACGACGCGCCACCAAAAGTGGCAGCCTTGTTCTTGCTTTGGCTATTATTTTTTCGGAAATTCTACCGGTCTCTCAGCCTTGGAGCCAATCCGTGGTTTCCACAGAACGCCTGCCATTCACAAATCTGGTGCAGCAAGGTAGAGCCGAATTATGGCTTTCGATAGACTCCGCTGCATCCTGACTCCACGCGCAGCACCATGGCCACCGAAGTTGAACTGAAACTCTACTGCTCCCCCGACGCTATCTCTCGCGTCGAGACTCACCCCCTCATCACCGCAGGTGTCGAAACCGGCCCTGCCAAACATCTTGAGAACACCTACTACGACACGCCCGACTTGGCGTTGCATCAAGAACGCATTGCGCTGCGTCTGCGCACGACGCCTACGGAACAACTGCAAACGGTCAAATGCGCCGCCAAATCCGTCGCTGGCCTATCCTCCCGCCCCGAGTGGGAAACCCCCTATACGGGCGCGTTTGATTTCAGCGCCGTCGATGCCCGCAAGGCTCGGGCCTTTTTGGAGGAGCAGCAGGCGAGTTTGGTTCCCGTTTTCACGACAGCGTTCGAGCGGCGAACCTGGCGCATCGATATTTCGAAGAAGATTGCCATCCTAGTCATGGTCGATACCGGGCAAGTTTCCTCAGGCGACCGCTCCTTGCCGATTTCAGAAGTGGAACTCGAACTGGCGCAGGGGAATCCGGAAGACCTGCTCGATTTTGCAACTGCCTTGGCCACCCACCTGCCTTTGGTCCCTCATGATGCCAGCAAGGCTGAACGCGGCTATCAGTTATTCCTGAACCAGGTTTCAGGCCCCCAGAAAGCCTCTCCCAGCCCGCTCGGCGCCAAGCAGAACTCGGCGGAAGCTTTCCAGTTTCTGGCCAGCCAAGGCATGCAGATGTGGCAAGCCAATCTTCTGGGCACCCTGACCTCGCCAGACCAGGAATTCGTGCATCAGTTTCGGGTTTCCCTGCGGCGTCTCAATAGCCTCATCAAGGTCTTCAAGCCGGCCTTGCCTGGACACTATCAGACGCAATGGACGAAACGCGTCAAAGCACTGTCACAAATCACCGGGGATGTCCGTGACCTGGACGTGATGCGTTCAGGCATCGTGGAACCGATGTTGCAGAGCGACGACCCGCAAATTTCCTGGCATGCCAAAGCCGCACTTGCCGCATTGGATGAGGCGAAGAGGGAAGCCGTCGCGCAGTTGGCAGAACTCCAGTATGGCGGCACCGTCCTTCTATTTGCACGCGACTTGCAAGACCTGGGTACCGATGATTTCCCGAAGAGCCTGCCCCGGTTCGCCGAAAAGCAACTCGCAGGCTTGCACCGCAATGCCGTCAAACGACTGACCAAGACGCTCAAAGCGCCAACGCCGGAGCGGGCCCATCGATTCCGCATCGCACTGAAGCATCTGCGCTACTCGTGCGAGTTTTTTGCGCCCCTGTTCGACAACGACGAGATGGTGGAATACGCCAAAGCGATTGCCGGCTTGCAGGACGCATTCGGATTCATCAACGACTTCCATGTGGCGCTCTCCAGACTGCAGGACTGGGTAGCGCAAGCGGCCATCACGCAAGAAACCCGCGATGCCGTTGCGGCATGGCATACCCCGCAGGCACAAGCGATGTTAGCCAATGCCCTGCATCTTGCCGAGTCAGTCATGAGCCGCTGTCAGCCTTGGTGTACCGAATGTGAGCGACGGGGCCTGAGCGAAATCCGGCGTCGCATGCAGCATGACATCAAGCTGCAAGTCGAATAAATGATTGAGTCGTCCGCCACGCAGCGCCCCGAATATCGCGCCCTGGATTTGCTGACAGCGCCAGTGTGGGTTATCGAGGGCCGAGAAAATGAAGTTGTTTTTGCAAACAAGGCTGCGGAACAGCTTTCCGCAAAGTCAGACCTGCACGAGCTGCGCCACGGCAGTCATTCCGCCTACGCCGAAGAACACCTTGCCGCTTATCTGCCGGCACTGCGCGCTTGTGAGCCCATCGTTGAAATCTGGACGCTGCATCGAAATGGAGAGGCTGTTCCGCTGAGTTGCCAATTGTCGTTGCTTGACCAGAGCCCGCAAAACGAGCAAATCCTCGTTGAAGGGATATTGGCTAGCTTGCCGTCCGCTTCTGTTTCTAGGCTTTCCGGGCTTGCTGAGCACGGTCTCTACGACCAGCTATTTCATTCGAATGGCGCGCCCATGCTCCTTATCGACCCGGCGGCTGATGGCCTCATCGTCGATGCTAACCTGGCGGCTTGCCGATTTTACGGCTACACCCGGGAAAGCTTTTGCCGCATACATACTTGGGAACTCAACGCGCTCGGTCGACAGGTCCTGCCCATCATGAGCGAAGTGGCCAAATTGCCGGGGGGCACCGCCCCTTGAATTTCGTTCATTGCCTTGCGAATGGCAGCCTACGCGATGTTCAGACCTATGCCAGCCCTTTGGAGATGGACGGCAAGCGGCTTATGCTGTGCGTTGTTCACGATGTGACTGAGCAGAAACGCCTCAAGAATGAACTCGAGTTCGCGGCATCCCGCGACCCGTTGACCGGCCTGTGGAATCGCCGCCATTTTCTCGATTTGCTAGACAAGGCCCGGCAGCAGAAGCGCCGCAATGACGTGGACTACAGTCTCTTGATTCTGGATGCCGACCATTTCAAGAATATCAATGACCAGTTTGGTCACGACAAGGGTGATGAGGTGCTCGTCTTGTTGGCAAGAACCCTTGAAAACCGGGTTCGTGAGACTGACTCTGTGTGTCGCTGGGGCGGGGAGGAATTCATCATCCTGCTGCCGCAAACGGACATTAGCAACGCAGCTCATCTCGCAGAATGCTTAAGGGCTTTTGTTGCCGAGATACAGATTCCAGCATTACCTCACATTACGGTGAGCATTGGTGTCGCGCAGCATCAGCAAGAAGAGACGACCGAAAGTCTGCTCAAACGAGCGGATGCTGCGCTTTATACGGCCAAAGCCTCGGGGCGAAACAAAGTCGTCTGCTGACCTAACATCGGCAATCACTAGAGCGACTTTTTTACACAAAGTCGCCCCATTGAAGCAGAGGACTTATTTCTTCGGGCGCCCCGTCTTGATGCGTTCAACCAGGCCAATCGCCTTGACGAGTTCAGCATCATCCAGCTTGGCCAGCACCAGCACGGCTGCACGCAAAATTTCGCTCTTCTTCACCTCGACGCCAGCAGTCAGCGCACGTTGCTTGAGCGTGGCAAACAGGGCGTAGTCGGTTTCCGGAATGGTGAAGCTGTCGCGCACTAGCTTCGGCTTCTTCGGTGCTTGCTTCTTCACCTTGGGGGCTTTTTCTGCCTTTGGTGCTTCGGCTACTTTTTCCTTGGCGGCCGCGGAAACCTTCTTCACCGGCTTGGCCGGCGTCTTCGCTGCCGGAGTGGGAGCCGGCTTTTCAGCCACTTCCTTCTTGGCTGGCTTCGCGGCAACGACCTTTTTCTCGACCTTGGGCTTGGCAGTCACTTTTTTAACGGCAGCGGCCGTGGCAACTTGTTTCTTGGGCTCAGACGCCACAGTTTGGGCGGTTACCGGCTCACTCTTTTCCACGACAGGGGTAGCGACTTCGGCTGCTTTGACTTCGTCTTTCGCGGGCTGGACTGCGGCTTCCTTGCTCATTTTGCTCTCCTAAAGCGGCATCAAAGGTATAAACTATATAAACACTTTATACACTAAATGGAAGCAAAGCAATTCAGATGCGTAAAATCATGGTGGCCAATCCTAAAGGTGGGTGCGGCAAATCAACCCTGTCGGTTCATATCGCGAGCTGGTTTGCCCGGCACGATGAGATTGTCTATTTGGGAGACCTCGACCGGCAGCAATCCAGCCGGCATTGGCTGGAAGCTCGGCCTGAAAACCTCGCCACCATCAAGCACTGGGACATTTCCGCGGATGAATTCAAGCTGCCGCCCAAGCACTGCAACGTCGCCATACTGGATACGCCTGCAGGTTTGCATGGGAAACGTCTGAAAGAAGTCTTGAATGAGGTGGACAAGGTGGTTGTGCCGGTTTCCTCGTCGCGTTTCGATATGCTGGCCACCCGTGAGTTCTTTGAGGAACTTGCCGCAACCAAAGCCGTTCGCAAGGAGCGAGTGGATATTGGGGTGGTTGGGATGCGGGTTGATGTCCGCACCCATGCCTACGCTCAGTTGCTGGAATTCCTTAAAGAGTTTGACCTGCCTGTCGTGACATGCATTGCGCAATCGCAACGCTACCTGCAGGCAGCGGACACCGGGGTCACGATTTTTGACAATGATTTGAATTCGACGGCCGTGGACATCCAGTGGCGCCCGTTGTTGAATTGGCTGGTTAGCCGACACTGACCGTTCAGTTCGCCAGTATTACTTCAAAAATTATCAGGAGATAAAGCGTCATGATGCCCATCGAAATTTTCTCTCACAATACGGTAAGGATTGCGATTCAGGCGGGGCAGGCGCTGTTCCGGGAAGGCGACGAGGGCAACCAGATGTACGTCCTTGAAACCGGCACCGCTGAGGTCATTGTTCAGAACCGTGTCGTCGAAACGCTGGAGCATGGCAGCATCGTCGGCGAGATGGGCTTGGTGTCGCCTGGACCGCATTCGGCTAGCGTGATTGCCAAGACCGATTGTGAGTTCGTCGCTGTCGACGAAAAGCGTTTTCAGTTCCTGGTGCAACAAACGCCGTATTTCGCCATTCAAGTCATGCGACTGATGGCGGAGCGACTTCGGGCCACCAACAAGTTGCTGGTGGCTGCCGCAGCCTAGTTTCAGTTCTTCACCTGAGTGGCGGGAGGATAACACCGCCTTTCAGTGGCTGGCCGCCTTCTCCAGCAACCCCTTCTTGATGGCAATCGAGGTTGGCCCGTTAAAGCGGGACGGCAACTGCTTGGCCGTAAACCAGCGAAAGTCGCTGTGCTCGCGATTGAGGCGCGGTGAAAACTCCCGCTCGGCTTTAATCACGAAGTAATGCATATCCCGGTCATTCTGTCCTGAATTGAACCTTCGGGTGAGCGTATGCAGTTTGGCCAGGTGACGTGGCTTGATGCTCAAGCCAGCCTCTTCACCCAATTCACGAACCAGTGCCTCCCGAGGGCGCTCGCCGCTATCGATACGACCGCCAAACAGGTTCCATGCCCCGCTTTTGTTGACCTTGGAAGAGCGTTTCCCCATCAGAAATTTGCCGGTGGCCGCACAGTAAATGACGGCCCATGCTCCTGGTTGGCTGTATCCCTTGTCCATGTCAAATATTTGCGGCGACGGTTATCGATGAGTTGTTTTGAACAATGTAAACGATTTATACCGTTCCATTATTTCTGTTCGATGACAGCGCTATGAATTCCGTTGAGCTACGCCAGCGACCGTTTATTAGTGGCCCTCTCCCCCTGTCGTGAACGTCAAAGCTGGGCTAGATACCGGCCACTCAACTGGCTCCGAATATCTCTTGCTTATTCAAAATGGATAGCCACCTCGACCGGCGGCTTCTGGCCGGCAGCCCGCGTACACCCTGATGCCCAAAAGCGGCCGCACGGAAAATGTACTCGCACAGCCGCGACACACTGGCTAGATTTCAGTCTGCTCCGAAATCTCTAGGGCATCGTCCACCTCGATGCCGAGGTAGCGAACGGTGCTTTCCAGCTTGGAATGACCAAGTAGCAGCTGAACTGCCCGCAGGTTTTTCGTCCGCTTGTAGATCAAGGTCGCCTTCGTTCTCCGCATGGAATGCGTCCCGTAGGCAGATGAATCAAGACCGGCAGCTTCGGCCCAGTGATGCACTATCCGCGCATATTGGCGTGTCGAGACATGAGGCGATCTAGCCACCCTGCTCGGGAACAGGAACTGATCGCTTCGCAGATGCGATTTCTCCAGCCAGGCCGACACTGCTGCCCTCGTCGGTTCAGTCAGTTCGAACTGTACTGGCCGCTGCGTTTTTCGCTGAACCACCATGGCGCGGGATAGCACCTGGTTTCCGTGGGTAATGTCGCGCACCCGCAGGCTGACGAGATCGCAGCCCCGTAGCTTGCTGTCGATGGCCAGATTGAACATGGCAAGGTCGCGGACCGCATGGGCATTCTGGAGGAAGATGCGGATGGCCCAGATGTCCTTGGGCTTGAGCGGTGGCTTTTGGCCGACGAGCTTTCCCTTGTTCCAGGCTTCGCGTTTGTTGATGGTTTCCATCTGTGACTCCTTGGCTGTTGATCGGAGTCATATGTTCGGTCTGTGGGGGAATGGCTGCTGTGGGGCAGGATGGCTTACGCGGGCTGTCGGCCAACAGCCGACATAGCCCGAGTCGTTGATTCAAGTCTGCAAATCGCCAACAAGGAGCCGGTGGTATCAGGTGAGTCACTATTTTTACGTAGACTAAGAACAAATTTGTAGAAAACATTACTCTATTGTAGAGTGTATTCATGACTACATGGATTTCACTCATTACCAGCCTCCCCACGGAGAATGCGACTGCCCGCATGCGTGCTTGGCGTAGCCTCAAGGCGTCGGGCGCTGCGGTCCTCCGGGATGGCGTCTATCTGATGCCGGAACGGGAGGATTGCCAAAACACGCTGGATAGCGTGGCCACGGACGTTCGTGCAGCGGATGGAACAGCACTGGTCGTCCGCCTCGAAGAGCCAACCGATGGCAACTTTGTGGCGCTATTCGACCGCAGCGCTGATTTTGCTAGCTTGCTGAATGACATTTCAGCAGCCCGAAGCGCACTCAGTCCAGATACGGCCAACGAAGCCCTGAAGCAAGCGCGTAAGCTGCGCAAGGCGTTTGGCAATCTGGCAGCTATCGACTTCTTTCCTGGCGAAGCTCAGAAGCAGGCCGATGAGGCTCTGCGTGACCTCGAACAGCGAGCAGCTTGGGCCTTGTCACCCGATGAACCGCATCCGGTGAACGATGCCATCGCTCGCTTGCACATCCAGAACTACCAGGGGCGACTCTGGGCGACTCGTCGGCGTCCCTGGGTGGATAGGCTGGCCTGTGCCTGGTTGATTTATCGCTACATCGACCCGCAAGCCAAGTTGCTCTGGCTGGCAACGCCGGCTGACTGCCCGGCTGAGGCTTTGGGCTTCGATTTCGACGGCGCGACCTTCACCCATGTCGGTGCCCGGGTCAGCTTCGAAGTGCTGCTCGCCAGCTTCGGCCTGGAAACCCCCGCATTGCAACGCTTCGGTGCCCTGGTGCACTTCCTCGACGTAGGTGGCGTACAACCGCCAGAGGCCGTTGGCATCGAAAGCGCCCTGGCCGGCCTGCGCGACACCATCCTCGACGACGACCAACTTCTGGCTCTGGCCAGCAATATCTTTGACGGACTAATGGCCTCCTTTGAGAAAGGCCCGAAATCATGAATACAACCCTGACAGCAAAACCCGAATCACTCGATGAACAACCTGCCAAAGTCAGCTTCTGGCAGGCCTTTCTGTTCTGGTTAAAGCTCGGCTTCATCAGCTTTGGCGGCCCCGCCGGACAAATTGCCATCATGCATCAGGAATTGGTGGAGCGCCGGCGTTGGATTTCCGAACGCCGCTTCCTGCATGCCCTCAATTACTGCATGGTACTACCCGGTCCGGAGGCTCAGCAGTTGGCAACCTACATCGGCTGGCTGATGCATCGCACTTGGGGCGGCATCGTGGCTGGTGGACTCTTCGTGCTGCCCTCGTTGTTCATCCTGATTGGGCTGTCTTGGGTCTATATCGCCTTCGGTGATGTGCCGCTGGTCGCCGGCCTGTTCTATGGTATCAAACCGGCTGTAACCGCCATCGTCGTCCAGGCTGCCCACCGCATCGGCTCACGTGCACTGAAGAACAATGTGCTGTGGGCGGTTGCGGCAGCCTCCTTTGTCGCCATCTTCGCGCTCAATGTGCCGTTCCCGGCTATCGTGGCGGCGGCAGCAGCAATTGGCTACTTCGGCGGGCGCATTGCACCGGACAAGTTCAAGGCCGGTGGCGGACATGGCAAGGCAGACAAGTCGTTTGGCCGAGCACTGATTGATGATGACACGCCGACCCCTGCGCATGCTCTGTTTGCCTGGAGCAGGCTGGTCAAAGTCGCACTCGTCGGCATGCTGCTGTGGCTGGTGCCGATGGGGATGCTGACCGCCCGTTACGGTTGGGACCATACCTTGACCCAGATGGGCTGGTTCTTCACCAAGGCCGCGCTGCTCACCTTTGGTGGTGCGTATGCCGTGCTGCCCTATGTCTATCAGGGCGCAGTCGGCGGCTATGGCTGGCTGACGCCGACCCAGATGATTGATGGGCTGGCACTGGGCGAAACGACCGTCCCGGCAATGCGTCCTAGCTGGGTTTTCGATTCCTGCAGTTCCTGGCGCAACTCCATGAAATTCGTGCAGCCGGCCAGTAGTAGCGCACAGCACAATGCGAGCAGGCGATGAATCATTTGGCAGCTTCCTGCCAACGGCGCACCTGATCAGCGATCTCGGCCGCGATAACGGCCAGGGCACGGCGTTGCGCCGCAATCAAGGCACTGGGCTCGGCAGAGCGCTCGGTTTCGTGCAGGACACTGCGCCCGAGGACGACCTTGCCGTGGCGCGACTCCAGTCGCCACACAATATCGGCATCGGCACCACGTCCCTCGACCACTTCCAGGCGTTGGACCTCCAGAGACAGGCGGAAATCGGCGTCAATACGCTGGGCATCAATAGGAACAGAGACAATCCTGCCGGTATCGAGCTTGCGGCCCAGTTCCATTGCCAGCACCCGAGGAATAGCCCGCCGCAAGGGTTCGCCCCAGCGTTGCTGTTCGTTGATCCGGACCTGGTTGTTGGCCATGCGGGTCACCAGTTGCGGGCGATCGATCAATTCAGGCAGATTGGTCTGGGTGATCACGATACTGGGCGCTACCCCTTGCGGGCCGGGTTGTTCGATGCCGTTGTCCAGCGTGTAGAAAACTGGAGCCGGAGTACTCGCACAGCCCCCCAGCAGAAAAACCACACCCAGACAGGCAAGCCACTTTTTATGAGCCATGTTCATTCCCCTTTCTTGCCGGACAACAAGGCTTCTGGCTGGCGTTCGAGCAGGTCAGCCAGGTTGCGTACGGCCGTTGCGGCCTTGCCAACCTCCCGCAAGGTATCGCGCATCTCAAGCTGCAATGGCGCATCGCTGACCAGCGCCTTGTCGGCCGAGCTGAGCATCCGTTCGGCGCTATCCAGCGTCTTGCGCGCATCTTTCAGGGTGGCCGTTAGTTCGGGCGCCACCTCCTTGTCGAGGCGAACCACCAGTTGGTCGACGTGCTGCATCGTGTGGCGCAGGGATTCGACAATAGCCAACAGCTGGTCCTGCAGCGAATCGAGTGTGCCAGGCTGGACCGGCAACTCGGGCCGACGCCGAGACCAGTCGATCTTGCCGGCCTTGGCATTGGCAAAGAAATCGAGGGCTATGTAGCGTTGGCCGCTCAGCACGTTACCTGTACGCAACTGGGCCCGGAAACCTTTGCCAACCATCTTCTCGAGGATATCCCGAGATGCCTTCGCCGATACCTCGTCGCCGCTTTGGTTTCGCGTGCGCTTGGCAAAGCGGTCAGGGTAGAGGCTGATCTCGACCAGCATCGTGAAATCAGTCTTTTCTTTTTCGAAATTCAGGTCGATACGCGAGACCTCCCCCGCCACCAGGCCACGAAAATCGACGGGGGCGCCGACAGCCAGACCGCGCAGGGATTCGCGGAAGGTGAGAACATATTTTTCAACCCGTGTTTCGGGTATCCGGTTGGCTGCCGCCTGGTCGGAATGCAACACGAAGGAGGAGTCTGCCTCGGCTTTTTGCACCGGCTCTTCGTCGCTGCCATTCGGCGACGAGAAGGCAATACCTCCTAGCGCCAGGCTGACCAGGGATTGCATGTCGAGCTTAACCCCGTCGGCGTTGAGCGATACGTCGATCCCACTTGCATGCCAGAATCGTGACGCCTGGGTTACGAAGGCATCGTAAGGCGCATCGACAAAGATGCGTACTGATACCCCGGAGCCGTCTTTCTGCATGCCGTAGCCCACAACACGTCCGACCTGAATGCGCCGGAAATAGACCGGCGCACCAATATCCAGAGATCCAAGGTCATCAGCCCGCAACACAAATTGGCGCCCTGGCGTATTGGAAGTAACCAGCGGGGGCTCTTCCAGGCCGACGAACTCTTGGCGCGAAGTCTCTGACTTGCCGGGATCGAGCGCAATATAGGCACCGGACAACAAGGTCGCCAGCCCTGAAACGCCACCGGCGGCAACACGAGGCCGCACCACCCAGAAACGGGTGTCCTCGACCAGCAAGCCTTCAGCCTGCTTATCCATCTGTACGCTGACCCGCACCGATTTCCGATCCGGATTCAAGGCAATGCTCTTGACTGTACCGATCTCGACATCCTTGAATTTGACACGCGTCTTGTTGGCTTCCAGCCCCTCGGCAGCAACGAATTGCAGGGATATTTCCGGTCCGCGGGCGCGAATGGCCTGGACGGCAAGACCGATGCCTACCAGGATGGCCAGTGCCGGGACGATCCAGATCATGGTCATTCTCTGGCGTGGCCGAACGATGCGTCCGGAAGGCAGGTTGTCAGACAGGGGCTGTTCGTTCTCGCTCACGACGCTCTTTCTCGGATTTGGAATTGGTTTTGATATCCCACAGCAGGCGCGGGTCGAAAGCCATCGTCGCCAGCATGCTGAGGACGACTACAGCGCCAAAGGCCAGGACGCCAGGCCCCGGTGCCATGGTAGCCAGGGATTGGGCTTGTACCAGGGCCACCAGGATGGCCACGACATAGACATCGAGCATCGACCATCGTCCGACCAATTCCAGCAGGCGATACAGGCGGGCATGCTGGAGCGGCTCACCTTGGCTGCGCCGCTGTACAGCCAGCAATAACGCAGTCAGTGACAGCAGCTTGAGCAGGGGAACGGCAACGCTGGCGACAAAAACGATCAGGGCCAGCATCCAAGAACCGGAATTCCACAGGAAAGCAACGCCACTCATGATGGTGTCGCGCTGCACGCCGAACAGGGAGCGGGTTTCCATGATCGGTAGCAGGTTGGCCGGCAAATAAAGCACGTAGGCAGCAATCAACAAGGCCCAACTGCGTTCCAGACTATGGGGCTTGCGTCGATGTAGCGGGGCATTGCAACGCGGGCAACGCGCATGTTCGGCCATTTTGTCCAGGCGACCACACACCTCGCACAAGGCGAAGCCCTGTTCGGCTGCCGTGATCGCCCTCATGCTTCGGCTGCCTCCCAGGTTTGCCACAGTTCGCGGTAATCGACGATGGAGCTCAATACCGACAAGACCAGCATCAGCGCGCCGAAACACCAGATCGCTGGCCCCGGCAGGACATCGGCCAAATGCGACAGCTTGACCAGAGAGACCAGGACGCCAAGGATGAAAACCTCGACCATCGCCCATGGGTGCGCCAGTTGAAGCGCACGGAAGACGCGGGAGAAGCCGGCCGGGCGATACCCCAGATGCAGCGGTAGCAGCAGCCAGCCGAGGGCGCACAGTTCGATCAGGGGGATTAGAACCGTCGTCGCCAGCAGCAGGACGGCCACGCCCGGCATATCGTCGCGCCACAGTTGGCGTGCGGCGCCAAAGACGGTCGTTTCAATCTCATGCCCCTGGATATTCAGGCCAACGATGGGAAAGGTGGTGGCAATCACGAGCAAGACCAGGGCCGCACAAGTCAGGGCCAGCGAGCGCTCCAGGCTGTTGCGGCCCACACGGTACAACTCGGCATCGCAGCGCGGGCAGGCAACGGTCCCCTTTTCAGCTGACAGGTCGATCTCGCGGAGCAGCAGATCGCACTCGTGGCAAGCCGTCAGATGAGGGGGCCGAGTCACGACGCACCATCCATCATGATGACAGGAACCGGACGCGCCCAATCGAGATGCACGTCGCGCTGCGGGAACGGGATGGCGATTCCAGCCTCGGTGAGACGTCGATAGATCGTATGGCGCAAATCGCTATCGACGCGGCGGGCCACCGTGCCCGGGCCCAGTTCGACCCAGTAAATCAGCACCATTAACAAGGCGCTGTCGGCGAAATCCTCGAAATACACTTCCGGGGCCGGCGTCTTCAGCACCTTTTGATGATCGCAGGCTGCCTTGATCAGCAATTGGGTGGTTGCCTCGGAATCGGAGCCGTAGGCCACCCCGACCTTTAATTCACGCCGTAACTGTTGATTTGAATAGGTCCAGTTGACGACCTGGTTTTCGAGAAAGCTGGAATTGGGCACCAGTGCTTCCACGCCGTTGAAGCCCCGGACAGTGGTCGCCCGCAAATCCACCGCAGTGACATGCCCGGTCATGCCGCCGAGCTCGATGATGTCGCCGACCCGAATCTTGCGCTCGAACAGGATGATGATGCCGCTGATGAAGTTCTTGATGATCGTCTGCGTGCCAAAGCCGACGCCAATGGCCAGCGCACCACCCATGAAGGCAAAAACGGTCAGTGGAATGCGTGCCAGATTGAGAATGAAAACGATCAGCCCCAGCGCGAGAAGAATCATCATCCAGCGGCGTATCACCGAAGCCAGCTGGTTGCTGATCCCGAAACGGCTGACCAGAATCTTCGACAGCAGATGGGACAGGCGCGAAAACAGCCAGTAGCCGACAACGAACAGCAGTAGCGCGCCGACGCTTTTACCGACGGTGATGCCGTAAAACACGCTGACTTTCCGTCCATCGACATCGGACACGTCCTCAACGGCAAACAGTTCGTATTGCCAGAAAGCGCGCCAGGTTTCGTGGAGTTGGTCGCCCAATGCCCCGGCCCTGCCAGTCAGGCTGCCATCGGCGTTCTGATTGAAATCAGCCAGCCAGCGGGATAACTGGCGTTCCAGGCGGCTGGCCGCCGATTCCAGGCGTTCATGAACGCTAATCTGTTCCTGGAGTAGGGCCCACTCTTCGCGGGCCAGCTGTTGCTCGGTACTGCCCGGGGGTAAATTGGCCACCTTGGTTTCCAGATCCCGGATAGCAACCGCCGATGCCTCACGCTGTTCAAGTGAGAGGCGCTTGCGGCTGACCAGGCCTTGATGGATTTTGTTGAACGAGAGCAACATCTGGCGCTGTTGCAGCATATCGTTGGATGCCTGCCCGAGGTAACGCTTTTCCCATATGTCGGTCCTTAATTGGGCCAGCAACTGCAGGCCGTTCAAGCCCTCAAGGATGTTGCCTTCGATGATCAGTGCCTGCTTGAGGAAATTCACGCGTTGCAGGCGCTCGCCGTCGGTTGGTGGCCCGCTTGCCGACAGTTCTTTTTGCTCTTTTTCATGGGCAGACTGGCGCCGGCGGACCTTATCGGTTTCCTCGCGCAGCTTTTCCTCTGCGGCAGTAGTGCGCTCCTTCAGCGTCTTCAGGTCCTGTTCGGAAATCCGTTGTGCCGGCAAGACCTTGGCCACCAGTGCCTGCATTTCCTGAGCCTGGACGACGAAGGCACTTTTTTGCAGCTTGAGTTTATCGATATCGATGGCCAGCAGCGCCAGTTCCGCCTCGGCCGTCCGTCGCCGCAATTCAACCTGCTCATGCTCCCAGCGTGCGACAAGCCCATTGCCGTCGTTGCCGGTCAGCGCTAGTCGATCAGCTGCCAGGCGAAGTGCCTCATCGGCCCGCCGCAATTGTTCGACCAAGATCTGCTTTTCCGATTCGCGAGCCGAGAGCCCGGAATCCAGTGCCTGAACCTTGTCCTGCACGCCGGCCAGTTCATCGCGCAGGGCGTCGACGGCGAGCGCCGAATAAGGTGGCGTCGCCCCTATCGCGTGCACCACCGGCAGGCTGGCCAATGTAAATGGAGGAGCCTTCTGCAATGCACCCAGTTCGTCCAGGCGCTTGATTCGCTCACCTTGCAGAAAAGCCAGATGGTCCAGCAGTCGCTGTCTGTCGGCGGCACGCACCGAGTCGGCACTGGCTGTCTCCCTGGCACCGGGCAGTTCCGCTTCGCGCTGGCGCAAGGTCTCGCCAAGCTGGGTCTCCAGCTTGG
This sequence comes from Azonexus caeni, assembly GCF_048146105.1. Taxonomy (NCBI): domain Bacteria; kingdom Pseudomonadati; phylum Pseudomonadota; class Betaproteobacteria; order Rhodocyclales; family Azonexaceae; genus Azonexus; species Azonexus caeni. Next base: position 38,937 of record NZ_JBKJAD010000004.1, read on the forward strand.
CGCGCTCTTCAGCAACATCAACGGTCGCCGCTACTGCCGGCTTGCCCCCCAAAGCGCTGCGCAAAGCTGGCTGTTGCGCATGGGAGGTCCCCATGAGCACAATCAACAGCAGGGTAATCGCAATCCGCATGCTTATCTCAGGGCTGTCTGCAATGCTTTCGGCACACTCAGTGCAACAGCAAGCGGGCATTGATCATGTGCCCGTCGTGCCAGTAGTCGGTGACGCGTGAAGTGAGCTGGAATGCCTGCACGTCACTGATGTCCATCTCGACAATGACGAGCGGTGCGCTGGCATCGCCATCCTTGATGATGGAAACCGTATGCACCGGCCCGACTTTTTCCAGTGATTTCCTGACTGCTTCTTCAGTCACGTCGGGTAAAAGGCCGGAAAACATGATTTTCTTCATTGCCTTATCCTTATATAGAAGGAATGTAAGCCCCCAATATTACCGGCTGGGGAATACAGGGAAATTTCACTCCGCCCAAAATGGGCGGCCTCGCTCGGAAGGTGACACCAAAGATGATTAGGATGTAAGGTTAATCGATTGCCAACCACATATTAACGCCAGGAGCCGGAGCCCATGCCAGGTCAGTCAAAGTTTCCCTCCCTCACCTGTACACTGCTGCTCGGGGCTCTTTTGGCAACCGGCGGCTGCAAGGAAACATCAAAGCCCGCCCCCCCGCCACCACCCGAGGTGATCGTTCAAACGCTCGCTGGCCAGACCACCCCGCTGATGGTTGATCTGGTGGCTGAGGTCAAAGCCTATCGCGAGGTCGACATCTATCCACGTATCTCCGGCCAGTTGATCAGGCAAAGCTTCAAGCCGGGACAGAAGGTCAAGGAAGGCGAGTTGCTGTTTAGCATCGACCCGCGCGCTTACGACGAAGCGATCATCGATGCCCAGGCCAAGCTGGCCGAGGCCGAGTCGGTACTTGCCCGGGCCCGCCAGGACGTCGCTCGCTACAAGCCACTTCTGCCCGACAACGCCATTCCACGCCAGACCTACGATCAGGCAGTCGCTTACGAACAGCAGAACACAGCAGTTGCCCAGGCGCGCCGCGCCGGTTTGGAAAAGGCCAGACTGGATCGCTCGTATGCCGATGTGCGCTCACCGATTTCCGGCCAGATCGGATTGCAGAAAATTGAAGTCGGTGCCTTGGCCACCGCCGGCCAGACGGTGCTCGCCACGGTGTCGACACTGGACCCCGTCGTTGCCTATTTCAGCATTCCCGAAGTCGACTACATCAGTTTCGCCAAGCGATTCCAGGCCCAGAAACGCGAAAGCAAGGCGCCGATCGATCTGATCCTGGCTGACGGCAGTACCTATGCCCAGTCGGGCCAACTTGACTTTACCGATCGCGCCTTGAACCCGGCGACCGGTACGCTGACCTTGCGGGCAGTCTTCCCGAATCCGGATGGTCTGCTCCGGCCGGGCATGAACACCCGTGTTCGCATCGTTCACGAGGTCGCGCAGAACGCCTTGTTGGTTCCTCAAAAGGCCGTCACCGAACTACTTGGCAAGCAGTTCGCCAGCGTCGTGCTGGCCGGCGACAAGATCGAACAGCGCCCGATTCGCACCGGTGCCCGTATCGGTGAGCTATGGTTGGTCGAAGAGGGCCTCAAGGCTGGCGAGCGCATTGTCGTCGAAGGTTTGCAGAAAGCGCGCCCCGGCACCGTCGTCAAGCCGCTCGATGCGGCGACGGCCGGCAAGCCTTAAGGAGCGAACATGGCCAAGTTTTTCATCTATCGGCCGGTGTTCGCCATCGTCACCGCCATCGTCCTGACGCTGTGCGGCATCATCGCCGGCATCAGTCTGCCAATTGCCCAGTACCCGCAGATCACGCTGCCAACCATCCGGGTTAGCGCCGTCTATCCTGGTGCCAGTGCCGAGGTGGTCGAACAGGCCATCGCCCAGCCCATCGAGGAGCAGGTGAACGGCGTCGAAGGCATGCTTTACATGAGTTCGAGCTCCTCCGGCAACGGAGGCTACAACCTCGACATCACCTTCGGTCTGGAAAACAACGCCGACATCGCAGCAGTACAGGTCCAGAACCGCTCATCCCAGGCCAACGCCCGCCTGCCTTCGGAGGCGATTAGCGCCGGCATCACCACCAAGAAGCAGACACCTGACGTGCTGATGTACCTGGCGCTGGTGTCGCCGAACGGTACCTACGACGAACTGTTCCTGGCGAATTACGCAACAATCAATGTCGTCGAGGCCATCAAGCGGATCAAGGGCGTCGGCAACGTCAGCCTGTTCGGTGCTGAATTCGGCATGCGTCTGTGGCTGAGGCCGGATCGCATGGCCAGCCTGGGCGTGACGCCATCTGATATCTATCGTGCCATTCAGGAACAGAATGCACAGGCCCCGGCTGGGCAGGTCGGCCAGATGCCGGCCCCGAAAACGCAACAATTCCAGTACGGCGTCGAAGTACGCGGCCGCCTGTCGGAAGTCAGTGAATTCGAGGAAATCATCGTTCGCGCGAAGCCTGATGGTTCCTTCGTCCGCGTCCGCGACGTGGCACGCGTCGAACTGGGCGCCAAGGATTACGTTTTTCAGTCGCGTCTGAATGGCCATCCGGCCGCCGCCTTTTCCATCAACCTGACGCCCGACGCCAGTGCGCTGGAAACTGCCGGGCTGATCAATGCCGAACTGAAGTCGCTAGCCACCTCCTTCCCAGCTGACCTGAGCTACGACGTGGTGCTCGACAACACCGTGTTCGTCAAGGCCTCGCTGAACGAGGTGGTGCATACCTTCTTCGAGGCGCTGCTGCTCGTACTCGTGGTTGTTTTCCTCTTCCTGCAGAACTGGCGGGCGACCGTCATTCCCATGCTCGCTGTGCCAGTCTCGCTGGTCGGCACCTTTGCCGCCTTCACGCTGCTCGGCTTCACGATCAACACCTTGACCCTGTTCGGCATGGTGCTGGCCATCGGCATCGTGGTCGATGACGCAATCGTTGTCGTCGAAGCGGTTGAACACCACATGGAGCACAGCGGCCTGAATGCCCGGGATGCAACCCTGCGCGCCATGGAAGAAGTCTCTGGGCCGGTAGTCGCCATTGCCCTGATTCTGGCCGCCGTCTTCGTACCCGTGGCTTTCCTGGGCGGGATCTCGGGGGTCATGTACAAGCAGTTCGCCATCACCGTCGCCGTCTCGACCGTCTTGTCGGCTTTCGTCGCCCTGTCGCTGACCCCGGCGCTCTGTGCCTTGATGCTCAAACCAAAGGACAAAAACCAACGGCCAGGCCTTACCGGGCGCTTCTTTGGCGGCTTCAACCGGGTTTTCGAACGCCTGACCGACAGCTATGGCCGCAAGGTACAGACCCTGATCCGTCGCAGCCTGCTATCGCTGCTAATGCTCGGCATTCTGATCTTCGCGGCATTCGGCTTGATGAATAAAGTACCGGGCGGCTTCGTCCCGTCCGAAGACCAAGGTTATTTTCTGGGCAGCGTTCAGTTGCCTGCAGCCGCTTCGCTGAACCGGACGGAAATCGTCACCACCAAGGTGGACGCCATCCTGAAGAGCCATGAAGCAGTCGATAAGCGCCTGATCATCAATGGCTACAACATCCTTAACGGGGCACCGCAATCCGATAGTGCGCTGTTCGTTGCGACCCTGAAACCTTGGGCGGAGCGCAGCACCGATTCGCTGAAGACGGTGATCATCGGTACCTACCTGCAGGCAGCCAAATTACCGGAGGCCATCATCCTTGCCTTCAACCCGCCACCCATTCCCGGCCTGGGTTCTACCGGTGGCTTCTCGTTCAAGCTGCAGGACCGCGCCGGCGGCACACCACAGGAACTCGCCAAGGTGGCCGACGATTTCATGGCTGCTGCCCGCCAGCGCCCGGAAATCGGCAGCATCTATTCCAAGTTCAATCCGCGCACGCCGGCTTATCGTCTTGCGGTCGACCGGGAAAAAGCCAAGAAACTGGGTGTGCCGATTTCCGATGTGACCAGTGCCCTGCAAACCTTCCTGGGCGGCCTGAACGTCAATGACTTCAGCCGCTTCGGGCGCACCTACAAGGTCACTATGCAGGCAGAACCCGAATATCGCAGCGACATTCAGGGTATTGGGCTGTTCCACGTCCGCAACGGCGACAACCAGATGATTCCGCTGTCGACGCTGGTTACACCCATGCCGACCAGCGCACCGACGGTTCTGGAACGCTACAACCTCTACCGTACTGCAGAATTGGGCGGCAACCCCGGCGCTGGCTACAGCTCGGGCGATGCCATTGCCGCCATGGAAGATGTTGCGGCTACGACCTTGCCAGCCGGCTACGGCTTCGAATGGTCGGGGATCAGCCGTCAAGAGAAAGAGTCGGCCGGCAAGGCACCCATCGTTTTCGGGCTCGCCATCGTCTTTGTCTTCCTCTTCCTTGCCGCCTTGTACGAAAGCTGGGCAGTGCCTTTCGCCGTGCTGTTCGCCGTACCGCTCGGGGTGTTCGGCGCCATGCTCGGCCTGTGGCTGACGGGTCTGACCAACAATATCTACGCGCAAATCGGCCTGATCCTGCTGATCGGCCTGGCTGCCAAGAATGCCATCCTGATTGTCGAATTCGCCAAGATGAAGCGGGAAGAAGGCGAGGATGCCGTGAGTGCAGCCATCGGTGCTGCCAAGCTGCGTCTGCGCCCGATCATCATGACCTCCTTCGCTTTCATCCTCGGTGTCGTGCCGCTGATCATCGCTTCCGGGGCCGGTGCGGCAGCGCGGGTGTCGATGGGCATTACGGTTTTTGCCGGCATGCTGGCAGCAACGCTACTCGCCATTTTCATGGTGCCGGTCCTGTTCGTTGCGGTCGATCGCATCGTCGTCCGTTTTTCCAAAAAAACAGCCGACCAGCCGGAGGTCCAGGCATGATCCGCCGTCTTCCCCCCACAGTGTTGATCGCCAGCCTATTCGTTGCCGGTTGCGCCGTTGGCCCGGATTACCAGCGTCCGGAAATCAATCTACCGGAAAGCCATCGCGGTGCCAGCCCGGAAAACACCAAGGCCCCTTCGCTGGCTGACAGCAACTGGCGCGAGGTATTTACCGATCCTCCCCTGCAAAGCCTGATCGAAGAAGCTTTGAGTGCCGGCCCGGATGCCTTGCTCGCTGCGGCCCGCCTGCGCGAAGCCGAAGCGCTGGCCGGTGTCAGTCGAGCACCGCTCTGGCCGCAGGGTTCTATATCGCTCAATACTTCGCCCACCATCCGCCAACCCGGCGAACGCTTCACGGCCAGCTACCTCGGTGGCGCCGGCATCTCATGGGAAATCGACCTCTGGGGACGCTACCGCCGCGCCAGCGAAGCCGCCAAGGCTGAACTGCTGGCCAGCGAGGAAGCCCTGCACGGCATGCAGGCTTCGCTGGTTGCCACCGTCGCACGCTACTATTTTCAGTTATCTACGCTGCATGACACCCTAACCATTACCGAGCGCAGCGCGCGCAACCAAGGTGAAGTGCTGCGCCTGATCAAGCGCCTCTCGGCGGCCGGCATTTCTTCCGCGGCTGAGGAGCGTCAGCAGGAAAGTGCGCTGGCGGCGACCGAAGCTAGCCTGCCGACGTTGCGCCGCCAGATTGCCGAAACGGAAAACGCCTTATCCTTGTTGCTCGGTCGCAATCCGGGAGCCTTCCGTCTGGATGTGCCACCCAAACTGGCGCTGCCCGGATTGATTCCACCGGGATTGCCATCCAGGCTGCTTGAACAGCGGCCGGATATTCGTCAGGCCGAAGCTCGCCTGATGGCTGCGAATGCTCGTGTCGGCGAAGCCAAGGCAATGTTTTTCCCCAGCCTTTCGCTCACCGCGATCTTCGGTGGCGTAAGTACCAGCCTGGCCGATGTCGTGCACGGGCGAGCGCCAGCCGTTGCCAGTATCGGCCCGAACCTGCTGCAACCACTGTTTGCCGGCGGTCAGATCTACTTCAACCGCGAAGCAGCACAAGCCCGGCTTGATCAGGCAGTCATCAACTATCGGAAAACTATTCTCAATGCCTTGGGCGAAGTTGCCAATGGCCTGGTTGCCTATGAAACCAGCGATGCGCTGATGGAAACCCAGGCTCGCCGCGTTGCTGCTTCCCGAGAAGCGATGCGCCTCGCCGATTTGCGCTTCCGGGCCGGCACGACGAATTTCCTCGAAGTGCTCGATACCCAGCGCCAGTTATTGGCGGCCGAAACGCAGGAGGCGCAGGCCTTGCTGGAGCGACGCCAAGCCTTGATCAGCATCTATCTCGCCTTGGGGGGAGGCTGGCAGGCGACCGGTAGATAGCCATGCCTGCCATCCACACGATCAATTCGATTCACTGGATGCTGCTGCGCCGCTTGCTGGCAGTCTGGCTGCTGGTCGCGCTGGCGGTAACCGGCATCGGCTACTACATCGAGGTTAATAAATTTGAAGAAGGCCTGGCGGCGATTGCCGCGTCGGAAATGCGCACACTGTCAGCCAAGGTGGCTCCGGACGGGGATAAGGAGCAGCAAGTGCTGGCAGAAGAAACCAAGGATTTCATCCGTAAGCACTATCTGTGGATCAGGGTTTATAACCACCACGGCAGACTGGTCAGGGAACTGTACAACCCAAAATACACGAATCTCACCGAAGCACTGAAAGCAACAATGTCGCCGATGCCACACGATGGCAGGCGGCATTTCGAGACACGGGACATCAACGGCCAGAAGGTCATTCATATCCTCGTTACGCTCTCTACGCCCGAGTCGCCTAGCCCATTGTATTTTGAGGGGGCATTCCTGCTTGATCAGCAAACCCAAGACCAACAGCAAGAAAAAATCTGGCGCATGCTGGCTTTTATCCTGTTTGCCAGCCTGGCTACCGTGATCGCCGTCTACCCCATCGTTCTGCTGCTCTACCGCTCCCTGCTCAAGGCTTCGAAGGATATTCTGCGCGGCAACCTGGAAATTGCTTCTGTTCTTGGAACAGCCATTGCGAAACGTGACTCGGACACCGGTGAACACAACTATCGCGTCACCCTATACGCCATCCGACTGGCCGAAGCAGTTAACCTGCCGATGGCGGAGATGCGTAGCCTAATTCTCGGCGCCTTTCTGCACGATGTCGGAAAAATTGGCATCCCGGACGCCATTCTGCTCAAACCAGGCCGCCTGAGCGAAACTGAATTCGCAGCCATGCGGAAGCATGTTGAACTAGGATTAGACATCGTGGCGCCTTCCCACTGGCTGCTCATCGCTCGCGATATCATTGGAAAACATCATGAGAAATACGATGGCAGCGGCTACCCTCTGGGGCTGTGCGGCGAGGCAATTCCACTTACGGCAAGAATTTTCGCCATCGTCGACGTCTTCGATGCGCTGACCTCGCACCGCCCCTACAAGGTGCCAATGCCAGTCGAAGACGCCGTCTCAATTCTTCTAAAACACTCCGGACAGCATTTCGACCCTGCACTAGTAGGGCAATTCACCCGAATCGTTGCAGATATCCACGCAGAAATTTGTGCCAAATCCGAAGCGGAACTCGCTGAAAAATTGGGCCAATTGTTGCCGGATTATTTCTTGCATGAAACTTAGCTAAATATTCGCGAACAATGAATTTTCAGTGATACCTGAATTGTCATACAACGTCGACTCTCAGTTCGACGAAGAAAGGTTGTGCGATGCCTGGTGGCCAGGATGAACGACTATATTTCCAAACCGTTCAATCCTGAGAGATTGTTTGAGAAACTCTTGCAGTGGCTTCAGCGGCGCAAAGGCAACTGACCGCCACATTGCTGCCCGACACCGATCAGGAGACCAACGTCCGTTCAGGCCGAGGAGCACGAATTGGCGATTCGGCAGCTTCCGGAGTGAAGCGGCCAGTTGAATGACAACGACCCGAACGAATTGGCAGTACGGTTGTAGCCGGGAACTGCCGGATGCCACCTGATTGCTGGCTGCAGGACGGCACTCGACCCAAAGGCGACGGTCATCACTTTGGAAAGCTGACGTTCAACGTTTGAAATCACAGGCGCCGCGCGGCTTCATTGCGCAGCGTCCTGTGGATTGATGGGTTCGGCATTATTTGATTGCTCGTTCCCATCTTCTACCTCGTGAATGGGCGCACAAGGAAAAGCAGTAGACGGCTTGGAGCTCAAGTCTAAGAGTCGCGTGAATATCTTTTCCTCTGCCTTCAGCGGTGCCTGCATATTCTGGTACCCAAAGAAGGCGGCAAGATAGCCGCAGCCGGCATGAAGCACGCCGATGAATATCTCCTCAAGGTGACGCACCGTCGCAGCGTGAAATGCTTCGGTAGTTCTTTCACCGTTCAAGTGTGCAGAGTAGAAATAGCTTGCTCCAAAGGGGGAACCATGAATGATCTCGGATGAAAGAGAGTAGATCAAGCCATAGGCTGCGACTAGGCGAGACGCAGCGCGAGGCCCAGCGAGTTCGCCAACACGCCTAATGCGGCTCGGAACGTCAAGGCTCGTCCAAGAGCCTTTGCCCTTTCCGCAGAACTCAGGAAACTCCCTTAGGAGGGTGGCTGGAGGGTCGGGGTCTGAACGGACCTCAATTGAAAACTCCCCGCTCCCGAACTTCCTGTTGTGATGTCGCCATGCAGCGAAATCAACGTACCGGATGGCACGTGCTGCAATTTCGTTGGACTCGGCCAACAGGTAACTCGCGTTCACAAAGGATTCGATTGCTGAACGTGCCACCGGATATGCGTCTCGAACCGGAATACCACGAAGCTTCGCCATGCGAAGCAACGTTTCAAGCGATTGCCCTGCGGCCATGGCTAGAAATGTACTTGTTCGTCGCTGGCCGTCAGCGAGGCTGCACGTCAGCTTTTCTCCCTCGAAGGTTGCAGGACCCTCAGATGCGACGAAGAGCGCAAGACGAAGAAACTCTTGCTGAAGCATTGCCAGACCGCGCAGAGCATCTAGCAGTGGCAGTTTTTCGCTATCGACCATGGGTGCCGTAGTGATGATGCCGAACGTGGAGTTGAGGCGCCTGCGCGGCTTTTCGCGCAGGTCGCCTCGAATGATGGGATGGACTCCCCCGTCTTTTCAGCGCCCAATAGGCGTTGCCGGTGCTCATGGGGATGGGGATCGGTCTTCGACGAAAGGAGTCCGAAATGCATGCTACTACCGTTGCAGTTGATCTGGCCAAGAGTGTATTCCAGATTGCGGTTGCCGATGACAAATGGAAGGTTGTCGAGCAGTTCCGCCTGACCCGCAGCCAGTTTGAACGCTGGTTCCACAACCGTGATGTGGGGCTGGTTGTCATGGAGGCCTGTGGGTCCGCCCATCATTGGGGGCGCTGGCTCAATGGCTTGGGCATTGAGGTCAAGCTCCTGCCCGCCGCCTATATCCGGGCCTACGTGAAACGGAACAAGACGGATGCCGCCGATGCCTGCGCCTTGCTCGAAGCTGCGCGCTGTGCCGACATCGTGCCGGTGCGCGTGAAATCCGTCGAGCAGCAGGCACTGCAGGGCTTGCACCGCATCCGCTCTCGTTGGATGGGCACACGAACCTCCCGCATCAACACACTGCGCGGTTTCTGTCGGGAATTCGGTCTGGTCGTGCCGCAAGGGGCACGCACGGGCGTCGAAGCGATGAGCCGGGCGCTGGCCGATCCGAAGGCAGCAATCCCGCTGCTGATTCGCGAATCGATGAAGCTGCTGATCGAGGAAATCCGCCTGCTCGAGCAGCGTATTGCCCAACTGGAAAAAGAACTGACTTCGCTAGCCCGACAAAGCCCGGCCTGTACCGAACTGCTGACGATACCCGGCATCGGCCTGCTCACCGCTACCGCGATGGTTGCCGCCACCGGCGGCAGCGTCAGCCACTTCAAGGATGCCCGGCACTTTGCCAGCTGGTTCGGCCTGACGCCGAAAGAGTTCTCTTCGGGCAACAGTCGCAAGCTCGGCAGGATTTCCAAAAAGGGAGATCGCTATCTGCGCATGTTGCTGACCCATGGCGCCCGCGCCGTGCTGCGCGCGGCCGAACTAGCCCGGCGAGCCGGCAAGCCGCTTGATGGCTTGCGAACCTGGGCCACCGAGATCCAGGCGCGAGCCCATCACAACAAGGCCGCTTGTGCCCTGGCCAACAAGTTGGCCAGGGTCTGTTATGCCGTCCTGCGGGATCACACGCCGTTCGGTAGTCCGCAACCCCGGCAAGAAAAGAAACTCACCCGTACGGCCTTTGCCATTGCTGCCTGAAAGGAGAAACCGTGTTCCTGTTCCACCCCTCCCTGCGTTTGCTTTGAGACTGATCGCCCATCATGGCTAATTGGGTCGCACCCACACGGACTGACGCCGTTAACTCTGCCGGCAGCTTGCGTGCCGCTTTGAGCGATTGGCGCTCCGTGGGCAGATTCCATGTCGGCACGGGTCATAGAGAACCCATCTTAGATGCCGGATATACGACTGCATGCGCTATCCAGCGGCCAAAACTATCGATCAGTTTCCTTGTTTTCTGGGGGAGTCCATATACGCAGGGTTAGGTTTCACAGTGGACACTTTGAGAAGTCTCTGGCGAGAAAATACTCAGCGCTGGAAGCGAGGGCATGGCAGTTGATCTCCGCTACCTCAGCGCGAGAGATAACGTCGTTGTCGCTTTGAGAGAAGAGGCTGTTGATTTGCACCTAAAACTGACCCACTAGCAGTAGGTATTTGCATCGAATTTTGACCCACGTACGACACTGACCTGCTCGGGGACGAGCAGGGAGACGAAGGAGTGATCGACGTGGCGTTATTGAGTGTGATCAGGCGCTGGCGCCTGCGGGATGGGATGGCCATCCGGGAAATTGCCAGACGGACGGGGCTCTCCCGGAACACGATCCGTAAGTACCTGAAGCAGGAGGTGGTTGAGCCCAAGTACCCGGAGCGGCAGAGCCCAAGCAAGCTGGACGACTTCGCTCCGAAGCTGACGGCCTGGTTGAAGACCGAGGCCAACAAGAACCGCAAGCAGCGGCGCAATCTCCGGCAACTCTACGCTGACCTGGTTGCCTTGGGCTATGCCGGCTCGTACGACCGGGTGGCCGCCTTTGCTCGGCAGTGGCGGCAGTCCCAACAGGAAGTGGCCCGGACTGTCGGGCGCGGCACCTTCATTCCGCTTACCTTTGCCCCGGGCGATGCCTTCCAGTTCGACTGGAGTGAGGACTGGGCCATGATTGGCCGGGAGAAGACCAAGTTCCAGATTGCCCAGTTCAAGCTCTCCTACAGCCGGGCCTTCTATCTGCGGGCCTATCCGCTTCAGACCCACGAGATGCTGTTCGACGCCCACAACCACGCCTTCCGGGTCCTGGGCGGGGTGCCCCGCCGAGGCATCTACGACAATATGAAAACCGCGGTGGACAGGATTCGCAAGGGCAAGGCCAGGGACGTCAATCAGCGCTTCCAGGCGATGGTCAGCCACTACCTCTTCGAAGCCGAATTCTGCAATCCTGCTTCTGGCTGGGAGAAGGGGCAGATCGAGAAGAACGTCCAGGACTCCCGGCATCGCATTTGGCAGGGCGCACCGGCCTTCGAGAATCTGGAGGCGCTGAATGCTTGGCTGGAGCAGCGCTGCATCTCCCTGTGGTCCGACCTTCGCCATCCCGAGCAGTCGAGCATGACGGTAGCCGAAGCTTGGCAGGAGGAACGCTCCGGCCTTATGCCCACGCCAGCGGCTTTCGATGGTTTCGTCGAACATACCAAGCGGGTGTCGCCTACCTGCCTCATCCACTTTGAGCGCAACCGCTATAGCGTCCCGGCCTCCTTCGCCAACCGCCCCGTGAGCCTGCGCGTCTATGCGGACCATCTGGTCGTAGCCGCCGAGGGCCAAGTCATCACCGAGCATTCCCGGGTGATCGAGCGCAACCACAGTGTCTCCGGCAAGACGATCTACGACTGGCGTCATTACCTCTCAGTCCTGCAAAGGAAGCCTGGCGCCTTGAGAAACGGTGCTCCCTTTGCTGAATTCCCCGACGGGTTCAAGCGGCTTCAATCACAGTTGCTGAAACGGCCCGGCGGCGACCGGGAGATGGTTGAGATTCTGGCCTTGGTGCTGCATCACGATGAGCAGGCTGTGTTGACGGCGGTGGAGATGGCCTTGGACTGCGGCATGCCCTCCAAGCAGCACGTCCTTAATCTCCTGGGGCGCCTGGTGGAACTGCCACCTCCCGCCCCGGTGGATGCACCACAGGCCCTCGCCTTGAAGATGGAGCCGATGGCTAACGTGATCCGCTACGACAGCCTGCGGGAGGTGAGAAATGCAGCCTGAAGCCATGGTCACGACGCTCAAATCCCTGAAGCTCTTCGGCATGGCGCAAGCCATCGAGGAACTGGCCACCCAGGCATCCCCAGCGTTCCTAAATGCCCAGTCCATCCTGGACAGTCTCTTGAAGGCCGAACTCGCCGAGCGGGAAGTCCGCTCGGTGAATTACCAGATGAAGATCGCCCGCTTCCCGGCTTACCGGGACCTCTCCGGCTTCGACTTTGCCCAGAGCGTCGTCAATGAAGCGCTGGTCCGGCATCTGCACCGGGGCGACTTCATGGAATCGGCCCATAACATCGTTCTGATTGGCGGACCCGGCACCGGGAAGACGCATCTGGCCACCGCCATCAGCGTCCAGGCCATCATGCACCAGCACCGCCGGGTGCGTTTCTTCTCCACGGTCGATCTGGTCAATGCCCTGGAGCAGGAGAAAATTGCCGGCAAGCCGGGGCAGATCGCCCAGCGGCTCTGCCATGCCGATCTGGTGATCCTCGATGAGCTGGGGTACTTGCCCTTCAGCCAGAATGGCGGAGCCTTGCTGTTCCACCTGATCAGCAAGCTCTACGAGCGGACCAGCCTGATCATCACGACGAACCTGAGCTTCTCGGAGTGGGCGGCCGTCTTTGGCGACCCCAAGATGACGACCGCACTCCTCGATCGTCTCACGCACCACTGTCACATCGTGGAGACCGGCAACGAGAGCTACCGCTTCCGCAACAGCTCCACCAAGACCAATAGGGAGGACAAAACTAGAAAACCCAACAGCATCTGAGCCATACTGCGGCTCATCCGGGTGGGTCAGATTTCAATGCAAAACCCGGGTCAGATTTGGGTGCAAATCAACAAAGAGGCAAGTTGTCGGCGTGACAGGAACTATCCGAGCGTTTGAGAAATTGTCGGGGACGATAAACTCGCCTTCATCTGCTTTGAGAATTCCCCACTCGGCGTCGGCTAGTTGTCTTCGGACCATGTCGAGATTCATTTGGATATTTATCCCGGCCAGTTGCCTTCCAGGAATCTTCAGATCAGGTCGTATGAAACTGATGTGATGTTTCTCCAGCAATTCCTGTTCGTCTTTCGTAAGATTCCGCTCAAGGGCGACGATACCGTTAATCGGTTGATCCACAATAGGTTGAGACTTCCTGTGTGCTCGAATATTCCAGAGCGCGAAAAAGTCGTTGACTACCGGCTTTTCGAAAAAGCCGATGCGCGTAACCCGTCCGTCAATAATGGCTTCAGCCAACGACTGAAATGCATCTTCGATCTTCTTCATGAATCCTTGCTCCGCGCGCTGATCCCAAGTGCGCTTAGCACAAAAGAGTTGATCGTCCGGGGTAAGGCGAAGCTGTTTCTTGCCAGGAATATAAGAGACAGCAACGCGACCATCGCCGTTTGTAAACCGCGCGATGCTGGCTCGTGGGAATGTGTGTTGCATCACGGTCAGGCCGTGAGGGTTTCCCTTTTGCGGCTTCTCGAATGCCATAGTGAAACCTAACGTTCGACATGAGCGGCAGGCGACCGGCGTAACCGGTTGGCTGTCCGATCGATGGTGAGGTTAGGGCGCATTGCAGCGAGTTTCAGACGCCCCACTGTGCAACGACCCTCGCTGAACGGGTGGCAGGGTCGAAGACAACGTACTGACCTCCCTCGTAGTGTGTCGGGTGGTACAGCATGGGCTGACCACTGGAGACCAAACGCTTGAAGACTGGTGCAGGCACCATTAGTTCGGCGTCCCCTTCATCCATTTCGCCCTGGGGCTTAGGAACTGGCAGTTCACTTCTTGGAACCAGCGCGCGGGATGATGTGTCGTCGGCAAATTTACGCGCCACTTCAGGAAGGTCCGGATCATTCCACTGCACCGCGACGTGCTTCTTAAATGGGGCAAGGTAGCGGTAGAGCACTTTGCCCTGAACGGAAGCGACGACGATGGACAGTTGGGCCGAGTGACACGCGCCTGGCCCAATGCTCACGGTGAGGCGCTCCTTGGCTTGGGGCGATGTGAACGCGATTTGCCGCGTAACCGAGTGCTGGCACGCCGGGTCGGTAAGCGACTGCGCCTGCGCACCGCCGAAGGCTAGCGCAAGTGCGGCTGTGGCAGTACGTAACGGCATTTGATGCGCCTTAACGTTCGACGTAACCGGCCGGCGGAGGCCGAAGGCCGGAGCGAACCTGCAAGCGCAGCTTGCAGGCGGTCCGGTTGACGGAGGGGTTGGGCGTCACTCGCAGCGCAACTGACCAGCAGCCTGACCTTTGAAAGAGAGAAGTGTTTGGGTGCGCGTTCATGATTGGTGGTTTAGGCAAGACGATAAAGCAACTGCACCTTGGCGCACAGCGTTTCTGCACCGTTGTAGTCAAGCCCGAGAATCGAGGGGAGTTTGTCCTTTCCGGGAGTGGACGCACCATAGAGCAATTCCCGGAACGAACCGATTACCGCAAGCGCTTGCTTCTCTCGGATTTCAGCGGTCGCATTGGGCCAGGAGCGGATCACCTGCTCTAAGTCTTCAAAGTCGATTCCAAATAGAGTCGGGCACTCCCAGTCCCAATGGGTTCTCCAGTAGCTCATGGCATGGAGAACCTGCTCTTGTTCCGCTGGCGAAAGGCACGTGAGACTCATGACGCCCAACAGTGTTTACACGGACGCGTGGGTCCGTATAACAATTGATATTGTGGACGTAGGATTGGCTGCTCAAATCGCATTGTTGTCAGCAGCTTAGAGTTCTTGCGGCCAGTATAACAAAGCAATATGCCGAACGGGTCCGAGAGGCGCTACGGCAGCTTTCTGGCAGCATCTTCGAAAGGCCGCTTGTGGCCGATAGCTGCCTACACGCTTCTGGTCGCTACGCTGATATTCGGTGGTCAGGTGCCATGAAATTGGGTGGTCAACTCATTCCACATAAGACCGAATCACAGACCGTCGTTGCCCTTAAGTCCTCGACTCCTCCAATCCGCAAACCGCGCAACGATTTCGTCGAACTTCCGTGGCCGATCATCGAAATCTCGAATCAGCGCACTCTGGGTAATCACTCCAGCATTCCAGGCAGCGGTCAGTCTCGCCTCCAAATCTGCCATGAACCAGAATCCCAGTTGCGCGACGTGGTGGCGCTGGTCCACTGCGCGCGCCTCGAAGGTTCGAACGCCCGACAAAACAAGATTAGGAGCGCCGATTGCTTCCGCAGCGAACCGTCCAAGCGCCACATTCCGGTAGCGCGCCCCAATCATCAAGTGGCACAACTGATGGAGGACGTTGTAGTAACGCACGCCTCGAGGTTTGATGCTCCGTCCGCGACGGTCGAGTCTCAGCAAGGCCACTTCGAATGCCGAACTTGCAGATGGTTCGTAGAGAACAGGCGACGCCGCCGAGGCGAGCCGCAGATCGAAATCGCATTGCCAGCATTGTGCAATTGAGCCCACCCCATCGATCGAAACCGCATTCAAATCACGACGATGAAAAGCAATGGCCGCACCGCAGTTCGGGCAACGATCATGCAGCATTACGTGATGGCGTGGGCACCAGGTGTAATAGGCAACCCGCCATCGCTTCCGAAAATACGGCACCGCATCTTCGGCAAGGCAGGCAGGACAGAATTGCAGGCCATATCCCTTGCGCTTCCACTCGCTGACCTTTAACGGCAGGATCCAGGGCAGCCCGCCCGATTCTTTGTACTGTCTGAACAGGCGCCCTTCGTAGTAACGCAACGTCGTTGCCAAGACCTTGGCGGCCGTCAGCCCGGTATGTGCCGAAAGCTTTTCGATCAGCCAAACCGGCGCCATGCGATCCATGTCGAGATACCAGACCTCGCCTTGGTCGGGGAACAATAAACGCGCAAATGTCCGCAACTTCAGGTCATGGGCGTAGGCCAGACGTACCAACCAACAACTCAGCAACTCATCGGGCAACGGCCGCAAATGCATCGGCCACAGGACTTCCCCGGCAGAGAGGCGACGTCTAGGCAAGGCTGGGCTTGCTACGCCGATCCACCGGGCGAATCCACCGGATCCGCTCCAGCGATGCCAAGGTAATCTGCTCTTCTCCACACTTGATGGCATCAATTGCCGAGCGCTTCAATATTTCGTAAATCTCACCGATCAGGCCTTCGCTCATCCAGATCACCTTTTGGAGAATCTCCGCCTGTTTTAAGTTTGACGTCTTACGAAGCGGGAGGCGTCGTTCAAACGAGGCCAGCAATGAGCCGCCTGCTTTGTTCAGTCCCCATAGCGGCAATGCGGCCGGCACAAACCGGTTCGACAACTGCGGGTCCGTCGAAAAGACCGTGTAGGCATCCTCGATGCCGGCGGCCACGATCGATATCCGCAATTCGTTGCCCAGGTCCTTGATGCCGTTACGGAACTCCCGCTGTTTGACCGCCCCGCCGGTCGTCATATTATTGATTTCATCCAGCAACAGAATGCGCGTCCCCAGTTGCGGCAATATCTTGGACACCGTTCGAATGCGCTCCGCCGGCGTCGCCTTCTCCCGATAAGGCGCACGAACCGACTCGAGTATACGGACACACAGGTCGCCGATATCGGGCCCCAGCGCCGAAACATAGATCACCGGACACTTGGCGGCTTCGCCATTCGGATTGGGGTCTGATGGATGACTCGCCAGAAAATGCTTCAACAGTTGCGTCTTGCCGTTGTTGCTCGGCGCAACCAGAAGCATGTGCGGCATCCGGTCGATCGGCGGATGATTTAAAAGGGTTTCCATATCGCCGAGGATTTCCTTGGCGCGATCGTACCCAATCCAGAAGCCCTGCTGTATGGCCTTGATGCGCGCCTCATTATCCAAGTCAGCAAGCCTGGCAGTAGCTTCACGCAGATGCGGGTATTTGGCAGCACTATCAATCATCGTCATAGGCCGTGACGGCATCCGGATCGTACCCCTTGACGGCAGGTGGCAGAGTTGTGGGTTTGCTTGCGGCGGATACTTTCGGCAACTCCACCGCTTTTTTCTCGCGAGCCCTCGCATGCTCGGCATTGCGTTGAGCCTTCCGCCGCGCTGACTTGGTTTTCGTCTTGGCCACCTCGACCTCCGCGCGCATTTTCTTCGCATAACCGAAGACGACCCGCTCATCGATATTTTTCAGCCCATCTTTGCGCGCGGCTTGTTTCGCTTCCCGGTATTCCCAAAGGCTGATCGCCGGTTGCGACAGGTCGCGATAGTGGATCGGAAAATAGCGTTTGGTGTTCGGATCCAGGAAGTACAGAACGCTGATATCTCTCGGGTCTCGCCGAAAGCGAAACTTGCGCTTGATCTTTGGGTTGTTCGGGTCAACGGCGTTAATCCACGGACGCAATACGTCGGCGTAGTACGTCAGATCCCACTGGATTCCGTATTCTTGGACTGTCCGCTCCTCGAACGGCATGAAATCGATACGCACTTTTTCTTCATCGAGTCGACGCGCGGGCAATCCCCGTCCGGGCTTCCCTTTGGTGCCTAACAACCCTTCTCGATATTTGACCAGCGGACTGGTACCGATCCCGGTATGCAAGCGGTGGTGGTATTTTGCAATAAACAGAACCAACCAGCGCTCCAGTTCTGCCAAAGTCATGATCGCGTGGCCCTCAGAGTCGTACTCGCCTTTCTCCTTGAAATTGCCGAAGGTGGTTCCGGGAATATCCTTAAGTTCCTCAGACACTGTCCCCATCAGGCGTTCGATGTAGGCACCGTAATGCGGAGTTTTCACAGGCCTTAGGTG
This sequence comes from Azonexus caeni, assembly GCF_048146105.1. Lineage (NCBI taxonomy): Bacteria > Pseudomonadati > Pseudomonadota > Betaproteobacteria > Rhodocyclales > Azonexaceae > Azonexus > Azonexus caeni. The sequence continues at coordinate 56,824 of NZ_JBKJAD010000004.1, forward strand.
GAGGTCGATCGTGTATTCCTCGCAAGCGGCTCGGAGCATATTGCCCCGGAACTCCTTGGCATTATCGAGATGCAGAATCCCCATGACGCCCCAGCAGGGCCAGTCGGCCTCAATCCCCCTGTCGGCCAACCATTTCTCCTTAGGCAAGATTGAGTGTGAAAGGCACATTCCGGCCGACATCGCCGAGGGTGGGTCGAGTGACAAGTACATTCCGAGCACAACCCGACTATTAGCATCAATGGAGAACGTTACCCACGGCCGGCCAATGGGTCGTCGCGTCTCGTCGTGAACGATGATCACCGGCAACTCGGTGTGGTCGACCATGACCAAAGACAACGGCCAATCGGCATCGGGAACCGAACCTAGGTTCGGGGCGTGCAACTCGTGCGCCACTTTTCTCCCATATCGATCTTCAGTCATTTCCCGACCGGATTGCCACACAATCCGCAGGCGAACCGTCTGATAATCCGGGACGGGCAGATTGGCCGCCTGACAGCGTTCCTTGATCAATCTGTGGGTCGATGCAACCGAAGGATGAGCATCGGAGCGGTAATAGTCGCGGATAGTGTCGGAGATGATCGTCTCCACAGCCGGATTTTGTAACCGTCCATGCCCGCGCCCACCATCGGGCTTCCTCGGCAGCAAAGAAGACAGCAGCCCCGAGTTCAAAAATTCTCGTCGCCACCGATAGAGAGTGGCCTTGCCGATCCCTTGTTGTTCTGCGATTCGAACCGCTTCTGCCTGTCCTCTTTCGCTAGATGTCAGTGCTTGAATAAGATTGAAGCGACGCTTAGCTTCGCTCCAGCGCTCCTCTGAAACGTCTGCAATATCCAGATCGCAGTTCGTACCCTTATTGGCAGATGACTCGTCCGTCACAATTGGGCGAAGTTCCTTGATGGCCAGCGTCACTAGCTCGCGTGTCTCGGTGTTTCTGGCCAGCACATTCTCGAGATCAAGAATGTGGGTCACCACATACTGGTGAGCGCCACACTTGACTAGACTTCCAGGGAGAATCTGAAGCAGCGGAGCGTTATTTGTCATTCCTCCCCCCGACTCTTAGGCAGTTCAAGAACGACCTCATCCGAAATAGCTTGATTCAGATCGACGACAATTTGCCTTGTTGCAACCAGATGCCAGATCACTGGAATCGTCGTGAGTTGAGCCTCTTCACTGGGGCAAAGGGCATGCAGCAATTTTGTGTAGGTCGCATGTCCGCCTAAGTCGCGGAGCCCCACAAGTACCCGGCTGATCTGCGCCGCCTCCGCTTCGATGTAGTGGTACTCGCGCAAGAACTTAAGAAATGCAAGTCGCTGGCTACGAATCTCTTTGTCTGAGCGAGTTTGAAAGACCCACCCCTTACTTGCTGCCCAGCGCTTTGCCACAGCAAATTTGTTGGCGTATTTGGCCTTGTTTTTCTCAAGATCCTCGGCCGTCTTAACTTCGGCAAGAATCGACTTCTTTGCCCTGGAGGAAGGAGTCTGGCGATAATGGATCAACACATCGGGGACATAGGATTTCGCTTTCCCAGCCAACGGAATCCTGACCGGCTGTTCCTCGAATGACAGTACCTCATCGTCGTACTCGAGCAAGACGAACAAGTCCTTTTCGAGCAAGGACTCGAAACCGAGCATCCGGCCGTTCTTCTGGCTGGCGAATCCTCCGGTCACCCCAAGGTAATTCTTGGGAATTTTTCTGACAGGCAAGGCATTCTCCAATCTAAGATCACGCACTTACCAAAATACTAGACTTAGTATCGCCGACTTACAAAAAATTCTCGCTGACTTCTATAATTTTCAGTGAATTTGTGGCTGTTTTTCTCATTGACTTACCAAAGTCACACCTGAGTCAGCGCACGCCGGGCGGCGGCGCCGGCGGTTTGCCCGCCGGTGGCGCCGGAATTCCGGCGTCCTCGGCGCGCTGCGCGCGCCCCTGACTGAAATTGCCCGACACCGGCACGCGGTGTCCCTTGGCGTACATGCACTGCACGTAGGCGTTGTCGTACTGGCGCTGCGTGCCAACCCGCGAAGCCCGACCATGCTCGGCGCCGGCGGCGGTTCCGCCGAGCAGGCCGACCCCGGCACCCACTCCGGCGCCCCGGCTGTTGCCGCCGATCGCCGCACCAGCCAAGGCACCGACCGCGGCACCGACGGCGGCGCTGGTCACCGCCGATTCGCGCGCCGCCTCGCCGGCATTGGTGCCGCCGATCTGGCGCATCGCGTCGTCCTTGCACCAGGCCTCGTCGGCCCGGAAACTCTCGATGCTCCGACCACTGCCAGGCAAGACCATGACACTGGGCCCGGTCGGCAAGACCGTGCAGGCGCCGAGCGCCAGCAGACAGGGAAGCAGGGAAAAACGGAATGCGCTGGACATGGTTTTCAGCCTTTCATTTGCCGGAGCGAGGCAGTACCGGCACCCAGTCTTCAGGACAGGTGCGGACTTCGGGGTAATAGGCCCGGGCGCTGCTGCAGTAATACCAGTAATCCTCGCTGGCCGGCGCCGGAGCCGGTTCGGCCTGTTCGATATAGACGGGCGGCGGCGGTGGCGGCGTGACGACCACCGGCGGATAGGGAGGATAGTAGGGATACCAGGGGAAGGGATCCCAGAACGGCCCCCAGAGCGGCGCTCCGATGACCACGCCGACATGCGTCCGGCGTCCATGGGCCAGCGCTTCCTGGCTGGTCAGTGCGAGCAGGCCGCAACACAGCAAAAAGACTTTGGCGTATTTCATCGAAATCCCCTGGCTAATGGAGAAAGCTTAAGTGCTCAAACCCGCCGGAGCCAATTGAAAATTGCTACAGATTGTAATTGCCGATGGATCAGGAAATATCCCGTTCGAGCAGTTCCGCTCGCTTGCGGCGCAGTCCTTCCGGCATCTTCAGCGTCTGCCGGTCCCAGCCTTCGAGCGCCAGGACCTGCTCCAGGCAGGCTTCCATGATGGCGTGGGAGCGCTCGGTGGCTTCGGCAATGCTGCGGTGCACGCTGCCGTCATTTTCCGGCTCGGTCGCGCAGCACATCTGGTAGCGGTGCAGTTCGCGCAAACTGCGCAACTGCGCCGCCACCTGACCCGGACATGCGCACATGTAGATGGTTGCCTCTTCGACGATCTGTTCCAGTTCCTGGTCGGAAAATCGCTTCGGCAAACCCATCTCAGTGCCTCACAGAAGATTCAGCTTCTTCGCTGCCGCCCGCAGTTCCTCGCGGAAATTGGGATGGGCGATGGCGATCAGCGCCTCGCAGCGCTGCTTGGCGCTCTTGCCACGCAACTGGGCAACACCGAACTCCGTGACGACATAGTTGATGTCGTTCTTGCTGGTGCTGACGTGCGCTCCCGGGGTCAGCGTCGGCACGATCCGGGAAATCGTGTCGTCCTTGGCCGTCGACGGCAGCACGATGAAAGCCTTGCCGCCGTTCGAGCGGTTTGCCGCGCGAACGAAGTCGGACTGGCCGCCGGTGCCGGAATAGGGCTTCGGTCCCAGGCTTTCCGAACCGCACTGGCCGAGGAAATCGATCTGCATGGTGGCGTTGATGCAATGCAGGTTGTCGTTCTGGCCGGCGAGGAAGGGATCGTTGGTGAAATCGACCGGGTGCATTTCCAGCGCCGGGTTGCGGTGCATGAAATCGTAGAGCTTCTTCGAGCCAAGCGCGAAAGTCGCCAGCATCTTGCCGCGATGGACGTTCTTGCGCTGGTTGGTGACGACGCCGGCTTCGACCAGGGTCATGATGCCGTCGCCGATCATTTCGGTGTGGATACCGAGGTCACGCTTGTGGGTCAGTTGCATGACCACCGCGTCGGGAATGCCGCCGTAGCCGATCTGCAGGGTGGCGCCGTCGGGAATCATCTCGGCGACGTGAGCGCCGATCGCTTCCTGGACCGGGCCGATCTTCGGCAGGCCGACTTCGAGCAGGGGATCGCTGCTTTCGGTCAGGGCCGCAACGCGAGAGATGTGAATGTGGCAATCGCCGTTGGCGAAAGGCACATTGGGATTGACTTCGAGCACCACCGCCCGCGCCTTCTCGATCGCCGCCATCGTGTAGTCCGGCGCCAGCGACAGCGAGAAGTAGCCGTGTTCGTCCATCGGCGAAGCCAGCGTGAAGACGACGTCGGAAGGCGTCAGGCCACGCTTGAGCAGCATCGGCAGCTCGGAGAAATAGGCGGGAACGAAATCGATCCAGCCTTCCTGGCCGCCCGGACGGGTCGCACCACCGAAGAAATAGGCGCTGTGACGGACGTGATCGACCGTCTCCGGGTCGATGTAGCCGTACTTGCGCAAGGGCAGGATCTGCGAAACGGTGATCCCGCGGTAGTTGCGCCGCGCGTCGGAAAGCGCGGTCAGCAGACTGGGCGGTTCGCCAACGCCGGTCGGCACGACGATGGTATCGCCATCCCTGAGCACCTGGATGGCGTCGGCAGCCGACATGCGTTTGGTTTCGTAAAGATTCTGGACGGACATGCTGATCTCCTGTGTTGTTTTTTATTTTGAGCCGGATGGCTCGCTCCGCATTGTCGCGGAAAAACCCGGAGAGTCAAACACCAACGCAGCCTCTGTCCAGCTTCAGCGATCCCGGTTACTGCCTGCCACCATGCGGATCTCGAACAGCCGGCATTCGAGCGGCCCGTTGAACAGCGGTGTCTTGCGGCTCGGCTTGAGGCCGACCAGCTTGGGCAGCCGCAGGTCTGCGGTGAAGAAGAAACAGTTCCAGCCCGCCCAGCGCCGCTTCAGGGCGCTGCCCAGCAGGGGGTAAAAAGCCGCCAGCTCTTCCTGTTCACCGATGCGTTCGCCGTAGGGCGGATTGCTGAGCAGGATGCCGGCCGGAGCAGGCGCCTCGATATCCAGCAAATCGGCGAGTTCGACCCGCACGCAGTCGGCGAAACCGGCTTCCTGCAGGTTGCGGCGGGTGGCACGGACGGCACGCTCGTCGTTGTCTGAACCGTAGATCGGCAGCGGCCCGGCCGGTTTCACCCGCGCCTCGGCGGCGGCGCGGATCTGCGCCCAGGCCAGGGCATCGAACTTCTTCAGCAACTCGAAAGCGAAACCGCGATCGAGGCCAGGCGCCCGGTCGAGCGCCACCTGCACGGCTTCGAGCAGGAAGGTGCCGCTGCCGCACATCGGGTCGATCAGCGGCGTTCCCGGCTGCCAGCCGGTCATTTTCAGGATGCCGGCGGCAAGGTTTTCCTTCAGCGGCGCGTCCACGCTCGCCTTGCGGAAGCCGCGCTGCCACAGCGGTCGGCCGGAAGTATCGAGATACAGCGTGCAACGGTTCTCGGTCAGGAAGACGTGGATGCTGACGTCGGGATCGCGCGTCTCGATATTGGGGCGCTCGCCGAAGTCCTCGCGGAAACGGTCGCAGACGGCATCCTTGACGCGCAAGGTGACGTAGTCGAGCGACTTCAGCGGACACTTGATCGCCGTCGTCACCACGCGCATCGTCCGCGTCACCGCGAAATGGTTCGGCCACAACTGGCGCAGCGCCAGCCGGTAGATGTCGTCTTCCTTGACGTAGGGACCGGTCACCAGGTGCCAAAGAATGCGTGTCGCCAGGCGCGACTCCAGGTTGGCGCGGTAGCACACTGCCCAGTCGCCGGAAAAATGGACGCCGCCGTGGGTGGTGCGCAGGTTTTCCGCGCCGATGCCCCGCAGTTCTTCAAGCAGGAGTTCTTCGAGGCCGCGCGGGCAGATGGCGAAATATTCGTTCATGTCAGAAAGGCTTGAGGACAACGAGGAAAAGAACGATCAGCAGGACGATCACCGGGATTTCATTGAAGAAACGGTACCAGACGTGCGACTTGGTGTTGCGCCCGCGGTTGAAATCGCCGAGCAGTCGGCCGCAATACAGGTGATAGACGGCCAGACCGGCGACCAGCGTGGTCTTGGCATGCAGCCAGGCACCGGAAAAACCGTAGGCAAACCACAGCCACAGCCCGGTCGCCACCGCCAGGATGCCGAGCGGCGTCATGAACTTGTAGAGCTTGCCCGACATCAGCAGCAGACGTTCGCGCTCGGCAACGCTGTCGGCCGGCACCATCGCCAGATTGACGTAGATGCGCGGCAGGTAGAACAGGCCGGCGAACCAGGAAACCACCATCCAGATGTGCAGGGTCTTCACGACGAGCATGCGTTTCTCCTTGAGAGTGCCTCGGCAATGCCGGCGTCGACCGTCGGATAAGCGAGGCGTAGTTTTAATTCTGTTTTCAGCCGGCGGTTGCCGATGCGCCGCGATTCGCGCATGAACGACAACTGCGCGCCCGAGACGGCTTGCGCCAATTGCGCCAGTGGCAGACGCGGCGGCCGCGGTAGATGGAAGGCAGCGGCGACGCGATCGAAGTAATCGGCCATTTTCAGGTCCGAGTCATCGACCGCATTGTAGGCGCGATTGGCGGCACCGCGCCGGATCGCCGCGCGGCAGGCGGCGGCGAGATCGTCGGCGTGGATGTGATTGGTGAATACGTCCTCGTCGGCGGACAGCGCCGGCAACCGCTGTTCCAGCCGCGCCAGCGGCAAACGATCGGCGGCGTAGATACCGGGCGCGCGCAGGATGCTGACGGCGACGCCGCGCCGCGCCCCCCAGGCCCGCAACCGGCGTTCGGCATCGACCCGGCGCTGCGCCCGCGCGTTGGCCGGCGAGCAAGCTCTGGTCTCGTCGATCCGGGCACCGGCACAATCGCCGTAAACGCCCGTGGTGCTTACGTAGACCAGACGACGTGGTAGACTTTTCGCGCTTTCCAGTGCGGCCAGCAGGTGCTGGGTTCGCGTATCGCGGTTGCCGCTGGCTGGCGGCGGCGCCAGGTGCAGGACGATGTCGGCGAGGCCGCCGAGGCGACCGAGGCTGCGCCGCTCGTCAAGATCGCCCGCCACCGGCAGCGCACCGGCGCGGCGCCAGTCCGCATGGCGTGCCGGGTCGCGCAGCAGGGCATAGACGCGGTAATGCGGCGCAAGCTGGGTAAGGATGCGGCGGGCGACGTCCCCGCTGCCGACAATCAGGATTTTTTGCACGTCGGCATTGTAGCCGACGACCAAGGGGAACCGATGCGCTACCAAGTGACAGTCCAGCCGAGCGGCCGCCAGTTCGAGGCCGAGTCCGATGAATCGCTGCTCGATGCCGCGCTGCGCCAGGGGCTGACCATGCCCTACGGCTGCAAGGACGGCGCCTGCGGTGCCTGCAAGGGCAAGGTGCTCGACGGCAGCGTCGAACACCGTCACGCCGCCGCCTTGAGCGAAGACGAAAAGGCCGCCGGTCTGGCACTCTACTGCTGCGCCCACGCCAGTTCCGACCTGGTCATCGAGTGCAAGCAACTGCGCTCGGCACACGACATCCCGGTCAAGACCCTGCCCGCCCGCATCGAGAAGATGGAAAAACTGGCGCCCGACGTGATCGACATGCACCTGCGCCTGCCGGCCGCCGAACACCTGCAGTTCCTCGCCGGCCAGTACATCGACATCCTGCTCAAGGACGGCCGCAAGCGCAGCTTCTCGCTGGCCAACGCGCCCTACGAGGACAATCTGCTGCAACTGCACATCCGGCACGTTCCCGGTGGCTTCTTCACCGAACAGGTATTCACCACGATGAAGGTGCGCGACATCCTGCGCTTCGACGGCCCGCACGGCAGCTTCAGCCTGCAGAACGACGCCGGCAAGCCGATCGTCCTGCTCGCCGGCGGCACCGGTTTTGCGCCGATCAAGTCCATCGTCGAACAGGCCATCGCTGACCGCTACCCGCACCCGCTCTACATCTACTGGGGCGCCAAGGCCCGCGTCGACCTCTACCAGAACGCGCTGCCGGAAATGTGGGCGGCCAACCACGCCAACATCCACTACGTACCGGTCCTTTCCGAACCGGCCGCCGACGATGCCTGGACCGGCCGTACCGGTTTCGTCCATCACGCCGTGCTGGCCGATTTCCCCGACCTCTCCGGCCACCAGGTCTATGCCTGCGGCTCACCGGTGATGATCGACATCGCGCGCAAGGACTTCATCAGCCAGTGCGGCTTGCCGGAAGAAGAGTTCTTCTCCGACGCTTTCACCTTCTCGACGACCTGAGCATGTTCGGCGTTGCCGATTACGGCGCGTTTGTCGTCGCCGTGCTGATCTTCCTGGCGATCCCGGGCCCGGGCAACCTGGCGCTGCTCACCTCGACCGCCAAGGGCGGCGTGCGCGGCGGCCTGGCGGCGACGTTCGGCGTCATCCTCGGCGACCAGGTGCTGATGTGGGCGGCGGTGGCCGGGGTCGCCGCGCTGCTCGCCGCACACCCGGCGGCCTTTGCCGCCATCCAGTGGAGCGGCGCCGCCTACCTGGCCTGGCTCGGCCTGCGCATGCTCTTTGCCAAGCCGGGCGCCGCGCCGCTGCTCGACATCAAGCCTTACCACTACCTGCGGCAGGCGATGACGATCACCCTGCTCAACCCGAAGGCGATCATCTTCTACATGGCTTTCTTCCCGCTCTTCGTCGATCCGGCGCGGCACCGCGGCCTGCTGACCTTTGCCTTCATGGCCGGCAGCATCGCCACGCTGACCTTCCTCTACTGCATCACCGTGATGACGCTGTTCCGCAAGCTGGGCAACCGCCTGCAAAGCGGCTCGCCGCTGGCGCGCTGGCTGGAGAAGCTGGCCGGCGTGGCGCTGATTGCCTTCGGCGTCCGCCTCTTCGGCGAACGCTGAGACTCACTCACCGAGATAGGCGGCGCGTACCTTGGGATCGTGCAGCAGGGCGGCGGATTCGCCGTTCAACGTGATCTCCCCGCTTTCCAGCACGTAGGCGCGCTGGCTCGATTCGAGCGCCAGCTTGGCATTCTGCTCGATCAGCAAGATGGTCATGCCGGCGGCGGCGACGTTGCGCACCACCTCGAAGATCTTCTGCACCATGATCGGCGCCAGCCCCATCGACGGCTCGTCGAGCAGCAGCATCTTCGGCCGGCTCATCAGCGCGCGGGCAATCGCCAGCATCTGCTGCTCGCCGCCGGAAAGGGTGCCGGCCAGCTGGTCGGCACGTTCCTTGAGACGCGGGAAATAGCCGTACATGCGCTCGGTGTCGGCGGCGATGCCGTCCTTATCGTCGCGCAGGAAAGCGCCCATACGCAGGTTTTCCAGCACCGTCAGGCGGGGGAAGACGCCGCGCCCCTCCGGCACCAGCGCGATTCCCTTGCGGATGATGTCGTGCGGCGCGATGCCGACGATCTTCTCGCCACAGAAATGAACGTCGCCGCCGGCGATCCCGATCATCCGGGAAATCGCCTTCAGCGTGGTCGTCTTGCCGGCGCCATTGGCACCGATCAAGGCAACGGTTTCGCCTTCGTTCACATGGAAGGTGATGCTGCGCACCGCCTGGATGCCGCCGTAGGCGACGCGGAGTCCGGTAACTTCAAGCACCTAGATAAGCCTCAATCACTCGTTGATCCTTCTGCACGATCGCGGGCACATCCTCGATCAGCAGCGCCCCGTATTCGAGCACCGCGACCCGGTCGCACAAGCCCATCACCAGCTTGACGTCATGCTCGATCAGCAGCACCGTCGTGCCGTCCTTGCGGATGCCTTCGATCAGCACGCGCAGTTCTTCGGTTTCGGTGGCGTTCATCCCCGCTGCCGGCTCGTCGAGACAGAGCAGCTTGGGTTCGGTGGCCAGCGCCCGGGCGATTTCCAGACGGCGCTGATCGCCGTAGGAAAGGTTCTTGGCCAGGTCGTCGGCGCGGTCGGCGATATCGACGTAATGCAGCAGGTCGAGCGCACGCTGGCGGATCGCCGCCTCTTCGGCGCGCGTCTTCGGATCGCGGAAGATGGCGCCAAAAACGCTGGCCTTGGTCCGCACGTGGCGGCCGACCATGACGTTCTCCAGTGCCGTCATGTTGCCGAACAGGCGGATGTTCTGAAAGGTACGGGCAATGCCGCGCTCCGCCGCGCGCTGCGGCGCATCGGCCTGCAACGGCGCACCGGCGAAGGTGAAACCGCCGCCGTCCGGCACGTAGAGGCCGGTCATGCAGTTGAAGAAGGTCGTCTTGCCGGCGCCGTTCGGGCCGATCAGGCCATAAACCTCGCCCTGGCGGATCGACAGCGAGACGTCCTGCAGGGCCTTGACCCCGCCGAAATGTTTGGCGACCGAACGGGCTTCGAGAAGGACTTCGCTCATTTCGCCACTCCCGCCGTCTTTTCCGCCAATTCACGGGAACGTTCAGGCGACGGCCACAGCCCGGACGGCTTGAAGCGCATCACCAGCACCAGCGCCAGCCCGAACAACAGCATGCGCAGGCTTTCCGGATCGATCAGCACCTTGCCGAACAGCGCCACCTGCGCCGGCGTCACCGCATAGCGCGCCATCTCCGGCAGGAAGGTGAGCAGGATGGCGCCCAGAATGACGCCGGGAATGTGGCCCATACCGCCGAGCACGACCATCGCCAGGACCATGATCGATTCGATCAGCGAGAAGCTCTCCGGCGAGACAAAGCCCTGCATCGCCGCGAAGATGCCGCCGGCGATACCGCCGAACGAAGCCCCCATCGCGAAGGCCAGCAGCTTGACGTTGCGCGTGTTGATACCGACCGCCTTGGCGGCGATCTCGTCCTCGCGGATCGCCTGCCAGGCCCGGCCGATGCGCGAATCCTGCAGGCGCAGGTTGACGATGACGATGAGAATCGCCAGCGCCACCAGCAGGTAGTAATACTTGTAGGGCCCGGTCAGCGTCACACCGAAGAACTCGCTGCGCGTGGCGAAGCTGAAATCGCCAAACTTCACCGGGTCGATCAGGGTGATCCCCTGCGGCCCGTTGGTGATGTTGATCGGCGCATTCAGGTTGTTCATGAAGATGCGGACGATTTCGCCAAAGCCGAGCGTGACGATGGCCAGATAGTCGCCTCGCAACTTCAGCGTTGGTGAGCCGAGCAATACGCCAAAGAAACAGGCGAGCAAGGCGCCGACCGGCAGGATCGCCCAGATCGGCCAGTGCAGACTGAAGTGAGGACTCGCCAACAAGGCCCAGGTGTAGGCGCCAACCGCATAGAAGGCGATGTAGCCGAGATCGAGCAGGCCGGCAAAACCGACGACGATGTTCAGACCGAGCGCCAGGAAGATGTAGAGAATGGCGAAATTGAGGATGCGCACCCAGGCCTGACCGGCCATGCCGACGACGAAGGGCAAGGCGATCAGGGCGGCGGCGATGAGCACGATCCCCAGGGTGGAACGGGGGTTGAGCCAGTTTTTCATGCACGCTCCGATGCGATGGCAAGACGAGGCGGCAAGCTGGCCGCTGACGAGACAGTGCTGCGGCACGGCGAGGAAGCGGACGGCGCAGCCAACGAAATATTGGCGAGCAGCGGTGCATGCATCATGCGCGATCTCCCGTCTTCTCGCCAAACAGGCCGGACGGCTTGAACATCAGCACGACGATCAGCACCGCGAAGGCGAAGATGTCTTGATAATGGCTGCCCAGGAAGCCACCGGTGAGGTCGCCGATGTAACCGGCGCCGAGCGCCTCGATGATACCGAGCAGGACACCGCCGACCATCGCCCCGACCAGGTTGCCGATGCCGCCGAGGACGGCGGCGGTGAAGGCCTTCAGGCCGAGGATGAAACCCATCTGGTAGTGCGCCACTTCGTAGTAGCTGCCAACCATGACGCCGGCCACCGCGGCCAGCGCCGAACCGATGACGAAAGCGGCGGAGATGACCCGGTTGATGTTCACCCCCATCAGGCTGGCCACCGCCGGATTCTGCGCCGTGGCACGCATCGCCATGCCGAGCTTGGTGCGATAGACGAGCAGCACGAGGCCGGTCATCATTGCCGCCGACAAAAGCACGATAACCACCTGGACCAGCGTGAAATGGGCGCCGGCGAATTCGAAATTGACCTTCGGCAACAGCGGCGGAAAGGTCATGTAATTGCGTCCCCAGAGGATCATCGCCAGATTCTGCAGGACGATCGACATGCCGATCGCCGTGATCAGCGGCGTCAGCCGCGGCGAGCCGCGCAGGGGCCGGTACGCCACTCGCTCCAGACTCCAGCCGATGGCCATGCAGGAAAGGATGGAAACGACCAGACCGCACAGGCCGGCAATGCCGACCGGCATGCCGGCGGCGGTCAGCGAACCGGTGACGGTGATGGCAACCAGCGTACCAATCATCACCACCTCGCCATGAGCGAAATTGATCAGGCCCATGATGCCGTAGACCATCGTGTAACCCAGCGCGACCAGCGCGTAAATGCTGCCCTGGACCAGGCCATTGACAATCTGCTGCAGGAAAATATCCATTTGGAATCCGTTGACTGCAAGATACGGAAACGGCACCTTGCGGTGCCGTTTCATTGAGCCGACTGGCTGCTTACTTCTTCGCTTCGGCCGGGGCCGCAGGAGCTGCCGGCGCGGCGGCGGGCTCGGCCGGCGCCGCCGGGGCAGCTTCCGGAGCCGGGGCACCACCCAGGGTTTCGACATAGCTCAACGTGCCGCCCTTGTACTGGTAGAGCGAAATTGCGCCGCTCTTCAGGTCGCCGAATTCGTCGAACTCGATCTTGCCGGTAACGCCTTCAAGGTTGGTCTTGCCAACTTCCGGCAGGTACTTGGCGGGCTCGACCGAATCAGCACGCTTCATCGCATCGGCAATCACCATCACCGCATCGTAGGCGTTCGGCGCGTAGAGTTGGATGTCGTAGCCAAAGCGGGTGTTGAACTTGGTCTTGAATTCCGGACCCTTCGCCAATTGTTCCAGCGGCACGCCCGGCAGCGAGCAGAACTGACCGTCGGCAGCCGGGCCGCCCAGCTTCATGAACTCCGGCGTGCAGACGCCATCGCCGCCGAGGAACTTGGCCTTGATGCCGAGTTCCTTCATCTGCTTGACCATCGGCCCGCCCTGCGCGTCCATGCCGCCGTAGAAGACCAGATCGGCCTTGGTCGACTTGATCTTGGTCAGGATCGCCTTGAAGTCGGTCGCCTTGTCGGTGGTGTATTCGTTAGCCACCACCTTCAGGCCCAGGCCTTCGGCCGCCTTGCGGAACTCGTCGGCCAGACCCTGACCGTAAGCGGTACGGTCGTCGATGATGGCGACGGTCTTGACGCCCTGCTTGGCGGCAAACTCGCCGAGCACCTTGCCTTGCTGGACGTCGTTGGCCATCACGCGGAAGGCCGTCTTGAAACCTTGCTGGGTGTACTTCGGGTTGGTCGCCGACGGCGAAACCTGCGGCAGGCCAGCATCCGCGTACAGCTTGGAAGCCGGGATCGTCGTACCGGAGTTGAGGTGGCCGACAACGCCATTGACCTTTTCGTCAACCAGCTTCTGGGCAACGATGGTGCCCTGCTTCGGGTCGGCCTGGTCGTCTTCCGATACCAACTGGAACTTGACCTTGGCGCCACCGATTTCGAGACCCTGAGCATTCAGCTCCTCGACGGCGAGAACGGCACCGCTCTCGTTGTCCTTGCCAAGGTGGGCCTGCGGGCCGGTCATCGGCGCGACATGGCCGAGCTTGACGACGACTTCGGGCTTGGCGGCGGGTGCGGCGGGCGCGGCGACCGGCGGCGGCGCCTCTTCCTTCGGTCCGCAAGCGGACAGCGCGAAAGCGGCGGCAATGGAGAGGGCTACTGCGGAAAGCTTGGCTTGCATCGGTAAGTCTCCTGAATTGGGGGGCGGGAAATCTGCTCGAAACAACAGGGACCGATTCTGCGCATACAGATAGCGCATCGTCAATACGGAATATCCCTAAAATCGCGGCGGCTGGCGCGTTTGGACTGATTGTCGCCGAGAAGCGGGGTTATCCGCGCTGATATTCGGGCGGGGTTGGTTTCCGAGGCGACGGGATCCGCTTTTGCCAGGCGGGCGTTTGTTATTGCTGAAGCGCTGTGTTTCGCGTCTGACGGGCGTGCGTGCTTGTTTGCTGAACCACTGGGTTCCGCCGCTGACCGGCGGGCGTACTTTTTCTTGTGTGGCTGAGAAAAAGTAGCCAAAAAGAAAGCCACCCCCAGGTCGGCGCCGGGCTGCGCCCGGTCCCTTGCGCTACTCGACGCGCCGGGCGGCTGCGGAACTCGGCCCTGCGGGCCTCAGACAGTCCTCGCCGACTTCCCCCGGCACGCCTGCGTTGCTCAGCGCCTCTCAGGGGGACCCCGAAAACCAGCGGTTCACGAAAACTGGCGGTTGAAAAATCCGCGGTGCTTCCAGCAACGTTTGGTTTTCCGGGCCCCTTGGGAGGCGCCGAGCAACGCAGGGCCTGGCGGAAAAAGGGCGAGCACTGTCTGAGCCGCGTAGCGGCGAGTTGCGCAGCCCCCGCCAGGGCCGAGTAGCGCAGGGCACCCGCGCAGCGGGCGCCGACCTAGGGTCGCCTTCTTCTTTGGCTACTTTCTTCTTGGCGAAACAAGAAGAAAGTACGCCCGCCGGTCAACGGCGGAACCCAGCGGCTCAGCAAACGAAAACGCTCGCGCGTCAAACGCGAAACACAGCGGTCAAAAAACCAAGTCCCCTTGTTGCAAGAACCATCCCCTCCCCCCGATACTCCAAACTCCAAATCCCGCCCGCCACTACCCCCGGCGAGCAGGGAGATCACAACCGGCTCACAAGGCCGCAGACAATGGAGACAAACATGGGCAAACCCGATCTGCCGGCATCGATCACCGCGACGCTGGACGACAAGTATTCCCGCCACACCGGCCGCGTCTATCTGACCGGCACCCAGGCGCTGATCCGCCTGCCGATGTTGCAGCGCGAGCGCGACCTCGCCGCCGGGCTGAACACCGCCGGTTTCATTTCCGGTTACCGGGGCAGTCCGCTCGGCAATCTCGACCTTGGCTTGTGGCAGGCCAAGGCCCACCTCGCCGACCACCACGTCACCTTCCAGCCGGGCGTCAATGAAGACCTCGCGGCGACTGCCGTCTGGGGCAGCCAGCAGGTCGGACTCTTCCCCGGCGCAAAGTACGACGGCGTGTTCGGCATGTGGTACGGCAAGGGGCCGGGCGTGGACCGCTGCGGCGATGTTTTCCGCCATGCCAACGCCGCCGGTTCGGCCAAGTTTGGCGGCGTCCTGGTCATTGCCGGCGACGATCACGCGGCCAAGTCGTCAACCTTGCCGCACCAGACCGAGCATGTCTTCAAGGCAGTGATGATGCCGGTGCTCTACCCGGCCAATGTGCAGGAATACCTCGACTTCGGCCTGCACGGCTGGGCAATGAGCCGCTATTCCGGCTGCTGGGTGGCGCTCAAGGCGCTGGCCGACACGGTTGAAACTTCGGCGTCGGTGAATATCGACCCGGCTGCGGTCGATATCAAGATCCCGACCGATTTCAGCCTGCCGCCCGACGGTCTCAACATCCGCTGGCCGGACCCGCCGCTGCTCCAGGAAGCGCGCTTGCTCAACTACAAGCTTTACGCGGCGCTCGCCTATTGCCGGGCGAACCGGCTCGACCGCGTGGTGATCGATTCGCCGGCGCCGCGCCTGGGCATCCTGACGGCGGGGAAAAGCTACCTCGACGTGCGCCAGGCGCTCGACGAACTGGGCATCGATGACGCGCTCGCCGCGCAGATCGGCATCCGCCTGTACAAGGTCGGCATGGTCTGGCCGCTGGAGCCGGAAGGCGTGCGCCACTTTGCCGAGGGGCTGGAGGAAATCCTCGTCGTCGAAGAGAAACGCCAGTTGCTCGAATACCAGTTGAAGGAAGAGCTGTACAACTGGCGCGATGACGTGCGCCCGCGCGTGGTCGGCAAATTTGACGAAAAAGGCGAGTGGACCGCGGGCGACACCGGCTACCTGGCGCACAGCGACTGGCTGCTGCCGGCCGCCGGCGAACTGCCCGTGGCGAGCATCGCCCGCGTCATCGCCCGACGCATCGGGCGCTTCTTCACCTCGCCGACCATCGAGGCGCGGCTCAAACTGATCGAAGGCAAGCAGCAGGCGCTGAAGACCCCGCTGGTGCTGGCCGAGCGCAAACCGCACTTCTGCTCCGGCTGCCCGCACAACACCTCCACCAAAGTCCCCGAAGGCTCGCGCGCCGTCGCCGGCATCGGCTGCCATTACATGGTGACCTGGATGGATCGGCAAACCTCAACCTTCACCCACATGGGCGGCGAAGGCGTGCCCTGGGTCGGCCAGGCGCCATTCACCGAAGAGAAGCACATCTTCGCCAACCTTGGCGACGGCACCTATTTCCACTCGGGATTGCTCGCCATCCGGCAGTCGATCGCGGCCAAGGTACCGATCACCTACAAGATCCTCTACAACGACGCCGTCGCCATGACCGGCGGCCAGCCGGTGGACGGCGTCCTCAGCGTCGCCCGCATCACCCGCCAACTGGAGGCCGAAGGCGTCGGCAAGATGGTCATCGTCGCCGCCGAGCCGGAAAAATACGCGACGATCCGCGATCTGGCGCCGAACGTGCCGGTCCGCCACCGCGACGAACTCGACGCCGTGCAGCGCGAGCTGCGCGAATTCCCCGGCGTCTCCATCCTGATCTACGACCAGGTCTGCGCTACCGAAGCGCGCCGGCGCCGCAAGCGCGGCAAAATGCCGGCGGCGACGCAGCGCGCCTTCATCAACGAGGACGTCTGCGAAGGCTGCGGCGACTGCTCGGTGCAGTCCAACTGCCTGTCGGTCGAGCCGGTTGAAACCGCATTCGGGACCAAGCGGCGGATCAACCAATCGGCGTGCAACCAGGATTTGTCGTGCCTGAAGGGCTTCTGCCCGAGTTTCGTGACTATCGAGGGCGGTACGCTGAAAAAACCGAGCCCTGCGGTCGACAGCACAAACTGGCCGATATTGGCGGCGCCTGCGCTGCCGTCCACGGCAACACCGTGGAACCTGATCATCACCGGCGTCGGCGGCCAGGGCACGATCACCCTCGGCGCACTGATCGGCATGGCCGCCCACCTCGACGGCAAGGGCGTGTCGACGCTGGACATGACCGGGCTGGCGCAGAAGTACGGCGCCGTCTTCTCGCACCTGCGCATCGCCGACCGGCCGGAGGACATCCACGCCGCCCGCATCGCCACCGGCGAGGCGCACGCCATCCTCGGCGGCGACCTGGTGGTCAGCGCCAGCAGCGATGCGCTCGCCAAGATGCTCGAAGGCAAGACGCGCGCCGTGGTCAGCAGCACCGACACGCCGACCGCCGAATTCACCCGCAACCGCGACTGGCGCTTCCCGCAGGCCGGCCTGCAGAAGCAGCTGACCGACACCCTCGGCGCCGACGCCGTCGATTTCCTCGACGCCCAGCACCTCGCCGAACGCCTGCTCGGCGACACCCTGTTCGCCGGCGCCCTGCTCCTCGGCTACGCCTGGCAGAAGGGGCTGGTGCCGGTGTCGGCGGCGTCGCTCGACCGCGCCATCGAACTCAACGGCACGGCGGTGGCCGCCAACCGCCAGGCCTTCCAGTGGGGCCGGCGCGCGGCGGTCGACCGGCAGAAAGTCGAAAGCATCGCCGGGCCGCTGCAGACGCAGCGCCAGGAAATGACGCTAGCCGAACTGATCGCCCACCGCGCCACCCACCTCACTGCCTACCAGGACGCGGCGCTGGCCGAGCGCTACACGCAGCGCGTCGCCGCCATCCGCGCCCTCGGCGACGAGGCGCTGACGCGCACGGTGGCCGAGCAGTACGCCCGCCTCCTCGCCCCCAAAGACGAATACGAGGTGGCGCGGCTGTATACAGAGGGCGACTTCGCCCAGCGCCTGGCGGAAACTTTCCAGGGCGGCAAGCTTGCCTTCCATCTGGCGCCGCCGGGACTGCACCGCCCGGGGCCGGACGGGCGGCCGAAGAAATGGCGTTTCGGTCCCTGGCTACAGCCCGCTCTCGCGCTGCTCGCCAAGGCCCGGCGGCTGCGCGGCAGTTGGCTGGACCCCTTGCGCAACAGTGTCGAGCGAAAAACGGATCGCGCCCTGCTCGCCGACTACGAGGCCGACCTTGAGCTGATCCTCAAGCATCGCCCAAGCTCGGCGCGGAACCTTGCCGCCTGGCCAGCCGAAGTCCGGGGCTACGGCCCGGTGCGCGAGGCGGCGCTGGCGCCGGCCAGGCAGAAACGGGAGCAAGCCCGCGCGGCGAGCATGGCATAAATCTGGGTAGAATCGCGGGATGTCATCGACCCCGCTTCGCCAGTTCGCCCTGCAGGGCGCCGCCGTCATCCTCGTCCTCTCGCTGGCCTGGCCCTACTATGGCTGGGCCGGCGGCAGCATGCCCTGGCAGCAGACCAGCCTGCTGATCGGCGCCGTCGCCCTGGCGCTGGCGACGATCACCCGCCAGGCCTGGTGGTGGCGCCTGATCCACGCCCTGTTCATGCCCCTGGTCTGGCTGACCTGGACGCTCAACATCGACCCCGGCTGGTTCCTGCTCGCTTTCATCCTGTTGCTGCTGGTCTATCGCGGCGCGCTTTCCGGGCAGGTGCCGCTCTACCTCTCCAACCGCGAGACCGTCGCCGCCCTCGACGAGTTGATCGGCAAGGAGGAAAGCCAACGCTTCCTCGACCTCGGCGCCGGCATCGGCAGCACACTCATCCCGCTCGCCGACCGCTGGCCGGATCGCCAATTCACCGGCGCCGAAAACGCGCCATTGACCTGGCTGATTGGCCGCATCCTCGGCGTCGGCCGGCCCAACCTCCACTGGCTGTGGGAGGACCTGTGGCAGATGCCGCTCGGCGAACACGATCTGGTCTATGCCTTCCTGTCGCCGGTGCCGATGCCCAAGCTGTGGGAAAAGGCCAGGGCCGAAATGAAACCGGGCAGCCTCTTCGTCAGCAACAGTTTCCCGGTACCCGGGGTGACGCCGGAGTGCATTGTCGAGGTCGCTTGCTCGCCGCCGCGGCCGTTGTACTGCTACCGGATCTGATCCCGCATGCAGCTGACGCGCAAGCCGGAAAAACTCGCCCTGCTGGTGGCCCTGCTCGGGACGCTGACGGTGCTGGTCATTTTCCTTACCGACCTGGTGCTTTCCTACCAGCGCGACATCGACAGCGGCGAAACCCGCCTCAAGCAGTTCTCGGTGATGATGGCCGAACACACCGCCCGCGCCTTCGAAGCGGTCGACGTCCTGGTCAAGGAAGTGGCAACCGATCTCTCGCTCAATCGCGCCGACTGGCCGGACTGGGAGCCGGTCAAAGGCTGGGAGTACATCGCCCAGCGCCATTCCCGCGCGATGCCCCAGTTACGCGACCTGAGCGTCTTCGACGCCCTGGGCAACCAGCGCTTCATCTCCAGCTATTTTCCCAGCCCGCAGATCAACATCAGCGACCGCCCCTATTTCGCCACCCTCGCCCGCGGCACACCGTGGACCACTTATGGCCCCTATGTCGGGCGCAATTCCGACCACTACACCTACGCCATTGCCCACCGCCTGAGCGGCCCGGGCAACAGCTTCGCCGGCGCCGCCTTCGCCGCGATCGAACCGGCCTACATGCAGGATTTCTGCTGGGCAAACCGTCTTTCCGACGACTTCGACGCGGTGCTGACCAATGCCAAGGGGGAAATCGTCGCCTCCTGCCGGCCCAGCGATCTCAGCCCCCGCTCCGGCATTCTCGGCCAGCAAGCTGGGGTCGCCCTGTTCGGCGGCCGCGCCGCCGGCATGATCCCGGAAACCGGCATCGTCGAAGTCAGCGGCCTGCTGATCTCGACGACGCCCGTCCCCGGCTTCTCCGATCTGCGCATGGTGGCGATGATGCCGACCGATTCGCTGCTCGCCAACTGGCGCAACCGCCTGTTCGAAATCGGCACCCTTGGCATCATGCTCAGCGCCCTGCTCTTCTTCGGCGCCGTCCTGGTCCGCCGCCAGGTGCGCGACCTGCGGGCGATGGCCGAAGCCCTCGCCGACAGCCGCGACCTGCTGGAAGAGCGCATCGACCAGGCGACCGCCGCGCTGGCTGCCGAAAAAGACACCGCCGAGCGCGCCAACGCCGCCAAGAGCCGCTTCCTCGCCGCCGCCAGCCACGACCTCCGGCAGCCGCTGCACGCGCTTTCGCTGTTCACCACCGACCTGCTGCGCCAAGCCGCCGCTGGCAAACTGCGCGAAGTGCCGCGCATTGCCGAACAGATTGCCGCCTCGACGCAAACCCTGGGCGACATGCTCAACGCCCTGCTCGATATTTCCCGCCTCGACATCGACGGGGTCCGTGCCAATCTGCAGCCCTTCCCGCTGGCCGCGGTTTTTCAGCGCCTGCACGACGCTTTTTTCCGGCAGGCCGAAGCCCACCAGTTGCGCCTGCGCTTCCACACGCCGCGCTATTTCGTCTATAGCGACCCGCAACTCCTCGAACGCATGCTCGGCAACCTGATTTCCAACGCCCTGCGCTACACGCCGGCCGGCGGCGCCATCGTGGTCGGTGCCCGCCTTCAGGGCGACCGCCTGCGCATCGAGGTACGCGACAGCGGCATCGGCATCGCCCGCGAACACCGGGCGGCGATCTTCGCCGAGTTCTATCAGGTCGCCAACGTCGCCCGCGAACAGGACGGCGGCCTCGGCCTCGGTCTCTCCATCGTCCAGCGACTGGCCAAGGGGCTGGGTATCGAAGTTTCGCTAGCCTCGCAGATCGGCAATGGGACGACCTTCTCGCTGCTCGTCGAACGAGCGGCGGAACAGGCGACACCAAGCGTCCGGAGCAACCGCGAAGCCAGCAACGGCGCCGTCCATTTCGTCGGCGAATCGGAAGAACTGGCCGCCTGCCGCGAACTGATCGCTTCGTGGAGCTACGCCACGAGCAGCGGCGACCGGCAGTCGGTGGAGCGCTTGCGCAGCGACACCATCGTCGTCTGCGACGCCGCCTGGGTTCCCGATCTCGATCCGGGAATGGCCTTGATCGTCATCGGCCCGAGCGGCGGCGCCCCCCTGCCGGCCAACGCCCACGTGCTGGCGCCGCCGGTCCGGCCAGCGCGCCTGCGCGCCCTGTTGCGCGCCAGCGCGCCGCGCGGGCCGATTGCCTGAGTCTCAGAAGACGTCGCTGAAATCGATGCCGTAGCGGGCCGCCGTGACCAGCGCCTGGGTCCGGCTGGTGACGCCGAGCGCCTTGAAGACCGCGGTCGCGTGAATCTTCACCGTACCTTCGGAGAGGTCGAGCTGATCGGCGATGTCGCGGTTCGACAGACCGCGCACCATGAGGCACAGCACCTGCGCCTGGCGCTCGGTCAGGCCGATTTCGCCGGGCTTGACGCTGACGCTGGAGGGCGGCAGCGGCACCGCGTCGTCGAGACGCGCCGGCATCTGGCCACTCGGGCGGACGATATTGCCGGCCAGCACGTCGCGCACCGCCAGCAGCAGACGTTCACCGTTGAGTGCCTTGGGAATGAAGCCGGAAGCGCCGAGGTTCATCACCCGGGTCACCGTCGGCTGGTCGTCGAAAGCCGAAACCACCGCCACAGGCATCGCCGGATAGCGACGGCGCAGGATGTCGAGCCCGGCGAAGCCGTCGATCCCCGGCAGGGCAAGATCGAGCAGGACCAGATCGAAATCGCCTTCGCTGTCGAGCACGCTCAGCGCGCTCTCGAAATCGGCGCTCTCGAATACGTGCACACCGTCTTCCACCTGGGAAAGCAGGCCGACCAGTCCCTCGCGGACCAATGCGTGATCTTCAACCACCAACAGCTTGAGCATCGGTTATTCCTTTTTCATAGCAGGCGCTAATTTATCATTTTGCACGATAAAAGTGGTTTAAGATCGTTGCATCAGATGACCCCGGAGGAGACAAAAATGAACCAAGCATCTGCCAACGACCCGCTCAACTTCATGCGCAACATCTGGAGCAACATGGGTTTCGGTCTGCCCGGCATGGTCACCCCAACCTTCGACCTGGAAGAACTCGACAAGCGGATCAAGGACCTCAAGGCGGTCGAAGGCTGGCTGCGGATGAACCTGTCGATGCTGCAGATGACCATCCAGGGCCTGGAAATGCAACGCAGCACGGTGAGCACGATGCAGGCGATGGGCCAGATGGCCTCCGACGCCGCCCGTCAGATGAATGAGCCGGCCGCCCCGGAAGCGCCCACCGAGGAAGCCGGCAAAGCCTTCTCGGAAGCGGCGCTGTGGCCGTGGCAGATGATGCAGCAGATGCGCGAGCACCTGCAGCAGAACGTCGAAGCCGCCGCCCAGGCGAAAGCCGCCGAGCCGGTCCCCGAAGAGAAATCCAAAGCGCGTCGCCCGGCGCCCAAGAAATAAGCCGTCAGCCGATCAGCCAGGCCGCCCACAGCGGCAGGCTGAGCATCGCCAGCAGCGTGCTCGCCGAGATCAGCCAGGCAACGCTGCGCCCGTCGCCGCCCATGCGCATGGCCAGGATGTAGGCCGACGATGCAGTCGGCATCGCCGCGAACAGCACGGCAATCTGGAAGTTCAACCCGCTCAGGCCGACCGCCCGCCCGACGGCGATGGCGATCAGCGGCAGTGCCAGCAATTTGACGGCGAGCAGCCAGCCGGAGAGCAAACGCAGGCCCGCCGTACCGTCAAGACGCAAGGCTGCACCGACGGCAATCAGGCCGAGGGCGATCGAGGCGTCGGCCAGGCGGCCGAGAAAGGCCTGCAACGGAGGCGGCGGCAGGAAACCGGCGAGGTTGAGCAGGAAACCGCCGGCCGTCGCCCAGATCAGCGGGTTGCGCGCCACTTCCCGCCACAGACCGATCTCACCGTGGCGAGCCAGCATCCACACCGAGACCAGGTTGGCGAAAGGCACCGCGGCGCCGACCACCAGGCCCATGGTGGCGATCCCCGGGCGGCCGAACAACATGCCGGCGACGGCCAGCGCGATGTAGGAGTTGAAACGGTAGGCGCACTGGTAGATCGAGGCGAAGCTAAGCGCGGGCACTTGCAGGAAGACACGCGGCAGCAGGCCGAGCAGCATGCCGCCGGCCATCGCGGCGAAGGCGGTGGCGAGCAGGGGCAGCGCCGCACCGAGATCGAGCTGGGTGCGCATGATCGCATTCACCAGCAACGCGGGAAACAGGATGAAATAGACCAGTTTCTCGACCCCGCTCCAGAAATGGTCGCCCAGGTGCATCCAGCGCCGGATCGCGGCGCCGAGCAGGATCAGCGAGAAGTCGGGGAGCAGCAGGAGAACGGTTTGCATCGGCCCATTCTAAGCCGCGACACGGCCCGGCTGAATCCGTAAAAACCACAGCCCGCCTTGACCACGGCGGACAAACCCGAAATACTCGGCGGCATGGATATCGTCATGCAACCCGAATGGTGGCACTGGATCGTCGGCGGCATTGCCCTGGTGCTCGCCGAACTCGCCATGCCGGCCTTCTACATCATCTGGTTCGGCCTCGGCGCGCTGCTCGTCGGGCTGCTCCTGCTGCTCGCCCCCGGCTTGCCGCTGACTGCGCAGGTGCTGTGCTGGATCGTCGCCTCGCTGGCCATGACCGTGCTCTGGTTCCGCGTCTTCCGCCAGGCGCAGCAGGCGACCCAGAGCGGCACCGCCGACGGCGAAGCGATCGGCGAGATCGGCCTGCTGACCGGCGCCATCGAACCGTTCCAGAAGGGCCGCGTGCGTTTCCAGCGGCCGCTGCTCGGCGCCGACGAGTGGGTCTGTCTCGCCGACAGCGCCATCGCCGCCGGTGAGCGGGTGCGCGTCGTCGCCGTTGAAGGCAGTTATCTGAAAGTCGTCAAAAACTGAAGGGAGTTCCCCATGGAAGCCGGATTCGTCGTTGCCCTCGCCCTGCTTGCCTTCGTCGTCGTCACCATCGCCAAGGGCGTGCGCATCGTGCCGCAGGGTGAGGAATGGATCGTCGAGCGCCTGGGCAAATACCACGGCACGCTGAAGCCGGGCCTCAACGTGGTCATTCCCTACATCGACCGCATCGCCTACCAACTGGTCACCAAGGACATCATTCTCGACGTCCAGGAGCAGGAAGTGATCACCCGCGACAACGCGGTGATCCTGACCAACGCCATCGCCTTCGTCAAAGTGACCGACCCGGTCAAGGCAGTCTATGGCGTCACCGACTTTTCCGAGGCGATCCGCAACCTGATCATGACCACGCTGCGCTCGATCGTCGGCGAAATGGAACTCGACGAAGCGCTGTCGTCGCGCGACAAGATCAAGGCTCGGCTGCGCGAAAGCATCGCCGACGAAGCGATCGACTGGGGCCTGACGGTGAAGTCGGTGGAAATCCAGGACATCAAGCCGTCGCAGTCGATGCAGAAGGCGATGGAAATGCAGGCCGCCGCCGAGCGCGAGCGCAAGGCGGTGGTGACCAAGTCGGAAGGCGCCAAGCAATCGGCCATCCTCGAAGCGGAAGCCCGCCTTGAGTCGGCCAAGCGCGACGCCAACGCCCAGGTGATGATGGCCGAGGCGTCGGCCGAGGCGATCCGCCGGGTCAGCGCGGCGATCGGCGAGCAGACCGGGCCGATGGCCTTCCTGCTCGGCGAGAAATACATCGCGGCAATGGAGCGCCTGGGCGAGAAGGACAACGCCAAGCTGGTCGTTCTCCCCGCCGATCTCCAGGACGCGGTGCGCGGCCTGCTCGGCCGCAAGGGCTGACGCCAGAAGCCGGGTTGTAACATTGCAACAGCATCCCGGTTTTATCGGCCGAGACCGACCATATCTTTTGGCATAGTCTTATACTGGCGCGCGCCCCCCATTTCCGCCCGCGCCAATCGCCATGCCTACCAAAAATCAGCTGCTGGAAATCAACGCGCTGCAGACCGCGATCATCAAGCTCGGCCCCGACCTCGGTGCCGTGCTGTCGCTGGTGGTCGACACCATCGTTCCGCTGATCGCCGCCGACGGCGCGGTCATCGAACTCGCCGAAGGCGACGAGATGGTTTACCGGGCGGCCTCCGGCATCGGCGCCGCCCACCTCGGCCTGCGCCTGCAGCGCGAAGGCAGCCTATCCGGCGCTTGCATCGCCATCGGCAAGACGCTGCGCAGCGACGACACCGACGCCGACCCGCGCGTCGACCGCGAAGCCTGCCGGCGCGTCGGCCTGCGTTCGATGCTGGTGTTGCCGTTGATTTACCGGGAACAGGCAATCGGCGTCCTGAAGGCGATGTCGATCACCCCGAAGGGCTTCAGCGCCGCCGACGAAACCCTGCTCAACCTGCTTTCGGAAAGCGTCAGTGCGGCGATGTACCACGCCACGCAACTGGGCAGCGACGATCTCTTCCATCGTGCCACCCACGACCCGCTGACCGGACTCGCCAACCGCGCCCTGTTCATGGACCGTCTGCGCAACGTCATCGCCCGCCGGCCCCGGACCACCGCACCGGCCGGCGTGCTGATGATCGACATGGACGGCCTGAAGCGCATCAACGACACCTACGGCCATCGCACCGGCGATCTGGTGATCCGCGAATTCGCCCAGCGCATCCACGCCACCGCCCGCCACTCCGACACTGTTGCCCGCCTGGGCGGCGACGAATTCGCGATCATCCTGCAACCGGTCGAGCCGATACCGCACGGCATCGAAGCGGCGGTCGACCGCCTGGAACAGCAGATCAGCCAGCCTTTTTCGGTC
Source organism: Azonexus caeni (assembly GCF_048146105.1). Taxonomy (NCBI): domain Bacteria; kingdom Pseudomonadati; phylum Pseudomonadota; class Betaproteobacteria; order Rhodocyclales; family Azonexaceae; genus Azonexus; species Azonexus caeni. Next base: position 82,196 of record NZ_JBKJAD010000004.1, read on the forward strand.
GACGGCCTGGCGCTGCCGCTACGCGCCAGCATCGGCGCCGCCGCCTTCCCGCACGACAGCGACGACATCGCCGCCCTCCTCGAACTGGCCGACCAACGGATGTACGCCTGCAAGAACGCCCGCTACGCCCAGGCGCACTGAGCCGAAGGGAGCGGGCGTCAGTCGCGGCGTTCGTCGTCGTATTGCCGGCGCAGCCGGTTCAGGCCCTGCTGGAAGGCCTCGGCGTCGCCGTAGTCGAAAAATTTCGGGTAATGGTCGTGCGCCGCCTTGACCCGCCGCGCATGCTTGATCGGACACCAGTACTGCTCGGTACGGGCGGCGACCTCGCGCGTATAGGCGGCGACACCGTTACCGTAGGAACAATAGAAGCAGTTGAACTTCTCGATGATGTTCAGGTAGGGCAGGTCGGCGCGGTCGAAAACGATGTAGTCGGCACGACGCACCCGGGGAATGCGATAGATCGGAAAGCAGACCGCCTGGTAAACGCTGACGAACAGGTCCATCAGCAGGAAGGGAACCCAGCCGGCGTAAATCACCGGCGCGGTCAGGATCACCAGCAGACGCGAGCGGATCAGGAAACGGAACAGCCCAGTCTTGTAGCGCCGCTGCTGGCGGGCAAATTCGTCGGCCAGATCGGCCTTGCGGCGCGCCCACTCCTCCCGCGTGTTGCGGTACTCGCCCTCGAGTTCGTCCTGTAGCGCGGCAATCCGCGCCAGCAGTTCGTCGATCCTGCTCTTCATCGCTGTCCTCCGGTCAATCCCCAATCATGCCCGAAGCCCCGCGCCCGCGCCAAACGCATGCGATACTTCGGCAAAACACAACCGACAACGGAGAATCATGGAGACAGTCAGCAACCCACCCGCCAGCGGCCCGCTGGCCGGCGTCAAGGTCGTCGAATTCGCCGGCATCGGCCCCGGCCCCTTCTGCGGCATGCTGCTCGCCGACATGGGCGCCGAAGTCACGCTGCTCGAACGCGCCGGCGGCACCTTTGCCTCGCAACTCTTCGGCGGCGGCCGCAAGGCGGTGGCCAACCGCGGCAAGAAATCGCTGTGCATCGACCTCAAGAATCCTGAAGTCCGGCCGCTGGTGCTACGCCTGATCGCCGACGCCGACGTGCTGATCGAAGGTTTCCGGCCCGGCGTCATGGAACGCCTGGGCTTCGGCCCCGACGTCTGCCTGGCGGAGAATCCGCGCCTGATCTACGGCCGCATGACCGGCTGGGGGCAGGACGGCCCGCTCGCCCCGCGCGCCGGTCACGACGCCAACTACGCGGCGATCGCCGGCGTTCTCGACAGCGGCCGGCGCCATGGCGGTGCGCCGTGGGCGCCGCCGACGCTGGTCGGCGACATGGGCGGCGGCGGCCTGGTTCTGGCCTGGGGCATCGCCTGCGCGCTGTTCGAGGCGCAGCGCAGCGGCCGCGGCCAGGTGATCGACGCCGCCATGTGCGAAGGCGCGGCGCTGCTCGGCCACGGCCTGTTCAACCTGGAAGCGCTCGGCGAATGGCAGGGCAATTGCGCGATCGATTCGAGCGCCCCGTTCTACGACGTCTATCAGTGCGCCGACGAGCTCTGGCTCAGCGTCTGCCCGCTCGAACCGCAGTTCTACGCCAGCTTCGTCGAACGGCTGGGTCTGGCCGGCGACCCCGACTTCAGCGGCGCGCAGTACGACAGCCGCCGCTGGCCGGTAATGAAGCGGCGCCTGACGGAAATCTTCCGTGCCCAGCCGCGCCGCCACTGGGAAACCCTGTTCGCCGACAGCGACGACTGCGTGTGGCCGGTGCTGGCGCTGGGCGAAGCCGCCGACCACCCGCACAACCGGGCGCGCGGTGCGTTCATCGAGCTGGCCGGGGTGCGTCAACCGGCACCGGCACCCCGCCTGTCGCGGACGCCGGGCGCCGTGCAATCGGCGCCACCGCTGCTCGGCGAACATAGCCGCGAACGGCTGGCCGCGCTCGGTCTCGACGATCAGGAAATCGAAAGACTGGCGGCGCTCGGCGCCGTCACGCTGCGGCCGTCGGCCGCCGACTGAACCGGATCAGGGATCGCAGGGGCCGAGCAGGTCGGCCTCGAGCTCGATCTCCATGCCCTTCTGCAGGGGCCGGTCGAGGAAGAGGCCGCGGTAGAGGCGGCCGGTGTTTTCCGCCTTGCGCAGGTGCGGCGTCTCCCAGTCGTCGACGCGCAGGCGGACGACGCCGACCTGCGCGTCGCGCTCGGCTTCGCCGACCGCCAGACAGGGCGTCGCCTCGACCAGGCGGACGTACTCCTGGCGCGTGTATTGTTCGCGGGTCTTGCCCGGCACCGCCGGACACTGCTGCAGCTTGCGCGTCGTCACCTCGCTGCTGACGACGGTACCGCGCAGGTAATACATCGGTTCGACCATGATCCAGCCGGCGCCGCCCTCGCGGTACACCGTGCAACTGCCCGGGCGCAGCAGCTCGGGATACTTGAACAACAGGCTGGCAGACGGACGCAGCGAGGCTTCCTCGGCTTGCAACGGCACGGCCAGCAGGGCCAGGGCGAGAGCAAGTACGCGCATTGACGGGATTCCAGGTCAGTAGACCCGTCTATCTTCAATCACCTTTCCATCGTTCGGCAAGCCCCCGGGCGCAACAAATTCGACTGAACCGCGCAATTTCGTCTGTTCGCGCAGGCTTTCCACCAATTTCCCGGCCAGGCCGTCCGGATTTGCCGCCGTTTCGCAGTGCAGGACCATGCGATCCTGGGCATCCGGGTTGTCGACCACCAGGCGCATGCGGGCGACTTCCGGAAAGCGCCGGGCGATCTCGGCAATCTGCTCGGGATGGACGAACATGCCCTTGATCTTGGTCGTCTGGTCGGCCCGGCCGAGCCAGCCGCGCAGGCGGATATTGGTCCGGCCGCAGGGCGAGATGCCGGGCAGGATCGCCGACAGATCGCCGGTGGCGAAGCGGATCAGCGGATAGTCGGTGTTGAAGCTAGTCACCACCACCTCGCCCACTTCGCCGACCGGCACCGGATCGCCGGTGCCCGGACGGACGATCTCGACCAGCAGGTCCTCCTCGACCACCATGCCGTCCGCGGCCTCGCTTTCGTAGGCGATCGCCCCGATGTCGGCGGTCGCGTAGCACTGGCGGACGGCGATCCCGCGCTCCTTCAACCAGGCGCGGGTGACGCCGGGCAGCGCTTCGCCGGAGACCAGCGCCTTCTTCAGCGAAGAAATGTCGGCGCCCAGTTCTTCGGCTTTCTCGACGATGATCCGGAGGAAGGACGGCGTGCCGACATAGCCGTCAGGCCGCAGGTCGACCATCGCCTGCACCTGCTGCTCGGTCTGCCCGACGCCGCCCGGAAAGACCGCGCAGCCGAGTTTGCGGGCGCCGCCCTCCATGAGGAAGGCGCCGGGCGTGAAGTGGTAGGAGAAGCAGTTGTGGATCAGGTCGCCGCGGCGGAAACCGGCTGCGAACAGGACGCGCGCCATGCGCCAGTGATCGACGTCGCCGCCCTGCAATTCGTAGATCGGCCCGGGCGACGCGAAAACCCGCCGCGCCTCGCCCGGCGCCAAGGCGTTCAGCCCGCCGAACGGCGGCGCCGCCTTCTGCAGTTCGATCAGGTCGCGCTTGCGCGTCAGCGGCAGGCGCGCCAGCGCCGCCCGCGTCGCACACGCCGCCGCCTCGACCCCGGCCAGCGCCTGCCGGTAATAGGCGGTACCCGAGCGGGCGTGCGCCACCTGACGTGCCAGACGGGCCATCAGGTCCGCTTCCCGGTCCTCCGGATCGCGGGTTTCGAGCGGATCGTAGAAGCTCATTTCAATTTTCTCCGTTTTGACGGTCACCGCGGAAAAGCGGTTCTGCCAGCGCCAGCGCCAGCTGCCTGTGCCAGCGCCAGCGCCAGCGCCAGCGCCAGCTGCCTGTGCCAGCGCCAGCTGCCTGTGCCTGTGCCTGTGCCTGTGCCTGTGCCTGTGCCTGTGCCTGTGCCTGTGCCTGTGCCTGTGCCTGTGCCTGTGCCTGTACCTGTGCCTGTGCCTGTACCTCTGCGCCAAGGGTTGCAAAGTAGCCCCGCAGGGCAAGGCGGAGGCCGGCGCCGTTGGCTCCTGCCAACAAGCCGGCCGACAACGCCGCCATGCGGGGCGCCCTGCAACCCTCTACGAAAGCCAGCGCTTGCGGCGTCTGTAGTGCTTGACGTCCTTGAACGACTTGCGCCCCGCCGAACTCAGGCCAAGGTAGAACTCCTTCACATCCTCGTTCGTCCGCAGCTCCTCCGCGTCGCCTTCCATCACCACCCGCCCGTTTTCCAGGATGTAGCCGAAATCGGCATAGCGCAGCGCGACCATGGTGTTCTGTTCGGCGAGCAGGAAGCTGACCTGTTCGCGGGCGTTCAGATCCTTCACGATCTCGAAGATTTCCTCGACGATCTGCGGCGCCAGGCCCATCGACGGCTCGTCGAGCAGCACCATCTCGGGATTGGCCATCAGCGCCCGGCCGATCGCGCACATCTGCTGCTCACCGCCTGAGGTGTAGCCGGCCTGCGAGGTGCGTCGCGTCTTCAGGCGCGGGAAGTAGTGGTAGACCTTTTCCAGGCTGTCCTTCAGTTCGCCGCGCGAGATGCTGCGCGTGTAGGCGCCGGTCAGCAGGTTTTCCTCGATGGTCAGGTGGCCGAAGCAATGGCGGCCTTCCATGACCTGGATGACGCCGCGCTTGACCAGTTCGTTGGGCGACAACTGGTCGATGCGCTGCCCCTTGTATTCGACCGAGCCCTTGGTCACGTCGCCGCGCTCGGCGCGCAGCAGGTTGGAAATCGCCTTCAGCGTCGTCGATTTGCCGGCGCCGTTGGCGCCCAGCAAGGCGACGATCTTGCCTTTCGGCACGGCCAGCGACACGCCCTTGAGGACCAGGATCACGTGGTCGTAGATGACCTCGATGTTGTTGATGCTCAGGTAGTTTTCAGCCGTTGCAGCTTGTGTGTTCATGTCTTCTCCCATCACGGAAGGAAGCGCCGGGCGCGGCAGCGCGCCCGGCGGCCCGGCTTATTTTTCCTTGCTGCAGTCACGCGGCGTGATGCCCTTTTCCTTGGCGTACTGCTTGGCGGACGCCTCGAAGAGCGGGTGGATCAAGCCCTTGTTGCCTTCGATCCAGTCGGACACCGGCACCCACTTGGCGCCGTCCCACTGCTGGATCTTCACCTTGCCGGAACCTTCGTGGTTGCTGCACGAGGTCTTGATGGTCGGCAGCAGGTTGGTGGCGCCCAGTGCTTTCAGGCGGGCGTCGGTGATGTCGAGGTTTTCCAGCCCCCAGGCGACCTGGGTTCCGTTCATCGCCTTGCCCTTGCCGAACTTGTCCTGCGCCTTGCGGATCGCCTCGACCGACAGCACGGCGGCGGAAACGCCGCGGTTGTAGAGGATGGTGCCGATCTTGCCCTTGTCCTGCAGGTTGCCCTTGCCGGCCCCATAAACCACCTTCTCGATGTCGGCGATCACCGGCACCTGCTTGCCGGCGACGTTCCAGGTCGCCGCCATGTAGCCCTTGGCCGCTTCGCCGGCCGGGATGACGTCTTCCTCGGAACCGGTCCACCACGAGCCGATCATCTTGTCGCGCGGGAAACCGACCTTCTGCGCCGCCTTCAGCGCCGTCTGGTTCATCACGCCCCAGCCCCAGAAGATCACGAAATCGGGCTTTTCCTGGCGGATCTTCAGCCACTGCGCGCCCTGCTCGTTGCCCGGATGGGCGACCGGAATCTGCACCAGTTCGAACTTGTTCAGGCCGGCTTCGGCGTTGAGGGCGACGATCGCTTCCTTGCCGTAGGCGGAGTCATGGTAGAGATAGACGATCTTCTTGCCGGCCAGGCTGCCGCCCAGCTTGTCCTTGACGAACTTGACGATGGCCGAGGCCTGCATCTGGTAGGTGGTGACCAGCGGGAAGGCGTAGGGGAAGACCGAGCCATCGACGGCATCTGTGCGGCCGTAACCCATCATCGCCAGCGGCAGCTTGTCCTGCGCCGACTTGTCGATCAGGGCGTAGGAAATGCCAGTCGACATGGTGTGGATCGGCCCGGCCGACTGCGCCGCTTTGCCCTTCATCCGCTCGTAGCACTCGACGCCCTTGGCGTTGTTGTACTCGGTTTCGCATTCTTCCCAGGTCAGGGTGACGCCGTTCACACCCTTGTCCTTCATGTTCACGTAGTTCAGGTAGTCGATGAAGCCACCGTAGAAGGCCTGACCGTTGGCACCGTAGGCGCCGACGCGGTAGCTCGGGATGGGGAAGAATTGTTCGGCAGAGTAGGCAGCCTGCGACAGCATGGCCAGGGAAACCGCGGCAGCGGCAACAGCGGGTTTGAAAACTTTTTTCATGTGTATGTCTCCTCCAGTGTTACGAAAAACGGCCGGTTCTCAGTGCGGGAACGGCCACAGGCGCAGCTTCTCCTTGGCGATCTGCCACAGACGGGCCAACCCGTGCGGCTCGACGATCAGGAAGAACATGATCAGCGCACCGAACACCAGAATCTGGATGTGCGACACGGTGGCGCTGGAAAACGGCAGGCCGAACAGGCCGGCGAAGAACGGCAGGGCAATGTCGAGGAAGATCGGCAGCAGCAGGATGAAGGCGGCGCCAAGGAAGGAACCGAGGATGGAGCCGACGCCACCGATGATGACCATGAACAGGATGCGGAAGGACATGTCGAGCGAGAAGCCGTCCGGTTCGACCGAACCCAGGTAGCAATACGCATAGAGCGCGCCGGCGACGCCGCAGTAGAAGGAACTGACGGCGAAGGCGAGCAGCTTGGTGCGCATCAGGCGGATGCCGATCACCGAGGCGGCGACGTCCATGTCGCGCACCGCCATCCAGGCCCGGCCAGTGGTCGAGCGGACCATGTTCTTGGCCGCCAGGGCGAGCAGAACGACGATCGCCAGGACCAGCAGGTACTTGTCGCGCGGCGTGTCGAACGCGTAGCCGAGGATCTCGATGTTCTGCGCCGAGATCACCCCGGACGACGAGTTGTTCGACAGCCAGGGGAACTTGGTCAGGCACCAGACGATGAAGAACTGCGCCGCCAGCGTCGCCACCGCCAGGTAGAAACCCTTGATGCGCAGGCTGGGCAGGCCGAACAGGATGCCGACGCCGGCCGCGGTCAGGCCGGCACAGATGAAGGAAACCAGGATCGGCATGCCCTCGACGCGCAGCTGGAAGTTGTAGGCGGCGTAGGCGCCAACCGCCATGAAGGCGGCGGTGCCCAGCGACAACTGGCCGGCGTAACCGGTCAGGATGTTGAGCCCGAGCGCGGCCAGCGAGAAGATCAGGAAGGGAATCAGGATCGCCGAGAACCAGTACTCGCTGGCGAACATCGGCACCCCGACGAAGGCGAGGGCGAGCAGCAACAGCAGGCCGATGCGGTCCTGGCGGATCGGGAACAGTTGCTGGTCGGCGGCGTAGGAGGTCTTGAATTGACCGGCTTCACGGTAAAGCATGGTTCAAACTCCGGTTTGCAGATCATGCGCCGACGCAACGAGGCGCGAGGACGCAGACAGTACGATTAGTACGGCAAGGACGAGTAACGAAGTTGCGGCAAGCATGGCTGCAAACTAGACGCGGTCGATGTGGCGTTCGCCGAACAAGCCTTCCGGCCTGACCAGCAGGAAGAGCAGCGCCAGCACGTAGGGGAACCAGCCTTCGATGCCGCCGAAGTTGCCGCCGAAAAGGTCCTGCATCACCGGCGGGATGTAGATTTCGGCGAGCTTTTCCGAAGCGCCGATGATCAGGCCGCCGACGATGGCACCCGGCACCGAGGTGAAGCCGCCGAGAATGAGCACCGGCAGCGCCTTCAATGCCGTGAAGGTGAGCGCAAACTGCACGCCGTTGCGGGCGCCCCACATCATGCCGGCGACCAGCGCGACGAAACCGGCGACGCCCCAGACGATGGCCCAGATGTGCTGCAGCGGGATGCCGATCGACAGCGCCGCCTGGTGATCGTCGGCGACGGCGCGCAGGGCGCGGCCGATGCGGGTGTACTGGAAGAACAGCGCGAGCACGGTGACCAGCACGGCGGCAACGCCGGCAGCGATCAGGTCGAACTTGGAAATGACCATGTTCCAGTTGTCGAGAATCCAGGGAATCGGCTCGTCGACGATGCCGATATCCAGGGCGCGCGGGTCGGAGCCGAAGATCATCGGCGCCAGGCCCTCGATGAAGAAGGTCAGGCCGATGGTGGCCATGAACAGCGCGATCGGCGGCTGGTTGACCAGCTTCCTGAGCACGAACTTCTCGGTGGCGATGCCGAAGGCGGTCATGATGGCGAAGGCGAGGATCACCGCCAGCCACAGCGGCGCCCCCCACTCCATGATGCCGACCACCGACAGCGCGGCGAGATAGACCATCGCCCCCTGGGCGAAGTTGAAGACGCCCGAGGCTTTGTAGATGAGGACGAAGCCGAGGGCCACCAGGGCGTACATGACACCCGAGAGCAGGCCGCCGATGAGGACTTCAAGGAAGAATTCCATGGCTTACTCCCGGAAGTCGGCGCGGGCGGTCTGACGTTGCCGGCGGGCAGCGTGCGAACGGGCAGCGACCCAGAGCAGGAGCGACAGCAGTGTCGCGGCGAATACGATTTCCATGCGTGTCTCCTCAGTGACCGGCGCCCAGATAGGCCTTGATCACGTCTTCGTTGTTCTTGACCTCGTCCGGGACGCCGTCGCCGATCTTCTTGCCGTAGTCGAGGACGACGACGCGGTCGGAGATGTCCATGACGACGCCCATGTCGTGCTCGATCAGCACGATGGTGGTGCCGAACTGGTCGTTCACGTCGAGGATGAAGCGGCACATGTCCTGTTTCTCCTCGACGTTCATGCCGGCCATCGGCTCGTCGAGGAGCAGCATCTTCGGTTCGGCGGCGAGCGCCCGGCCGAGTTCGACGCGTTTCTGCAGACCGTAGGGCAGGCGGCCGACCGGCGTCTTGCGGATGTGCTGGATTTCCAGAAAGTCGATCACCTCCTCGACCTTCTTGCGGTGTTCGAGCTCTTCCTGGCGGGCGCGGCCGAACCACAGCGCGTGCTCAAGGAAGGTCGATTTCATCTTGGTGATGCGCCCGGTCATGATGTTGTCGAGCACGCTCATGCCCTTGAACAGCGCGATGTTCTGGAAGGTGCGGGCGATGTTCTGCTGCGCCGCCATGTGCGGCTCCATCTTCCTGCGCTCGCTGCCGCGCCAGAAGACCTTGCCTTCCTGCGGGTGATAGACGCCGTTAATGACGTTGAGCATCGAGCTTTTGCCCGCACCGTTGGGGCCGATGATGGCGCGGATCTCGTGTTCGCGGACGTCGAAGGAAATGTCGGTCAGCGCCTTGACGCCGCCGAAGCGCAGCGAAATGTTCTGCAGGTCGAGGATGACCTCACCGATTTGTTTGCTCATCTCAGGCGGCCTTTCTGGCAATCGGGAAGGTCTTGCAATCGACGATGCGCAGGTCGGCGGACACCTTGCCGCGCCGTCCGTCCTCGAACTTGACCTCGGTCTCGATGAACTGGCTGTCCTTGCCGGCGTAGAGGGCGTCGATCAGCACCTTGTACTTTTCCGAGACGAAGTTGCGGCGGACCTTGCGCGTGCGGGTCAGTTCGTCGTCGTCGGGATCGAGCTCCTTGTGCAGGATCAGGAAGCGGTGAATCTGCGAATCGGCGACCATGACGTCGTGCGCCAGGCCGGCGTTCACTTCCTCGACGCATTGCTGGATCAGTTCATAGACCTGCGGCTTGGCGGCGAGGTCGGTATAGCCGGAGTAGGCAATGCCGCGCCGCTCGGCCCAGTTGCCGACGGCACCCATGTCGATGTTGATGAAGGCGGTGACCATGTCGCGGTCGGCGCCGAAGCAGACGGCTTCCTTGACGTGCTGGAAGAACTTCAGCTTGTTCTCGATGTAGTTGGGCGCGAACATCGCGCCGTTGCCGAGCTTGCCGACGTCCTTGGCGCGGTCGATGATCTTCAGGTGGCCGTCCTCGTCGAGGAAGCCGGCGTCACCGGTCATGAACCAGCCGTCGGCGTTGATCGACTCGGCGGTGGCGTCGGGGCGCTTGTAGTATTCCTTGAGCAGCATCGGCCCCTTGACCAGCACCTCGCCGTTGTCGGCGATCCGGATGTCGACGCCGGGCGCCGGCTGGCCGACCGAATCGAACTTGATCTGGCCGTCCGGCTGCAGGCAGACGTAGGCGCAGGTTTCGGTCTGACCGTAGAACTGCTTGAGGTTGATGCCGATCGAGCGGTAAAACTTGAACAATTCGGGGCCGATAGCGGCACCAGCGGTGTAGGCGACGCGTACCCGGCTGAGGCCGAGCACGTTGCGCAGCGGGCCATAGACCAGCAGGTTGCCCAGCCAGTACTGGAAGCGATCGCCGGCGGCAACCGACTTGCCGTCGAGGATGTCGGCGCCGCAGCGCTTGGCCACCGCCATGAAGTGATGGAACATCTTCTGTTTCAGCTTGCCGGCGTCCTCCATGCGGATCATCACCGAGGTCAGCAGGCTTTCGAAGACGCGCGGCGGCGCGAAATAGTAGGTGGGGCCGATCTCGCGCAGGTCGGTCATCACCGTGTCGCCGGATTCCGGACAGTTGATCGTGAAGCCGGCGACCATCGCCTGGGCGAAGGAGAACAGGTGATCGCCGACCCAGGCCATCGGCAGGTAGGACAGGATGTCGCCGTCGGCGCTCATGCGGTCCACCTCGATGCCGCCGCGCGCGGCGGCGATGAAAGCGGCGTGCGTCTGACAGACGCCCTTCGGCTTGCCCGTGGTGCCCGAGGTGTAAAGCATCACCGAGGTATCGTCGAAATGCCCCTGGGCGATTTCGGCGTCGAGGAAATCCGGGTGGTTGCGGTCATGGATGCGGCCCATTTCCATCAACTCGTGGATGTCGTGCAGGAAAGGCTGGTTGTAGTGGCGCATGCCGCGCGGGTCGTCGTAGATGACGTGTTCCAGCGTCGGCACCTGCTCGCGCACTTCGAGCATCTTGTCGACCTGTTCCTGGTCCTCGACGACGACGAAACGGATACCGGCGTCCTGCAGCACGAAGAGCATTTCGGCCGCCACCGCGTCCTGGTAAAGCGGCACCGGCACGCCACCGAGGCACTGGGCGGCGGTCATCATCATGTACAGGTGCGGCCGGTTGTCGCCGATGATCGCCAGGTTGTCGCCGCGCTTGAAACCGAGCGCTGCCAGACCGCAGGCCAGCGCGCGGACGCGGTCGGCGACGTCGGACCAGGTCCAGGTTTGCCAGATGCCGAGGTATTTCTCGCGCATCGCCGGCGCTTGCGGCCGGGTCGTCGCATGATGCATGAGCAGCCGCGGGAAGGTGTGCAGACCATCCGGCGCGGCGTGTTTCGCCTGCGTGGGCATAAATTGTCTCCTCCGCCGCGACTCATCGTTCGCGGTCATGTGTCATTAGGTTCATTGTGGCGCCGGCTTTCTTACACCAGTCTTGCAGACGCCGCCTTTTCCTGACCTGCGGGCCAGTGTAAGCACAGGCGCGGCGTACAATTGTCGTCTGGCAGACAATCCGGATAAAAAATGAAGAACGCTGAGGAATTGCTGCGGCGCTCCCAGTGGGGACAGGCGCTGAGTGAGGAGGAGATGCAGCGCGCGCTGGCCGGCACCGTCGAACGCAGCTTCACGGCCGGCGCCTTCATCTGCATGAAGGGCGAGGCGGTCACGCACTGGATGGGCATCGTCGACGGGCTGGGCAAGATGGCCAGCCACTGGACCTCGGGCAAGACCACGTCGCTGACCGGCATCAGCAGCGGCGCCTGGTTCGGCGAAGGCTCGCTGCTCAAGGAGGAACCGCGCCGCTACGACGTCATGGCGATCCGCGACACCCGCGTCGCCTTCATGAGCCGCGGCACCTTCCTGTGGCTGCTCGACCACAGCATCGCCTTCAACCGCTTCATGATCACCCAGTTGAACGAACGCCTCGGCCAGTTCATCGGCATGATGGAAAACGAGCGCATGCTCGACATCGACACCCGCATCGCCCGCGTCCTGGCGGCGCTGTTCAACCCGGTGCTCTACCCCGGCACCAACCGCCTGCTGCAGATTTCCCAGGAAGAACTCGGCTACCTCGCCGGCGTCTCCCGGCAACGGGCCAACCAGGGCCTCAAGGTGCTTGAGGAAGCTGGCCTGGTGCGCAGCGAATACGGCGGCATCAATGTCATCGACCTCGACGGCCTGCGCAGTTTCGGCGAGTAAGCGCTCACCCTACTTGGCGTAGCCCCAGCCCTTGAGCCGGCTGTAGGCGTATTCGGCGGCCTTGCCCTGACGGTTGTTGCGCAGGTAGCCGGCGTACTGCTGCGCCGCTTCCTGGCGCTTGCCCATGCCTTCCAGCGCCACCCCCTTGAGGAAGCCGATGCCGGCATCGCCCGGCAGCAGCCGGTCGTAACGGTCGAGTCCGGCGTAAGCGGCGGCCGGGTCCTTGAGGCCGAGCGCCAGCACGCCGACCAGCTTGTGCGCCTGCGCTTCCTGCGGATAGATCGCCTTCGCCGATTCGGCGTAGCCCAGCGCGTCGCGGTCGCGATCCTGCGCCTGCAGGCATTGCGCCATCAGCAGGTTGGCCGGATAGTCGCGCGGTGTTTTCTTCAGGGCCTCGCGGAACTGCCCTTCGGCCTTGCCGTACTGTTTGTCGGCCATCGCCACCTCGCCCTTCTGGCAGGATTCGATGGTCGGCTTGATGCGGCGCAGCGACGCCGTGTTGTCCATGAAGCGCTCGCGCCCGGGGTCGCGCTTCAGGCTCGCCGCATACTTGCCCTCGGCCAGCCGACGCGCAGTGTCGCGCCGCTCGACGTTCATCGGATGGGTCGAGAACATGGTCTGCAGCAGGCCCGGCGCTTCCTTCTGCTGGTCGACCAGCAACTGGTGCAGGCCGGTCATGCCGCTTGCCGGATAGCCGGCGCGCACCATGTATTCCTGGCCCAGGGCGTCGGCCTCGCGCTCGTTGTCGCGCGAATAGCTGGAGAGCAGCGCGCTGGCGCCAAGCTGGCCGCCGACCGCGACCAGCCCGCCCCACTCGGTGGACGAGGCGGCGATGCTGGCCCCGGCCACCGCCACCTGGGCGACCATCGCCTGCCCCTGGCGTTGCGCCGCGTGCCGCGCATTGACGTGGCCCAGTTCGTGGCCGAGCAACGCGCCCAGTTCGGCTTCGTTCTGCAGATCGACCATGATCCCGCGCGTCACCCCCATCGCCCCACCGGGAAAGGTGTAGGCATTGACGTGGTTGGCGTTGAGCACGCGGTAGGAGTACGGCATCTGCGGCCGGTGCGTCAGCTTGTCCATGCGCTCGCCGACCGAACTCAGGTAGCGATTGACCTCGCCGTCCTGGACCGGCCCCATGTCCTGCGAGAACTGCTGCGGCGCCACCTGCTTGTCCACCGCCTTTTCGTCGTCCTCGCTCATGCCAACCAGGATCGACTTGCCGCCAACCGGCGACTGCGCACAGCCGGACAACGCCGCCGCGCCGAACAACCAGAGCAGTTGGCGGCGGTTGAGGCGGTTGCGCTGCAGCGCGGCACTCAGGGAATCGTGATCGTTCATGGCGTTCTCCTTGCGAAAACAGACAGGCTTCGGAATTTTGCTGGAAAAAGCGCACCGGCGAAACGGCAAATTGCCCTTCCGACGATTTGCCGGCACGGGCCTAACGCCCCATGTCGCCCTCCACTGGACCGAACCGGCTTTCCAGCTTGCTGACCTGACGACGGGCCCGGAGTTCGAAACTGCGCTCCTCGTCCGTCTCGGGGTGACGCGTCCACAGCGCGGCAAACAGACCGCTGTCGGCAGCGTAGTTGCCAAACCAGTCGACGACCCGGCCGAGCAGACATTCCTGGCCGATCCACACCGGCACGTCGCCGAGCATCTCATAGGTGTAATGTCCAGCGCCAAAGCCGACATATCTGTCGCGCGACGCGGGGTCGGCCCCCTCCGGGATCGGGCACAGAAGTTCATCCGGCGTCCCGGCGCCAGCGGAGTCCTGCCGGACGAAGCCGGCCAGCGCCCGCGTCAATGCCGCATGGGTTGACGCGTCGAGCGTGAAGGGCGGCCGGCCATCGCCCCTCTGCTCCGTCGGTACCGACCAATCATAGCGATAGCGCAACGTCAGCGTCGGCACCTTGCCCGGCAGGCCGAAAGGACGCAGTAGGTAAAGATCGTCCCGGCCATAGACGCTGTTGCGGTAGACAGCATAAACCCTGCCGGCCAGTCGGATCCACACGGCCTGCTGGTTGCTGCCGCGACCGTTGAGCGAATACAGGGAAGCATTGGCGGCGTGGGCACCGCTGAAGCGGTCACCCTGGCGCCGCAGGACGCTGATGTAGTTGAACAGGCCGGTGCCGCCGACATAGGAATCGACGATCAGGTCGCGTCGGCCATCGCCGTCGAGGTCGTGCAGGGTGTAACTGGCCTGACCATGCTCGCCGTCGCCATCGATCCTGGAGTTGCGCAGCGCCTGCCACTCGTCGGTCGTTACTCCGGGCGGCCGATGGCGGGGAAAGCGGGCGACCGAGTCGTCCGCCCCAGCGTCTGGCGTGTTGCTGAAGTGCGTCATTCCCTGACGGATGCGCAAGGCGTCGAGGGTCTTTTCCAAGGGGAACTCGCGATCGCTCTGCAGACGCGTTTCGACCGCCGCGCGCAAGACCTGCAGTGCCTGTCGGTCGGTCTGGTCCGGCATTGTCGTAGCGACAGTAGCCTGCCATTGCGTGGACAGAACGCCAATTCTCTCTCTGTAAAGCTGCTCCAGGCAGCTCGAGTTGCCGGCGCATTGGTCGCGGCTGAGTAGCCAGTCCTTTTGCGCCCGCCGCAAGCCGGCAGCCTGATCCGGCAAGGCGCGTTGCAGATGGGCATGGATTTCGGCGAGCGAGCCATCCAGACGCAACAACTGCTCGTCGGCGCAGATCGCGCGCTCGACAGGACTGCTGGCCTTGGCGCAGACGATGCCCGCCGCCGAGGCATTCACCGTCAGTGCCAACAGGCAGAGCGGCCAAGCGCCGACGATACCCGACCAGAACCCGATTTTCTCCATGCGCAACGCCCCGAAGAATTCATGACATCCGCAATTTAACCTCAACACCCTGACAAACCACCATTCCTCGCCCGAGAAATTCACTACCGCTGAGCGCGGGCGATTCAGCCCGCCCCGCCACCGATGAACCCGCCGCCCGCCTCGAGCACCGTCACCACTGCCGGATGCTGCAGACGGCGCTGGGTGGCGATCGCGTACCAGCTTTCGCTGACGCCCGGCAGTTCGCCGATGGGCAGGGCGCCGAACTGGACGCGGATGTCTTCCCGCAGGGCGAGCGGCGCCGGAAAGATGCCGAGGCCGGCGCGACCGAAGGTCTTGAGCAAGGCGCTGTCGGAAAACTCGCCGATCACCTGCGGGACGATGTCGTTCGCTTCCAGCCAGGCATCGATGCCGGCGCGCAGCGGATCGCCACGTACCGGCAGCAGCAGCGGCATGCCCTGCATGGCGGCCGGGAAAGCGCTGGCGTACCGGTCATGCAACTGCGGCGCCGCGTAAAGGGCAATCGCCAGATTGCCGAGCAGTTTCGACTGCAGGCGCAAATTGGCGCGTTGCGGCGCCGAACGGTCGGCGAGCATGAGGTCGAGCCGATTGACCGCAAGTTCGCCGAGCAGGTGGTCGAACTCGCCTTCGCTGCATTCCAGGCGCAGTTGCGGATGCGCGCCCAGGACGCCTTCGAGCACGCGGAAGGCGATCAGCTTGGGCACCGCGTCGGTGATGCCGACGGCGAGCCGGATGCGGCCGGCCGACGGCTCGGCCAGCGCATCGCGCAGGTGGTCGCCGAGCTGGAAGATCTGGTCGGCATGGGCGAGCGCGGTCCGCCCCGCCTCGGTCAGGGTCAGCGAACGGCCGCGCGGCGCGAGCAGAGCCTGACCGAGCTGACGTTCGAGCTGGCCGAGCTGGGTGCTGATCGCCTGCACCGACAGGCCGAGACGCTCGGCGGCGCGAGTGATGCTGCCTTCCTTGGCGACCGCCCAGAAGTAGAGCAGATGACGGAAGTTGAGATCGTCGGGCTTCATACGTTTCCATGAAACGGAAGTTGGAACACCAATATTATCCATTCATTGGAAATCGATGCGGCCGTAAATTGCGCCCATGTGCCGCGGACTTCCCGCAGCCGATACCCAGAGGAGCCCCCATGATCACCGTCGAAGATTGCAACGCCTTTTGCGATGCCCCGCTCGGCCAGGTCGAGGAAGTCGCCTGCCGCGAGGGACTGCCCCCGGTGCTGGCTTTTGCCCGCGCCCAGACGCAGGGAGGTTTCGCTGCCCCACGCCATGCAATGATGCCGTTCGAACGAAAGGAAACGATGATGATGACGATGCAGGCCCGTGCCATGTTCCCGCAGCCCAGCGAACCCCGCCACCCGCTGCGCGCCTACCCGATCAACAGTGCCTCCGCGAAGGCACGGCTGGTCGTCCTCGCCCTGCTTGCCGACGGCCGACTCGACGAATGCGAGCTGGAAGTGCTCAACCGGCGCGGTAGCTTCGCCGCGCTGGGCATCAGCCGCGAAGGCTTCGTCCAGGTCCTGCACGAGTTCTGCGCCGATGTCTCGCGGCTGGCCGGCGGTGCCGCCGACTGGCGTGTCTCGCCCGACCTGCTGGCCGGCCTGTTCGCCGAGGTGACCGAGGTGCAGGCCCGGCATGCGGTGCTCCGGCTGATCATCTCGGTGATCAGCAGCGACGGCCACCTGGCGCGGGGCGAGGAACGCCTGTTCCTTGGCGCGCTCGACGCCTGGGGTAACGGTCTGGCCGGCACCGCAGCGCGCAACGCCATCCACATCAGCTGAACAAGTTAAAGCCGAAGCATAGGAGGGATCATGGAAACCATCGGCAATGTCTGGTTATGGGCGGCTTTCGGCAGCATCGTGCTGGTCATGCTGGCCATCGACCTGTTTCTGGTCGGCGGCGGCAAACAGCACCGCGTCAGCATGCGCGAGGCCGCCACCTGGTCGGTGATCTGGGTTTCCGTGTCCTTCCTGTTCGCCGCCGGTCTGTGGTGGTATCTCGACGGCGCCGCCGGCCGCGAACTGGCCAACCAGAAGACGCTGGAATTCATCACCGGCTACCTGATCGAGAAATCGCTGGCCGTCGATAACGTCTTCGTCTGGCTGATGCTCTTCGCCTTCTTCGGCATCCCCCTAGAACTGCAGAAACGGGTGCTGATCTACGGCGTGCTGGGCGCCATCCTGATGCGTACCGGGATGATCTTCGCCGGTGCCTGGCTGATCGCCCAGTTCCACTGGATTCTCTACCTGTTCGGCGCCTTCCTGCTGGTCACCGGCATCAAGATGTGGTGGTTCGCCAACGAACAGCCGGACCTCGCCAACAACCCGCTGCTCAAGTGGCTGCGCGGCCACATGAAGATCACCGACGGCCTGCACGGCGAACGCTTCTTCGTCCACCAGGACGGCATCCGCTACGCCACGCCACTGTTCCTGGCGCTGGTGCTGGTCGAGATTTCCGACCTCATCTTCGCCGTCGATTCGATCCCGGCCATCTTCGCCATCACCGGCGACCCCTTCATCGTCCTGACCTCGAACATCTTCGCCATCCTCGGCCTGCGCGCCATGTACTTCCTGCTCGCCGACATGGCCAGCCGCTTCTCGCTGCTCAAGTATGGCCTGGCGGCGGTGCTCGTCTTCATCGGCGTCAAGATGCTGTTCATCGATATCTACCAGATTCCGATCGGCTTCTCGCTGGCCATCGTCGCCACCTTCATCGGCATCTCGATCGCCCTCTCGCTGCACAAGGAGAAGCTGCTCGCCCGCCAGGGCAGCGAGCGCGAGGGGTGAGCGGGCGATGGACGGCGCCTGGCTCTCGCTGATGCACGCCTGGCAGCACCCGCTGCTGACCAGTGCCATGAGCGCCGTCACCTGGCTCGGTTCGCTGGCCGTGCTGTTGCCGCTGGCCGCCGGCCTCGCCTGGTACGGCCCGGGGAACGGGCGGCAGCGCCTCTTCCTGCCGCTCACCGTGCTCGGCGCGGCCGGGCTGGCGCAGATACTGAAGTGGCTGATCGATCGCGAGCGCCCCGACCTCTTCCCGGCGCTGGCGGCAATGCCGGCCGACGCCAGCTTCCCGAGCGCCCATGCGATGCAGGTCACGGCCTGCGTCACCGCCTGGCTGCTGTGGCGGGAGCGGACGCAGCAGGCTGGAGCGCTGGCGATCGGGATAGCGCTGGTCGGCTTGGTCGCCGTCTCGAGGACCTACCTGCAGGTGCATTTCCTGAGCGACATCCTGGCCGGGGTCGTCCTCGGCTTCCTGTGGAGCAGCCTGTGCTACCGGCTAGCTTTCTGGCGATGGAGCGGACGATGCGACACAAATTCCTAGGCGTCGGCGAACCCGGCTATCACCCGCTGCGCAAGATCGCCACCGTCGTTTCCGGCCTGCGCTACGCGGTGCTCTACGACTGGTCGGTGGCCTACAAGCTCGCGCTGTCGGTGGTCGTCCTCGCCGGCGCCTTCGCCTTGCGAGCCTGGCTCGATTTCCTGCTGATCCTGGTGGTGACCGCCTTCGTGCTGGTTGCCGAAATCGTCAACAGCGCGATCGAAGCCCTCTGCGACTTCGTCGAGGAAAGACACAACGAGAAGATCAAGGTGATCAAGGACATCGCCGCGGCCGCGGTGGGCATCGCCATCCTGACCTGGATGATCGTCATCGGCGTGGAAATCGGCCGCTACCTCGGGGCGGGCGACTGAGCCGCCGCTCCTATTTCCCCGGCCCGCCGGCGCAGGCCGCCTGGCAGCTTTCATAGGCGCCCTGGCAGGATGGGCAATCGGCGCCGGCACAGCCGCGTTTCTGGCAGGCCCACAGCCGATCACCGCAGGCCCGCACGCAATCGTTCCAGCCCGCCTGCTGCGCCGTCGGCGCGGCGCGCGGGATGGCCAGCACGTTGCCGCGCCGCGACTGGCAGCGGCCGAGATCGAAATCGCGCGGCGGTCCAGAGAGCAACGACCATTCCTCGGGCGTGAAGGAAAGCTCGGCCTGCACGGCAGGCAACTCCCGGCGCGTCACCGCGCCGCTGGCAAGCAGCGCATCCACCGCCTTGCAGTCGGCTCGCCTGGCGCGTTCCGCTGCCAGAGCGGCCCCGGTGTCAGTCAAACCGACGCGGGCACACTCCTGCGCATAGAGGAAAAAGCGGGCGCCCTGGCTCAAGCGGGGCAACAGGTCGGGGTTGTAACGCAGGCTGGTATCGCCCGCTGCGCCCGTGGCGCGCACCAGCACCGGCAGTTGCGGGTCGCTGACCGCCTTGAGCAGCCGTCCCCGGGCATCGACGCAGCTTTCGAAGAGCGCGGCATCGCCGGTTCCGGCGGTCGCCAGTTGCCACGACACACACCAGACCGCAACGCCGGCCAGCCATTTTCCCCAATCAAGGATACGCATCGCACCACCTCCCGCTCGTCATGAGCAATACACCTTAACCGAAAGCCGGGCGCCGCGAAACCGCAGCCCGGAACGCCCTTGCCGCCGCCTCACAGCCCGATGGCCAGCGGCTGCTTGCCACGCCGTTCGGCCAGCGCGGCGTGGATCAGGCGGCGGCTGTTCTTGTCCCAGACCGGCGCCGCACCGGTGTAAGGATGGCGCAGACCGGCGGCGGCGCGGGCGATTGCCTCGTCATCGGCGGTCTGGCTGCGCAGCAGTGCGAACTGCAAGGCCACCATGGCGTGCAGGGCGAGCAGGTCGTCGCAGCGCAGGAAGAAGCTCCCGTAATCGGCCACCGCGACGCGGATCAGGATGTGGCCAACTGAGTTGCGCAGCGCGTAGGTGTCGTCGGCGGCACTTTCCTGGTCGCGGCGGACCTCGGCCAGCGCCCGCCGGTAGTCCTCGTCTGCCAACGCATCGGCGGCGAGCCAGCCCCGGTTCAATTGAAAATGCTCGTTCGCGCTCGCCCTGGGCAGATACAGGCTGCGCCCCAGCGAGTTGGCCAGCCAGCGCGGCAAGCGACTTTCGCTGCTGGCGGCCGCGAACAGGTTCTGCTCGCCCAGGTTCAGGAACAGGCTTACACCGCCGCGCAGTTCGGTCAGGAGCGCCCGCTGCATGCTCGTCGCGTCGGCGGGCAGCGGCGCCAGCAATTCGGCGACGCGCGCCTGCCGCTGCCGTGCCGCCGCCGGCGCGTGCAGCATGTACTGATTCAGCAACTGCAAATCGGTATGCAGATTTGCCAGCGCCAGCAGTTTCTCGATCAGCGTCGTCGCCCCCTGCGCCTGCCGGCGGTGAAAGGCCATCGCCCGCGCCAGCAGATCGAGCGCCGCGTCGTGGCGCCCTTCGCTGACGGCAAGGGCAAAGCGGGTTGCGCCGAGCAGCCGGTAGTGCTGCGGCGTTCGCGGGAGCGGCGAGGCATAGGAAAAATTCGGCCGCCAGGGCTCCTGGTAAGCCAGCATGGCGAGCGCGAGGTCGCCGCGCGCCAGGGTGACGCGCCCCTTGTCGAGCACGGCCCGGGCGTCGGCCGGCCATTTGGCAACCGCCGCCAGGCAGGATTCGATCTCGCGGCAGCCGAAGTCCTCGAGCCGCAAGCCGTCCTTGCGCGCTTCGGCGTCGATCGCCAGCGTCTGCGTCTCGCCGAAGGGCGCCCGATCGGCGCGCAAGGCCTCCTGGAACCAGCGATAGCCCCAGGCATGCGGCGCTTCCCGCTCCGGCCCCAAGACGCCGACCCAGGCGAAGTAGCCGTTCTCCGCCACCGGAATCTGCGGCGGCTCGGTGGCCAGCAGGGATGCCAGCGCCGGATCGAGCGCTTCGTCCTGCCGATTGGCGACAAGCAGGGCGCTCAATCCTGCGACCAGCAAGAGCAGGAGGAGGGCCATCGTGATGGCGAGAACTTTGAGGATACTTTTCATCGGGCGCGAGTACTCGGGAAAGGGCGGTCACGCCGGAAGCCCGGCATTAACGCATATGTCATCATGCCGGATGCTGACACGCCGCCCGCCGCCTGGCAATCGTCGTCGCCCCGCCCGCCTCTAATAGCGCCGGCAATCCTCCCAGGTAAGGCCGGCCCCCCGCGTCTGCGCGACGACCCAGGGAATGGCCGTGGCGGCCTTGTCATGGCTGTCGTGGAACAGGATCACGCCGCGCCGCCAGAGCAGCATCAGGGTGAGCACACGCTCGCCGGCCTGACGCGCGTCGAGGCCGCCGTTCCAGTCCTGCGAATCGATGTTCCAGAGCGCCACGGAAAGCCCGTTTTCGACGAAGAAGGGGCCACTGTCGGCGCGGCGCTGGCCGTAGGGCGGCCGGAAATGGGGGCGATAGGCCGTCCCCAACGCGTCCTGGATGAGTTTTTGCGTGTCCAGGATCGACGCCTGCCAGCCCGGCGATTTCTGGTGACTCTCGTGCGCCCAGCCGTGCAAGGCCACGCACTGGCCGGCGTACAGCGTTTCTACGGCGGGCCTGCCGTCTTTCTGCAGACGCTTCTGCAAACG
This sequence comes from Azonexus caeni, assembly GCF_048146105.1. Lineage (NCBI taxonomy): Bacteria > Pseudomonadati > Pseudomonadota > Betaproteobacteria > Rhodocyclales > Azonexaceae > Azonexus > Azonexus caeni. Next base: position 103,608 of record NZ_JBKJAD010000004.1, read on the forward strand.
CTCGCCCAGGACGAAGAACATGCCGTGCATGCCCTGTTGCGCCAGCACCGGCAACAGCGCGTCGGTCGTTCCACCGGCGGCGGTCGGGCCGTCGTCGAAGGTCCATAGAAAATGGCCGTCGGCCAGTTCCAGCCCGTTCCGCTCATGGGCACCGAAACTGTCGATCTCGCTCGACACCTTGGGAAAAAGCGCGGCCAGCCGCAACAGTTCGGCGGCGTAGCGGCGATGAAAGGCATCGGCGCCGGCAAACCAGGGACGGTAGCGGGCGGGCAGTTGCTCCGCCAGTTGCCCGCCTAGCTCGACCAGGGCGGCAGGGCTCTCCACCGGCGCACAAAAAACCTCTTCGGGCACGCAACTCTGCCGGGCGATCCGGTAATTTTCGAACAGGCGGCGCAGTACGCGCTCGCGCAGGTGCTCGACCGATCCCCGATCGACCGACTTGATGCGCAACGACGTCTTCAGTGTTGCGTCATCCCGATCGGCCAACTCGTTCAGGGCGTTGACGAAGACCAGCGCCTCGGCGCGCGAAGCGCGGTTGTAGTCTGCCACCGTGGCCACCCCGTCCGGCCACAGCGCCCGCTCGACGCGGGCAATCGACGCCGGACCAGCCGCCTGCACCGGCAGGATGGACAGGCAGAACAGCAGGCCGATCGCGAGTTCGCGTTTCATTATCGATTCCCCTTCAAAGCAGCTTCGGGAGGGGCCGGCGGCTGCCGGCCCGCAGTTCTCACTTCACCAGCCTGCCGACGCGATCGATCGCCTTGTCGTACACCGGGTTGGCCTTCTCCCGGCGCGCCGCCTGGTACTGCTGCAGGGCATCGGCGTACTGGCCGGCCGCCTCGTAGATGCGGGCGATGTTGTAATGGGCGCCGGCCCGTACCGTGGCGGCGGTCGGCCCGCTGGCCAGGGCGATCGCCTTGCGGTTGGCCCAGATCGCTTCGGCGGTATGCCCGGCCTTGCCATGCGCCAGTCCCAGGTTGCCGTAGGCCTGACCGAAGTTCGAATCGATGTCGATCGCCTGCCGGTAAAGATCGATGGCCTGCGCCAAATCGCCCGCGTGATACGCCGCCTCGCCCGCCTTGTTGAGCGCGCTAGCACGCGCGACATCACTCTCGCTCACTTGAACTGCCGCAACTTCGGTCGATGCCTTCAGGTAATTGTCCACGCTGCCGAGGACGCTCGCCGCGCTGACCGAGGTGCCGCGCATGGTGTTGATATCCTGGAACTCGCCATCGGCGGTGATCCGGAACACCGTCCACAGGTTGCCCGGTTGATTGGGCACATAGTAGCTACGGACCAGCGATTGCCCGATATAAACCAGTACCTTGGCTTGGCTCCTGGCGAGGGCGTCGGCAGCCGGGCTATGCATGTTGGTGAAATCGTGGACGGCGTAAACATACGATTCGCCAGCGTGCTTCCGGTTGATGGTGATGGTCTCCGGCCCGAAGCCATTGACGTCATCGACATCCAGATTGCCCTCGGCGCCGAGCTTCTTTTCCCAATAAATGTGATTGCCGGGAAAAGCGATGTGCGAATCGAGGTCGGCGGGTTGCGCCCCCCAGTTCAGAACGATGCGCAAACCGTCAAGACTGGTCATCACCGGACTCAGGGCGTATGTCATCCCGGCGCACGGACACTTGGCGACCAGGTTGGAGTAACCCGGCTTCTTGATGATGACCAGGCTGTCCGCGTTGTCGGCAAACTCCGTGCCGAGCGCCGCCATCCCCTGCGCATCGGTCGTCGCGGTGACGCTCCTGGCGCCGTTCTTCTGCACGATGACGGTGGCACCGGGCAGGCGCTGGTCCTTCACCACCGCGCTCAAGACCTGCACATTCACCTCGCCGGCGAAAGCCGTCGCCGCCCCCAGCGACAAACCAAGCGCCGCCAGCCCACGCAATATGCCCTTCTCTTTCATGATACTTCTCCTCGCATTTCGATCTTCACCCAGGAAAAAAACTGCTGTTGCGCCAATGTCTGGAAGATCGTCGCGATCACCGGCGGCATGCTTCGCATCGTGCCGCGCCATGCCAGGAGGAAGCCACGCCGGCGGCGGGCGACTTTCCGCCGGCGCGTGAACAGACACTCACAGCCCCCCGAAAAGCACGCCTTGCCGGGCAAATCCATTGTCATCAACCAAGCGGTCGGTATAAATTCCTCCTCCTCGCACCAGCGGCGATCGATATCGCCCGACGCAGCGCCGCCCGGAACCCCCGCATGCCGCGAACCGGATCGAGACTCTTCCACCGTGATCATCGGAAAGCCGCCATGTCGTTGAAACGCCTGCGTCCATTCCTGCTGCCACTGCTCCTGCTGGCCAGCAGCGCCGCCTTTGCCGCCCCGTTCAAGGTCTGCCCGGCCAGCGGCAAGGTGCGGCTGATCTACATCTGCGTCGGCGCCCCCAAGGATCTCGTCTATCTCGCGCCGGACGACGATTCGGGCAACTACAGCCTCGGCGGCTATTACGAGCAGGGCGAATTCATCACCATTCGCTGCGAGTTACACCGACGGCCAGGCGCGCGACGTCGAACTCAGGGAGCGCGTCGAAATCTGCCACGGTGTCGACAGCAAACGTACGGGCAGCAATCGATCTGCCAATAAAGCCCCCGGCGCAAGCGCCCGAGGGTATGAAATACCGCCCTCTGCCAGCGAACGGAGCATCACTCCTTGGCTTTGAGCTGCACGCCCGCGGGATTCAACTTGTACTTGTCGGGAGACGTATCCGCCGACCAGAAAGGCTCGATCGGCCTGAAACCCTGGGGGCTGACGGAATTGCCGTCCCCCGCCGGCGCACCGGAATACGCCGTTGCCTGGCCGGGAGGCGGCGCATCGGACACCGTTGCCAGCAGCTGGAGGTTTTTGACGGGAAGCGAATGGTCGCGCGAAACGGCTTCGATGGCTGCCACATTCCTGGCCAACTCGTGACTTGTCGCCTCCTGGATGGCAGCATCTCCTTGCAAGGGATAAGGCCACAGGCCGGCGTTGACGCAGTTGATCACTTGTCGCTCGAAGGCGGGAGGGAAACGGATTTGCGCCAGTGGCGTACCGACCATGAAGACCTTCGTCAAACGGCCGATTTCGGTACATTTCTCCCGGTTCGGCTTGCCCGTCACCAACACCTTCAGCTGCGCCTTGCCGGGAGGCTGTTCGCTACGTTCCGGCATCAGCGGATCGCTCGCCGTGAATTTGCCGGCGACCGCGGGGAGAGACGTTGCGCCCGGCGCATAGGCCCGGTAGCCGCCTCCGATGCCGTTCGCCTGTTGCTGCAGAACGCTGGACATGGCCGATGTCGAAACCGGTGGCGGCGACGAGTTATCGGCCACCATGGCAGAGAGCATGCGCACCATGACAAGCACCAGGAAAACGCTACTCCAGCGCCAGTTGATCCCCTGCCCGGCTGAAGCATAGGCAAAAGTGCTGGTTTCCCTGACCACCTTCTTGCGCTGGAACGAGAAACGGCGTTTCCACGCCGGCACCTGTTTATCCCGTTCCCGCCAACGTTGCAGGTTCTCCATGCTGGCGATCATCGGCAACCAGACGGGGAATCGGGCAATCAACCATTCCAATTGCGGCATCTTGGCGATCAATTCGCCATCGCTGGGTGGCGCCGGGTCGCGCAGGCGCGCGATCAGATCGCGCTGGAGCTTGCGCTCGCCTTCGGTTTGCTGGTCGAACACCGCCCGCTCGGTGATGGCGCGGTTCAGGGCGTTGCCCACCCAGCCGAAACGCGTCAGACGCCGCGGGTCGTCCTGCCAGCAGAAGACCCGGGAGGCGGCGACCAGCAGCGCCTCGTGGCCGGGCCGCCAGCCGGCAACCAGGACCTCGGCGACGAACCACTCGAAGATATCGCGGGCGGCAATCGACAGGAGACGTGGATCGTCGAGGCAACGCAGCAGCTTCTCCCGATGCACCTTGTCCGACGACCAGCCGCTCGCGCTGGACATTGCGGCGAGTTCCGCCATCAACTCCTCAAACACCGCCCGCGCTTCGACCTCCGGTGGGACAGCGGCCAGGTCGGCCGGCGGAAGCGTCTCTGGCATCGCCTCCGGCGCCGCTTCGGACAACGGGGGCGGCGGCGGAGACTCGGCGTCAGCCACGGCTGCCGGCGCGGGATCAAGCTGCTCGGCTGGCGGTGCCGCGTTCTGTTGCTGCTGCCAGCGACTCCATTGCAAGGCCACCTCGTAAGCCTCGCGCAAGGCCTGGAAAGCGGCGGCATCCTTCTCCTGATCGATCAGTTTGAGTTGGCGCGCATAAGCCCGACGAATGGCGCGCTCGTCGGCGGAATCGTCGACCCCCAGGTAGTCGAGGAAAGCCAGTTGCGTCATGGTTTCGACCCCGACATTCAGGGCTGGTTGGCCGGCGGGTTGATGAAGGTATCGCGTTCGACGGCGTCGAGAAGTTCCTCGAAGTTCTTCCGGTTCGCCGCGATCGAGCGGCCATCCTGGGCGGCCAGGATCTTTTCGAATTTCAGGATCTGCATCGCGAACCACTCGCGCTGTTCGCCGCGCAACTGCTGGTAGAGGCGTTCCGCCCGCGCCAGCAGCGTCCGGTGCTCGAGGCGGTCGCGCGGGTGTATCTTCAACTCGGCCAGCGCGCTCAGGCGATCGGCGATTTCCTCCTCGCTCAGCAAGCCCGGATTGCCCTCGATGACCAGAGAGAAACGCTCACCGGTTTTCAGGACGGTGGCCTCAACCTGCAGCAAGCCGTTGACGTCGTAGGTGAAGCGGACGTCGATACCGCATTCCTCGATCTTGCCGGCGGGCAGCGGAATTTTCAGCGTGCCCAGGTGAATGTTGTCCTTGACCATCCGCGCCTCGCCCTGAAAAACCTCCAGGTTCAACAGGTGCTGTCCTTCGCGGGCGGGAAAATACTGCTTCACCCGGCTGATCGGAACCGCGCAGTTCCGCTCGATCACCGGATCGAAGTGCCCGTCCGAGAACTGGTTTTCGCCGATCTGGATCGACAGCGCGATACCCAGCGAATACGGCGTCACATCGGTCATCACGACTTCGCTGAGGGCGGCGTCCTTCATCTTCAATCCTGCCTGAACGGCGGCCCCCAGCGCGACGACCTCGTCCGGGTTGATCTCGCTGGCGGGAAAGCGCCCGAACATGCGGGCGACCAGGCGACGCACCACCGGCATGCGCGTCGCCCCGCCGGCGAGAACGATGTTGTCGAGTTCGTTGCTGCGCAGGTTGGCATCGCGCAAGGCGCGTTCCACCGGCGTCCGCAGACGGCCGAGCAAGGGGGCGCAAAGCCTTTCGAGCATGGGCTCGTCGAGCGGTAGCGAATGGTCCTGACCGTCATGGTGCACGCGTACCGTGGCCTTTGCGGATTCGCTGAGCTGGCGCTTGGCGATTTCGACCTGCGCCGCCAGGCGCTGCATGAACTCCCGGTTCTGTTTCAATTTGGCCGACAGTTTGTTGTGCTCGAAGAAGTGATCAACCAGGCAGCTGACGAAATCCTCGCCGCCCAGCCAGTTGTCGCCGGCCGAAGCGCGCACCTCCATGACGCCCTCGAAGAGGTCGAGCACGGAGACGTCGAAGGTGCCGCCGCCGAGATCGAATACCAGGAAACGCGACTCGCCGTCCCGGTTGTGGATGCCGTAGGCAAGGGCCGCGCCGGTCGGCTCGTTGAGCAGGCGCTCGACGCGCAGGCCCGCCAGCTCGCCGGCGACACGGGTCGCCTTGCGCTGGGCGTCGGAAAAATAGGCAGGTACGGTGATGATCGCCTCGCTGACTGGCTGGCCGAGATCGGCCTCGGCGTCCTCGCGCAGCGAGCGCAGGACCAACGCCGACAGTTCCTCGGCCCGGAAATCGCGCTTGCCAAGCCGGATCTGCTTGTTGCTGCCCATGTGGCGCTTGAAGGCGCTCGCCGTCAGTTCCGGGTGGGTCTGCAGGCGCTCGCGGGCGGCACGACCGACCAGGATCGTCCCGTCCTCGTCGAGGCTGACACAGGATGGCGTCAGTACCTCGCCGAGACTGTTCTTTATCAGGCGCGGCCCGTTTCCTTCCCAGACCGCGATCAGGCTGTTGGTCGTCCCCAGATCAATGCCAACTATCATTAACCGCCCCCACGCATGAAATCGGGATAATGCTACCGTGAGTGGCGCGCCCCCGTCCATGACGGGACGATACTTGGGCGTGTGGCGTCGGCAAGGCGGCTTCAGCGCTACCGGTGGCAAGCAACCCGGAAGGACAGCGCCCGCCTTGTCGGAGCGCTACTTCGCCGCTTCCCTGGCGTTCTGCAGATACGTCTCCCACAGGTGCCCGTAGCGATCGTCGAAGCTTTCTACGAGCAGTTCGGCGGCGCCGATCCGGTCGACGCGGAAGGTACGGAAGCTGTCGCGCAGTTCGCACCAGGCGCCGAGGGTCCAGCAGTGGCCCCAGAAGACGAGGCCGAGCGGCCAGAGCGTGCGTGCGGAGGTTTCGCCGTCGCCGCGCCGGTAGGCAACGCGGACTTTGCGCCCGCCCTCCATGCCGGCGCGCAAGACCGCCATCGGTTCGCGCAGCGCCGCCGGCAACAGGCAATCGAGGGCGAGAAAACGGCGGCGGCTGGCTTCCAGTTTTTCTTCCAGATGGCGCGGCAATACCGCGTCGATGCGCGCCAGCGCCTGTTCCGCCGCCTTGCCCAGCGCGCTGTCGCCCCAGGCGCGGACCAGCTTGGCGCCAATCGCCAGGGCTTCCAGTTCGTCGCCGGCAAACATCAGCGGCGGCACCTGGTAACCCCGGCGCAGACGGTAGCCGACGCCGGCTTCGCCGTCGATCGGGGCGCCGCTCTTCACCAGGTCGGCAATGTCGCGATAGATCGTGCGCTCGGACACTTCCAGCGCCTGGGCCAAGGCGGCGGCGGTGACGACGCGGCCGTGGCGCAGCAGCAAGATAATCTGGAAGAGGCGATCGGCGGGGCGCATGGGGCTAGTCCGGAACGGGAGAATTTTCAGGATAGCACGCGCTTTTTCCCGGCCAGGCCGAGCCTCCTGACACCCTGTTGTCAGGAGCCCGGTTCGAGAATGGCGGCCAGCAACGACAGCCCGTCGCTGCATTTCAGCGGAGAAAACCTCATGCAAACCCCCATCGCCTGGTTCGAAATCCCCACGACCGATCTGGAGCGCGCCATCGCCTTCTACGAAAACGTCTTCGCCGTCACCCTGCGCCGCGAGAACTGCGGCGGCGGCGAGATGGCCATCTTCCCCTACGAATGCCCGGCGCCCGGCGGCGCGTTGGTGGCGATGCCGCAGTTGCAGCCGCGCGACAACGGCACGCTGGTCTATCTCCACGGCGGCGACGACCTCGCCGTACCGCTTGCCCGTGCGCTTGCAGCGGGCGCCAAGCTCATCATGGCGAAGACCGACCTCGGCAACAACGTCGGCCATATCGCGCTGTTCGCCGACAGCGAAGGCAATACGGTCGGCCTGTACTCGCCGGGCTGAGGCAAACGGCGTGGCAAGGAACGACAAAATTGAAACGGCGAGGTACATCGCCTCGCCGTGTTATTACTCCTCCGCCCTGTTCGGGTCCGGAATGCCGTTCCCCTTCCGGGGTCTCGCTTACATGCTTCTGCGGTACTGCCCACCCACTTCGTAGAGCGCCGAGCTGATCTGGCCGAGCGAGCAGCAGCGCACGGCGTCCATCAGCACGGCGAAGACGTTGCCGTCCTCGATCACCGTCTGCTTGAGCTTCGCCAGCATGGCCGGCGCGCGGTCGGCGTTGCGGGCGTGGAAGTCGCGCAGGCGCTGGATTTGCGATTGCTTTTCCTCGTCGGTCGAGCGGGCCAGTTCGATCTCCTGCTGGGCCATGCCCTTCGGATTGAGGAAGGTATTGACGCCGATGATCGGGTAGGAGCCGTCGTGCTTCTTGTGCTCGTAGTACATCGACTCTTCCTGGATCTTGCCGCGCTGGTAGCCGGTTTCCATGGCGCCGAGCACGCCGCCGCGCGAGGCAATGGCTTCGAATTCCTTCAACACCGCTTCCTCGACGAGGTCGGTCAGTTCGTCGATGACGAAAGCACCTTGGTTGGGGTTTTCGTTCTTGGCGACGCCCCACTCGCGGTTGATGATGAGCTGGATGGCCATGGCACGGCGCACGCTTTCCTCGGTCGGCGTCGTGATCGCCTCGTCGTAAGCGTTGGTATGCAGCGAGTTGCAGTTGTCGTAGATGGCGATCAGCGCCTGCAGCGTCGTGCGGATGTCGTTGAAGTCCATCTCCTGCGCGTGCAGCGAGCGGCCGGAAGTCTGGATGTGGTACTTCAGCTTCTGGCTGCGCTCGTTGGCGCCGTACTTGTTCTTCATCGCCACCGCCCAGATGCGGCGGGCGACGCGGCCGATCACGGAATACTCCGGGTCCATGCCGTTGGAGAAGAAGAAGGACAGGTTGGGCGCGAAATCGTCGATGTGCATGCCGCGCGCCAGGTAACTCTCGACGTAGGTGAAGCCGTTGGACAGCGTGAAGGCGAGCTGGCTGATCGGGTTGGCGCCGGCTTCGGCGATGTGATAGCCGGAGATCGACACCGAGTAGAAGTTCTGCACCTGGTTGTGCACAAAGAACTCCTGGATGTCGCCCATCATCTTCAGCGCGAATTCGGTCGAGAAGATGCAGGTATTCTGGCCCTGGTCTTCCTTGAGGATGTCGGCCTGGACGGTGCCGCGCACGGTCTTGAGGACCCATTCGCGGATCTTCTCGGCTTCGTCCTCGGTCGGCTGACGACCGTTGTCCTTTTCGAACTTGGCCATCTGCTGGTCGATCGCGGTGTTGAAGAAGCAGGCCAGGATGATCGGCGCCGGGCCGTTGATCGTCATCGACACCGAGGTCGTCGGGCAGACCAGATCGAAGCCGTCGTAGAGCACCTTCATGTCGTCGAGGGTGGCGATCGAGACGCCGGAATTGCCGATCTTGCCGTAGATGTCCGGGCGCTCGTCGGGGTCGCAACCGTACAGCGTCACCGAGTCGAAGGCCGTAGACAGGCGGTGCGCCGGCATGCCTTCGGAGACGCGCTTGAAGCGGCGGTTGGTACGGAAGGCATCGCCCTCACCGGCGAACATCCGGGTCGGATCCTCGCCTTCGCGCTTGAAGGCAAAGACGCCGGCGGTATAAGGGAAGGAGCCGGGGACGTTTTCCTTCATCAGGAAGCGCAGGATCTCGCCGTCGTCGGTGTACTTGGGCAGGATGACCTTGCGGATCTTGGTGCCGGACAGCGATTCGGACGTGAGTTTGGTGCGGATTTCCTTGTCGCGGATCTTCACCACGTATTCGTCGCCGGAATAGGCTTCCAGCGTCTGCGGCCACATGTCGAGCAGCTTCTTCGCCTTCGGGTCCTGCTGGCTGTCCGTGAACGCCTGCATCTCGTCGAAATCGCCCACCGGCTTCTCGCAACCGGCGAAGACCTGCTTCGCAATGCGCAACGACTGGCGCTCGCGGGCGATCTTCACCTGCTCGTCGACGTGTTTGTGGTAACCGCGCACCGTGTCGGCGATCTCGGCCAGGTAGCGGATGCGGGCGGTCGGCACGATGGCGCGGCTGGCCGTGGACTGGCGGACGGTGACCAGCGGTAGCTTGCCGGACTTCAGGTGCAGCCCCTTTTCGCTGAGCACCGGCACCAGCGCCTGGTAGAGCGCGGTGACGCCGTCGTCGTTGAAGCGGGCGGCCATGGTGCCGAACACCGGCATGTTCTCGGTCGGCGTCGTGAACAGCTCGCGGTTGCGCTGGTACTGCTTGCGCACGTCGCGCAGCGCGTCCTCGGCGCCCTTGCGGTCGAACTTGTTGATCGCCACGAAATCGGCGAAGTCGAGCATGTCGATCTTCTCCAGTTGCGAGGCGGCGCCGAACTCCGGCGTCATCACGTACATCGAGACATCGACGAAGGGCACGATGGCGGCGTCGCCCTGGCCGATGCCCGAGGTTTCGACGACGACCAGGTCGAAGCCGGCGAGCTTGCAGGCGGCGATCACTTCGGGCAGCGCGGCGGAGATTTCCGAGCCGGTGTCGCGGGTGGCCAGCGAGCGCATGAAGATGTTCGGGTGCTCGATCGCGTTCATCCGGATGCGGTCGCCGAGCAGCGCGCCGCCGGTGCGCTTGCGCGACGGGTCGATCGAGATCAGGGCGATCTTGACGCTGTCTTCCTGGTCCAGGCGGAAGCGGCGGACCAGTTCGTCGGTCAGCGACGACTTGCCGGCGCCGCCGGTGCCGGTGATGCCGAGCACCGGGATCGACGTCGCGGCAGCGGCCTTGAGCAGCGGCTCCTTGAGCGTCGGCGCGGCGCCGTTCTCGAGCAGGGTGATGACCCGGGCGAGCAGGCGGCGATCGCCGGCGCGCAGGCCTTCGAGCACCTTGTCGGCTTTCGGGATGCCTGCGCCGGCGAGGTCGTAGTCGGACTGTTCGACGACTTCGTTGATCATCCCCTGCAGCCCCATGTGCACGCCGTCTTCCGGCGCGTAGATGCGGGTCACGCCGTAGGCGTGCAATTCCTTGATCTCGGCCGGCACGATGACGCCGCCACCGCCGCCGAAGACCTTGATGTTCTCGCCGCCGTTGGCCTTCAGGAGGTCGATCATGTACTTGAAGAATTCGACGTGGCCGCCCTGGTAGGAGGTGATGCAGATGCCCTGGGCATCTTCCTGCAGTGCGGCATTGACGATCTCCTGCACGGAGCGGTTATGGCCGAGATGGATCACTTCGGCGCCGGTCGCCTGCAGGATACGGCGCATGATGTTGATCGACGCATCGTGACCATCGAACAGCGAGGCGGCGGTGACGAAACGGACCTTGTTCCTGGGCTTGTAGGGAACGAGTTTCTTGGCGACGGAAAGATCGGTCATGACATCGGCCTCGCGAAATTGACGGGAAGGCGCTCATCTTAGGACGCTTTGCGCGCCCCGCCATTGCCAGCCCTGACGACAATCATGCAAATTCCGCCAAGGTGATATGCTGGCGCCGTCTACCGCCGGAGCGCAGCTCGATTGCTGCGCCGCACCATGAGCCAACGCGAAACCAAACGCCAAACCACTGTTGCAATGGGATTTGTCACCGGGATGCTGGCCGGGCTTGCCCGCCGCAACATCGATCCGGCGCCGCTGCTGCACGCCGCCGGCGTCGATCTTGCAGACCCCGCCAGACGGATTCCGGTCGAACGCTACGCCGCGCTGTACAACCTGCTCAACCGCGAACTCGACGACGAGGGCTTCGCGCTGTTCGCCCAGCCGATGCGCGTCGGCAGCTTCGAATTTCTCTGCCGCGGCTGCCTGACGGCGCCGACGCTGGCCGAAGCGCTGCAGCGCGCCAGCCGCTTCCTGCACCTGGTGCTGCCCGACCTGGCGGTCAGCGTCCGGCGCAGCCAGGGACGCGCCGACCTGGTGATTGCCGAAACCCGCCACCTCGCCGCCGACCCCGACGACCCCGGGCGCATCTTCGCCTTCGAATGGCTGCTGCGCCTGCTGCATGGCCTGTCGTGCTGGCTTGCCGGGCGCGGCATCGGCCTCGACAGCGTTATCTTCCCGTACCGCAAACCGGTGCATTTCGCCGACTACGCGCTGATCTTCACCGAAGATTCGCATTTCGCGCCGACCCTGCCCGGCGGCAAGGGCGTACTGCTCGCCAGCTTCAACGCCAACCTGCTCGAACTGCCGCTGCGCCGCGACGAGGCGGCGCTGACCGCCTTCCTCGACGGCGCGCCGGGCAAGATCACGAGCCTCTACCGGCGCGACCGGGCGATGGTGACCCGCGTCCGCGACCTGCTGCGCGCCGCCCTGCCCACCCCGCTGAGCCTCGACGAAGTGGCGGCACGCCTGCACCTGTCGCCGCGCACGGTACACCGCCGGCTGGAGGAGGAAGGCTCAAGCTTCCGCGGCATCAAGGACGCGCTGCGTCGCGACATGGCGCTGGCCCGCCTGGTCAAGACCCGCGACCCGGTCGCCCGGATCGCCGCCGATCTCGGCTATACCGATACCTCGGCCTTCTATCGCGCCTTCGTCGAATGGACCGGCATGGCGCCGGCCTACTATCGCCGACACTGGGTGGAGAACGGCGATCAGGCGACGCCGCCAGGCCTGGGCTGAGCATCCTGCAACTTGTTGAGGCGCAGCCACTGACGCAGGCGCTGGACAAGCGTCTTGTGCCGCCGGCTGACCGGCACGCCACGTACCGCCAGGTAGGCGGCGATACCCGCCGCAACCTCCGACTTGGGGCGGCCCCAGGCATTGTCGGGGCCGATCACATAGCCCGGCAGCAGATCGTCGACGGCACGCCTGACCGTATCCCAGTTGATGTCGTGCCCCAATATCCAGCCCGTCGCCTTGACCTTCGGCAGCCAGTCCGCGATATCCCGGCGCACGCCTTGCTCGCTGTGATCTGCATCGATATAGACGAAATCGAGACTCTCGTCTGGCACCAGGCGCGCCGCCTCGTGGGTCCACATCTTCAGGACCCGTCCGCGATCGCCATGGCGAGCGGCAACGGCGCGGACACGTCGCTCGTTCTCATCGTGCGGCCAGTCAACGTAGGACTCGGGGCCGTCGTTATCCGGCTGCGACGCCCAGAGATCGACGCCGTAAAGGCAACTCAAGCCAGCGCAATTGGCGAGCAGATGGGTGAAGGTCTCGCCCCGCCAGACCCCCAGTTCGGCACCGCATGACCAGCCATGCACCTTGATCAGATGCTCGAGCCATTGGCCACGCTTCCGGCACCCGTCCGGCAACGCAATGCTGGGTGTGGCCCGCGGTGAAACAATCACTTTGTCTACGTCAGGTCTCATTGCTCCCCCTCTTCAAGCACGGCTGCCGGAACACGATCCCTGCGGCACGCATGTGGAAACTGGCTGAAACATGCAGGCTAGCGAAACTGTGTTACCGGTTGATGTTCAGCACGGTTGCCCGCCAGCCACTACAGGAGGAAAATTGCAGCGTTACCCTTGTGCCGTCAGCAAAAGGAAGATCGCCATGTCCGCCCTGATTCGTTCTCCCGGCATCCTGCGGATGGTTGTGGCGCTGTTCCTCGCTGGCTGGCTGTCCGCCGCCGGCGCCCAGCAGGCACCGCTCAAGCTCGGCATCATGCCTTTCAACAGCCCGCTGGCGCTGATCCGCACCCACCAGCCGCTGACCGAACATCTGGAGCGCCAGCTCGGCCGCAAGGTCATCGTCCTTACCTCGCCCGACTACTTCACCCACATCAACCAGTTGCTCGCCGGCGATTTCGACCTCGCCATCACCGGCCCGCATTTCGGCGCCATGGCCTCGCAGCGCGGCATGACCCTGCTCTTCCGCTACGCCGCCGACCTGCAGCCGGTCTTCGTCGTCCGCGACGATTCGACCATCCATCAGGCAAAGCAGTTCGCCGGCAAGACGCTGGCCCTGTCGAGCCGGCTGTCGATCTCCTCGATCGGCGGCGTCGACTGGTTGCACCAGCAGGGCTTGCGTCCGAATGTCGACTTCCGCGTCGTCGAATACAGCTCGCACGGCGCCGCCATCGCCGCTGTCGCCGCCAGCGCCGCCGATGCGGCGGTGACGACTTACACGCCACTGCGCCAGATACCGGCCGACCTGCGGCAACAGGTCCGCCTGCTGTCCAGCGAAATCCACATGCCGCACCTGATGACGCTGGCCCACGGGCGCCTTGGCGCGCCCGCCATCGAACAAGTGCGCAAAGCGCTGCTCAGCTTTCAGAAAACCCCGGCCGGCGAAACCTTTTTCCGCGACACCGGCTACAACGGCTATGTCGCCGTGACGCCAGACGACATCGAGAAGCTGCGTCCCTTCGTCGATCTGACCGTGCAGATGATGAGGTAAGCCCTTGCCCCTGCCTGCCTTCACGCGCAGCCTGCGGTTCCGCCTGGTGATCAGCAGCCTGCTGATCGAACTTCTGGTGTTGACGCTGTTGATCGGCAACGGAGTGCGCCTGATCAACCACCACCTCGGCGAGCAGTCGCTGCGCCATCACGCCGCCATCCAGCAGGCCTACAAGGTCGCCGTCGCGGTGCCGCTGGCAACCCGCGACTACGCGACGCTGCGCGACATTTTCGATGGCTGGCAGGAAAGCGAGGAAATCGTCTACCTCGCCCTGACGGACCCCGAAGGCCACCGGCTGGCCAGCAGCCGCTGGCCGGAAAACCAGCCCCTGCCACCGCCCGGCGCCGACCTGCAGGGCGCCGACATCGTCCATATCCGTTTCCCGATCGAAATTTACGGCCAGCATTACGGCGAACTTCAGTACGGCCTGTCGCAGAAGTTCATGATCGCCGCCCGCCAGGAGCTGCTCGCCCAGGGCGTGCTGATCGCCCTCGCCGGCATCCTGCTGACGACGCTGGTGCTGACCGCCACCGGCTACTGGCTGACCCGTCACCTGAGCACGCTGGCCGCGGCCAGCAGCCGGATTGCCGCCGGCGATTACCGGGCGCCGCTGCCGATCAGCGAAACCGGTGAGATCGGCGCCCTCAGCCACAATTTCGCGGCGATGGCGAATGCCGTCGAAACCCGGATCGAGGAACTGGCCGCCCACCTGAGCCGCCAGAAATCGATCCTCGACGCGCTCGGCGAAGGCGTTTTCGGGATCGACGAACAGCATCGCTGCATCTTCGTCAATCCGGCCGCCTGCGAACTCCTGCACTACCTGCCCGACGACCTGCTCGGCCAGGACACGCACCGCCTCTTCCACCACACCCGGCCCGACGGCAGTTTCTTCCCGGAAGCCGAGTGCCCGGTGCACAAGACCGTCATCGACGGCTTGCGGCGCAGCGGCAACGACTGGTTCTGGCGCCGCGACGGCAGCGGCATCCCGGTCATGCTGACGGTCAATCCACTCTGGCGCGAGGGCCGGCACTGCGGCGCCATCGTCGCCTTCAGCGACATCACCGACCTGATCGGCGCCACCGCCGCGCTGCGCGAGAGCAACGCCCGCCTGACCCGTTTCATCGACGCACTGCCCGACATCGTCGTCATCAAGGACGGACAGAACCGCTGGCAGCAGATCAACCACGCCGCCGAGGAAGTTTTCGAGCTGCACGACACCGCCTGGCAGGGCAGGACCAACCGGGAACTGGCGGAAATCCGGCCGAACTTCCGCAGCTTCCACAGCGCCGCCGCCGACACCGACGAAATCGCCTGGCGCGAAAACGGCATCAGCCACAGCATCGAATATCTGAACCCGGGCGACGCACCGATCCGCATCTGCGAAGTGCGCAAGATCGCCAGCCGCGCCGCCGACGGCACGCCGCAGGCGCTGATGGTGATTGCCCGCGACATCACCGAGAAACGGCGCACCGAAGCCGAACTGGAACACTACCGGCAACACCTCGAGGAACTGGTCGAACAGCGCACCACCGAACTTGCCGTCGCCAAGGAGGCAGCAGAAGCCGCCAACATCGCCAAGAGCGCCTTCCTGGCCAACATCAGCCACGAAATCCGCACCCCGCTCAACGCCATCACCGGCATGGCGCACCTGATCCGGCGCGGCGGCCTCAATCCGGAGCAGAGCGAACGCCTGGACAAACTGGAAGCCGCCGGCAACCATCTGCTCGACATCATCAACGCCGTGCTCGACCTGTCGAAGATCGAAGCCGGCAAGCTGACGCTCGAGGAAATCCCGGTCAATATCGGCAGCATCCTCAGCAACATCGTCTCGATGCTGCACAGCCGCGCCGAAGACCGCGGCATCACGCTGATCGTCGAACCCGGCACGCCAGCGGGCAAGCTGCTCGGCGACCCGACGCGCCTGCAGCAAGCCCTGCTCAATTACGCCGCCAACGCCATCAAGTTCACCAGCGAAGGCTGGGTCCGGCTGGCCGCCGAGACCGTTGCCAGCGAAGATGACAGCGCGTTGATCCGTTTCACCGTCACCGACACCGGCGTCGGCATTGAACCGCAGGCGCAGTCCCGCCTCTTCTCGGCCTTCGAGCAGGCCGACAATTCAACCACCCGCAAATTCGGCGGCACCGGACTGGGGCTGGCGATCACCCGCAAGCTCGCCGAATCGATGGGCGGCGAGGTCGGCGTCATCAGCACGCCAGGCGAAGGTAGCTGCTTCTGGTTCACCGCGCGCCTGCGGCGCGATCCCGACGACAGAAGCCAAACGGAAACGGCCAGCTCCGCCCGCCCGGCCGACAGTCTGGTGGGCCGGCGCGTACTGCTCGCTGAAGACGAACCGGTCAATCGCGAAATCGCCCGGATGCTGCTCGACGAGATCGGCCTCGACTCGGCCTGCGCCGAGGACGGCAGCATCGCGCTGCAGATGGCTGCGGCAGAGCATTACGACCTGATCCTGATGGACATGCAGATGCCGAACATGGACGGCCTCGAGGCCACCCGGCGCATCCGCCTGTTGCCCGGCTACGCCGGGGTGCCGATCCTGGCGATGACGGCAAATGCTTTTGCCGAAGACAAGGCGCGCTGTTTCGAAGCCGGCATGAACGACTTCATCGCCAAACCGGCCCGCCCCGAAGACCTCTTCGCCAAGCTGCAGCAATGGCTGCAGTAGTCTGAAAAAAAAGGCCGCCGGCTGAGCCGGCGGCCTTTCCAATATCGCTCAGCGATTTCAGCGCAGACGACCCAACAGGCCAGCCCAGCCACCATCCTGCTCAACGCCGGTCGCCGCCAGGCTCGCGCACGCGGTACCGGCGGGAACCGCGCTAGCCGCCAGCGTCGTCTCGCAACTCCAGTAGAGGTCGCCTTCGTCGTCCAGCGTCGGCGTGTAGGTGATCGTCTGCTCGCCCTTCAGGGTCAGGGTGATGATCGCCGACTCGGCGTCGATGCTGCCCTGCACGCCGCTGCCCGGCGCGGCGATGCCGAGGCCGCCGAGATCGCCCGGAATCTGGCTGTGTTCGAGGATGTAGCTGCCGGTCGCCCGGGTGATCTGGTCGCCATAGCTGAACGCCGGCTGCGCCGCGGCACGATTGACGTGTTCCTGGTAGGCGGGAAGGGCGATGGCGAGGAGCACGCCGATCAGTGCGAAGAGCATGACGATGCCGAGCAGCGGACCGCCGGCGCCGACGCGCGGCATGAACAGCGCCAGCAGCCAGGCCAGCGGATGACGCGACGGCAATTTGGCCATCGGTTCGCGCAAGTGCGCCATGCGCTTGCACAGCCAGGGATAGTCGCTGGCCAGTTCGTTGAGCGACATCCAGAAGCCACCGGTGCGCTCGCACTGGGCAACGTAGGCGGCCGCGTCGAGGCTCTTCCAGCGCCGGGTGCCGGCGGCGAGGACGGCCAGGGCGCGCGCCGCCGACGCCTGATCGGCGCAGCAGGCGAGGCCGTACTGGTCGCAGGTGTATTCCTGGGCCCGGCGGTAGGCGGCACCGATCAGCGGCAGCAGCATCGCCGGCGCCATCCACCAGCCATTGGCGATGTGCTTGCGGTCGATGTGGCCGAGTTCATGACCGATGTAGAAGTTGATCGCTTCCGGATCCTCTTCCAGCGCGTCGACCACGTCGGACAGCAGGACCACGTAGTAGCGACGCAGGAAGCGGGTGGCAAAGGCATTGAGCATGCCGTCGCCGGTCATCAGGAAAGCTTCCGGCAGCTTGACGCCGAGACGCCCGGCGCAGCGCTGCAGACGCTCGTGCAGATCGGGAAACTGCGTCGCACTGATACGCACGGCGTTGCCCTGCAGGTAGGAAATCAGCGCCGAATGGGCAAACAGCGCGAACAGGTACATCAGCAGCATGTACAGCCAGACGATGCCGATGGTGCCGACGGTGAGCAACAGCCAGAACAGCCCGGCAAACACCGCCAGGATCGCGAACAGGGTTTTCTCGTGACGGTAAGCGGCGACCGGTGTCACCGCAAGCGAACCGATCAGGGAAGGAGAAGTCATGGGGAACTCCGGAAACGACCAAAAGGGCGGCATTATTTCACGACATATGAATATTCGCTAGTCATTACGACGGCTCAGCGCACCGCCACAGTCCCTGCCTTCCACTGCGGACTCTGCCAGCGGTAGAACGGCGTCAGGCTGGACGGCCGGTCGGCCTGCCGGTCGGTGAGCAGGGTGCTCAGGGAAACGGTCTCGAAGCTGGTCCGGTATTGCTGCCCGGCGCGCAGTTCGCGCGCCGCCAGCATCTGCTGGCCGCCAGGCACCCAGCCGGCGAACTCGATATAGCCGAGGTCGGGATTGTCGAGCGCCGGCGGCAGCACATCCAGTTGCCAACCGGCCGCCCCTTTGCGGAACACCCACATCTCGCGCCAGGTATCGAGCGGCTGCACCGCCAGGGTCAGCGCGTCGCCCTGCGGCGACGGGGCGGCCGACGCCGGCCAGACCACGCCCCAGGTGCAGCGGCTGAACAAAGGGGCTTTCTTTTCGTCCCTGGCATCGAGCAGATCGACGCAGCTTTCCCCCGGCTGCCCCGGCCGTACCCGCACCGCCAAGCCCGCGCCGGCCTTGAATGGCGTCGCCGGTGTTCCCGGTGCCGCCGCCCAGCGCGAGGCGCCGACGCGGATGGCGGCGTCGCTGTAGGCGGCGGCATCGCTTTCCATCAGTTCGCCGGGATCGATCGCCGCCAGTTCGTCGAGCGAGCGGCGCGCCGCCTCGGCCGCCGCCGTCGCCGCCAGTTCCGGACGACGCGCCCGCTGGTAGGCGAGGCTCGCCCAGACGCCGGCGCGACGCAGGTGCAGGCGGTTCTTCAGCATTCCCGGCAGGGCGTGCAGCGCCACCCGCTCGAGCAGGTCGGCGCGCCAGTTGTCGTAGGCAAAGCGCTCGCTCGGCGTCAGCATCGGCGGCACGCAGTCGTGATCGGTCAGCGACAGTGCCGCCAGCGCCTTGTGGATTTCCGTCGACGACAGCGTGAATACCCGGCGCTGGGCCTCGCCATCGCTGCACAGGCGGACCGTGCCGTCGCTTTCGTGGCTGAGCAGGCGCACCCCGTAGTGGGCCGCCACTTCGACATGGGCTGCCGCCGCTTCGGCGGCCTTGCCGCTGCGCCCGGCGCTCGCCCGGCGGGCCAGACGGTCGGCCATTTCGCCGAGGGCGGCGAAGGGTTCGCCGTCGATCGCGCCGGCCGGCGCGGCGCGCAGGTAAGCGGCGGCGTAGGCGATGCCGAGCGCTTCCGAGCCCGGGCTGTCCTTGAGGAAGCGCAGCACCGCCAGCAGCTCCGGCGCCGCTGCGGGCTGCAGCGACTGGACGCGGACCTGGCTGGCCCGGATGTAGCCGGCGCGCTCGCGGCGGTGATCGTAGACCTGCAGGAAATCGCCCTTCTCGCCACGGATTTCCAGGCTATCGCCCTGCCACAGCACGGCCTGCTGGGCGGCGGAGTTGCGCGGCGCGGCGCGCAGCGCCGACTGATCCTGGGTGACGATGGCGATCACGGTCAAGGCGGTGGCCAGCATGCTCATTCTCCCTCGTTGCTGGCGGCCGTCTGGCCGAGCAGGGCGCTACCGATGAAACCGCCGGCGGCAGGCGGCGGGGCGATGATAACCGAGACCTTGTCGGACAGCTTGTCGGCCATCGCCTTCTGGATCAGCAACGGGTTCTTCTGGATCAGCGCGCCGTCGCGTTCGAGTTGTTCGCTGGCGATCCTGCCCAGCTTTTCCTGGCGGTAGGCCTCGGCGTCGGCCAGCTTGCGGCGCGATTCGGCTTCGCCCTGGGCCTCGATCTGGCGCGCCTGGGCATTCGCCTCGGCAGCCTTGATGCGGCTGATCTTGTCGGCCTCGGCTTCCAGGCCGCGCTGTTCGATCTGCTTCTGCTTGAACGGCAGGATGTGCTTCATCGCCTCGGCCTGCGCCTTGGCGGCGATGATCTGCTCCTGACCGGCGGCTTCCGCCGCCTTTTCGCGGCGCACCTTGTCGGCTTCGGCGTCGAGGTCGCTCTCCTTGACCTGTTTTTCCTTGAGCTGCAGCGTGTACAGCATCTTCTCGCTGGCCAGTTCCTCGGCCAGCAGGCGATCCATGCCGGCGCGGTATTCTTCCGGCAGTTCCACCTTGCCGATCAGCACCGACTGCAGCTTGATGCCGTCACGCGCCAGAGCGGCGCGCAGTTCGCCTTCCATGCTGTCGCGGATTTCCTGGCGCTTGGTGGAGAAGATTTCGCGCACCGTGTAGCGCGCCAGCGTCTTGTACATGACGCCCTGCGCCGCCGGCTCGACCACCTGGCCACCGATGTCGTCGGGCAGGTTGCGGGCGAAGCTGGCCAGACTGGCCGGTTCGAGCGCGTAGCGGACGGTGATGTCGACGCCGATCGACAGCCCTTCGACGGTCTGGAAGACGTCGCCGCCCTGCGCCCGGTAGACCTGGTCGCGCAGCGGGAAGCGGCGCAGTTCGTGCAGGCCGGGGATGACCAGCACGGCGCCTTCGCGCACCTCGGCGACGCCGCCGGTGAGCTGGTTGATCCGTACCGCCGCTTCGCCGCGCGCCACCGACTGCATCGGCGGCCGCTGGTAGAGCGCATAGCCGCCGATGGCGGCGAGCGACAGGGCGATGATGCCGACGCGGGCGCGCAAGGCCTGGCGCCCCAGGCCGGCGGCGGCACCGGCAGTGCGCGTGGCGGCAAAGGCCAGCGCGTCGTACATTCCTTCGCCCAGTCTGGACAGTCTTTCCTTCATGATCTTTCTCCTCGAATGGTGGGCCGCAGGCCCGGAATCAGCGTTGGCCGGGCGGGTTTTGCATGTCGTCCGGCATGTCGTGCATCGTGCCGCGCCCGCCGTGGAGGAAGCCATGCCGACGGCGGGCGACTTCAGTCAGGCACCGGAAGCGGCGCCGCCGGCGCGTGAACGAAAGCTCACGCCGGCGGCATGCAAGGACGGGGAAAAACGCGGATACTTCGCTCCTCTGACTAGGAGCCGGACATGATCAAGGTCGCCGTCATCGAAGACGACATCCCCACCAGCAAGCAGTTGAAGGACTGGATCCTCGCCGCCCGCCCCGACCTCCAGGTCGACCAGTGGTTCAACCGCGACGACGCGGAAGCCGCGATCGCCCGCGAGGACTACGCGCTGGTCACGCTCGACATCGAGCTCGGGCGCGAACGCCACGCCGGCGTCGCCGTCATCAACGCCATCAACAAGACCGGGCGCGGCACGCCGGTGCTGGTCGTCTCGGCGATGCCGGCGGCGATCTACCGCAGCATCATGAAGGCGCTCGACGCCTGGGACTACCTGCAGAAAACCAGCTTCGAGGAAGCCGACTTCATCGAGACCTTCCTCGAAATCCTGCGCGCCGGACGCGACCGCCAGACGCCGGCCGCGGCACCGGCCAGCGAACTCGCCCTCGACCCGCTGCGCCAGAGCACGCCGTTGTGGCGCGGCCAGCGCGTCAACCTGCCGCTCACCGCGCAGCGCATCCTGGCGACGCTCTACCAGCGGCGCGGCGAGGTGGTTTCCTACGACGAACTGTTCGCGGTGGTCAAAAGCGGCCGCAACCGCGACAACATCCGCAAGCACATCAGCACCATCCGCGAGGCCTTCCGCGAACTCGACGCCGATTTCGACCGCATCGAGAACGTGCCGATGCGCGGCTTCCGCTGGACCGAAACGGGACGCTGACGGCGATGCGCGCCTTTCTCGGCTGGCTCGCCTCGTTCCGTCTGCGCATCCTGCTGCGCACCTCCTTCCTGTTCCTGGCGCTGGTCGTCGTGCTGATGACGGTCAGCGTGCTGCAGGAGGAAAAGCAGCGCAGCTTCAACAACTACCAGGCCGGCCTGGAGAAGACCAAGGAGCAGATCGTCGCCCGCCTGCATCACCCGGCCGGCCAGCTGGCGCTGCTCAACCCGCGCTGGGACGCCGCTTCGGCGGCGGCCGGGCGGCCGCTGGTGCTGCCTTTTTCCGGCATCGATTTCGACGACCAGAACAAGGTCAGGAACGCCATCGAGATGGCCAACTGCCTGATCCAGTATCCCGATCATGGCAGCCTCTGCGTCGCCATCGGCAACAACCCCTGGGCCGGTGGTTTCATCTACGTTGCCGGCACCTTCGCCAGCGAGCCGCTGCTCGCCCACCGCATCGGCGACGAATTCCTCGACGGCGCGCACCGGCTGCGTGTCACGGTCCGCCTCGGCGAGCAAAGCTGGCGCTGGATCGCCCCCTTCGAAACGGTGAACGGTGCCCCGGCGGGGGCCGATGAAGGCGTCCGCGGCCGCTTCACCGGCTATCTCGAACGGCCAGGCCGCGATTACACCGGCGCCCGCCCGCAGCGCGAATTCCGCGGCTGGGTCTGGCAGCGCGGCCGCTGCCTGGAAGCGGCGGACGACCCCGAAAACTGCCGACGCAAAGCCTTCTTCTCGCTGCGCCTGCCGATCGAAAGCCTGCGCGCGGCGATCCTGCAGCCGGGAAAACCGGCCTGGCCGCCGGCCGACCTCGATCAGTACCGGGTGCAGGTCGAAGTGCTGCCGCCCGGCGACGGCCCGCCACGCTTCGCCAGCGACCGCCCCGGCGTCGAACCGCCGCCCTTCGCGCTCGACGCCATGGCCCGCCTGCTGCAGCCGGGCGAAACCCTGACCCTGGCCCGCCTGCAGGACGAGCGCGAATTCCCGGTAGCGCGCCTGGCCGGCCGCGACGAGGCCGGCGAGACGTCGTCGCCGCTACTGACCCGGCTGATCCGCCACCTGCCGGTCGACACTCTGGACACCCCGGTGGTCGAACTGGAGGACGAAATCGTCACCGGGCTGGGCAGTTACCGGCTGCGCCTGGTCGGCGACGCGCGCAGCGTGGACCAGCGGCTGTCGGCGGTCGCCACCCGGCTGTCCTGGTTCTTCAGCGCCATGCTCGGCGCCATCGCGGTCGCCTGGCTGGTCATCGAGGCCGGGCTGATCCGCCGCATCGCCCGGCTGACCCGGCGCACCCGCGGCCTGTCGCGCTCGGTGCAGGCCGACGGCGGGCTGGAGCGCTACGAACTGGCCGACCTGCGCGGCCGCGACGAACTCGGCCTGCTCGCCAGCGGCCTCGACGACCTGCTGCGCCGGGTGCGCGAGGACGCCGGGCGCGAGCGCATCCGCGCCGCGCAGGAAAAGGACATGTGGCACGCCGTCGGCCACGAGATCATGTCGCCGCTGCAGAGCCTGCTGGCGCTGCACGGCGACCCGGCCGACCCCAGCCATCGCTACATCAGCCGCATGCAGCAGGCGGTGCGCGTGCTCTACGGCAGCGCCAGCCCGAGCGAGGCCTTCGCCGGCAGCCAGCTGGAAATCGCCAGCCTCGACCTCGCCGCCTTCCTGCGGCACGTCGCCGAAAACGCCGGTATCGCCGACCTGAGCTGCGCCGGCGTCGACGCACCGGTGCTCGTGCGCGCCGACGAATTCGCGCTGGAAGACGTCCTCGCCCATCTGCTGCGCAACGCCGAACGCTACCGCGCGCCTGGCTCGCCGATCACCCTGACGCTGAGCGCCGACGAACACCAGGCCAGCGTCAGCGTCGCCAACCGCGGGCCGGGCATTGCCGAAGAGATGCTGGAACGCATCTTCGAGTACGGCGTCTCCGACCAGGCCGACGCCGGCGCCGCCGGCAACCGCGGCCAGGGGCTGTTCGTCGCCCGCACCTACATGGCCAAGATGGGCGGCACCATCGTCGCCCGCAATAGCGCCGACGGCGTCGCCTTCGTCCTCAGCCTGCCGCGCGCCGACTTCGCGCCGGCGCGCTGAGCGGCGTCACTCGCCGAGGGTCAGCAGGCTCTCGTCCCAGGCCGGGTGCTTGTCGAAACCGAGCAGGTTGGCGACCGTCGCCGCGATGTTGGAAAGGCCGGCGTCCGCCGTCTGGCGCAGGCCGAGGCGGGCATCGCCGCTGGCGTTGAAGAGGATCAGCGGCACCGGGTTCAGGGTGTGCGCGGTCTTCGCCTTGAACGAACCGTCGGCGTTGCGTGCCGGCTGCTTGCTCTTCTTGTCGAGTTCGAACATCTCGTCGGCGTTGCCGTGGTCGGCGGTGATCAACGCCACGCCGCCGGCCGCTTCGACCGCTTTCAGCACGCGGCCGAGCGCCAGGTCAACGGCTTCGACGGCCATCGTCGCGGCGCGGAAGTTGCCGGTGTGGCCGACCATGTCGCCGTTGGCGAAGTTGCAGCGCAGGACCTTGTACTGGCCGGAGGCGATTGCCGCCACCATGGCGTCGGCGATTTCCGCCGCCTTCATCCACGGCCGCTGCTCGAAGGGAACGACGTCGCTCGGCACTTCGAGATAGGTTTCGCCGTCGAACTTGCCGGAGCGGTTGCCGTTCCAGAAATAGGTGACGTGGCCGAACTTCTGCGTCTCGGAACAGGCGAACTGGGTGATCCCGGCCTTGCTGAACCATTCGCCGGAAGTGTCGCGGATCGCCGGCGGCGGCACCAGGAAGCGCTCGGGCAGGTGCAGGTCGCCGTCGTACTGGAGCATGCCGGCGTAAGTGACGCGCGGATGGCGGACGCGGTCGAACTTGTCGAAATCGGCCTCGACGAAGGCGCGGGTGATTTCCAGCGCGCGGTCGCCGCGGAAGTTGAAGAAGACGACGGCGTCGCCGTCCTCGATGCTGCCGAGCGGCTTGCCGTCGGCGGCGATGACGAAGGGCGGCAGGTCCTGGTCGATGGTGCCGGGATACTGCGCGCGCAAGGCTTCGACCGCCGCGCTGGCACTGGCGAACTGCGGTCCTTCGCCGAGCACGTGGGTGCGCCAGCCGCGTTCGACCATCGGCCAGTTGGCGTCGTAGCGGTCCATCGTGATGTTCTGGCGGCCACCGCCGGAAGCGATGCGGGCGTCGAAGCCGGCATCGCTGATGCCGGCGAGGAAGGCCTCGAACGGCACGACGTAGTCGAGGGCGCTGGTCTCCGGCACGTCGCGGCCGTCGAGCAGGACGTGGATGCGTACCGTCTTCACCCCTTCCGCCTTGGCCCGCTCGACCATCGCCCGCAGGTGGTCGATGTGGCTATGCACGTTGCCGTCGGAAAAGAGACCGATGAAATGGAGAACGCCGCTGCGCGCCGCGCCGACGATCTCCTGCCAGGCCTGACCGGCCCAGATCGTGCCCTCAGCGATCGCGTTGGCGACCAGCGCCGCCCCTTGCGCATAAACCTGACCGGCGCCGATCGCGTTGTGGCCGACTTCCGAATTGCCCATGTCGTCGTCGGACGGCATGCCAACCGCGGTGCCGTGCGCGCGCAAACGGATGTGCGGGCTGCTCGCGAACAGGCGGTCGAGATTCGGCTGGCGCGCTTCGGCAATGGCACTGCCGACGGGGTTTTCCGGCAGACCGTAGCCATCCATGACGACGACGACGAGCGGACCGGCCACGCCGGCAAAGGAGTCGAGTTTCTTCAGCATCGGGTTCCCTACAAAAAAACGGGGCGAAAACGCCGCCGGCGCCTGGACAATCCGCCCAGAAAAATGGAGTTGCGGTATTTTAACGCTTGACGCTTGCCTGAACGGCTGGCGCAGGCCAAAATGACAACAATAACAAATGTAAGAGGAAACACGATGGCTGACCTTGCTGCCTCCGATGCCAAGACACCCCGTCCGGTAGTGCTTGCCGTCGATGACATGAAGGCAAACCTGGCCATCGTCGTGGCCATGCTCGAAGACCTCGAGATTGAGGTCCGCTGCGCCGAAAGTGGGGAAGCCGCGCTGCGTGCCGCCGTTGAGCCCCCCCAGCCCGACCTCATCCTGCTCGACGTCATGATGCCGGGGATGGACGGCCATGCCGTGCTCGCCCGCCTGCGTGCCGACCCCGCCACCAGCCAGATCCCGGTGATCTTCGTCACCGCCCTCAACTCGCCCAACGACGAGCAGAGCGGGCTGCTCGAAGGCGCCGTCGATTACATCACCAAGCCGCTGACCGCTTCGACCTTGCGCGCCCGGGTCAAGAACCACCTCGAACTGAAGTGGGCACGCGACCGCCTGGCCCGCCACAATGCCAACCTGGAAATCGAGGTGCAGCGCCGCCTGCTGGAAAACCAGGACCTCGCCGCCCGCCTGCAACTGACCCTGTCGGCCTCTGATCTCGGCATCTGGGAATACCATCACGACGACGACCGCCTCGACTGGAATCCCGACCTCTGCCGCATACTGGGCGTCGACCAGGCGCCGGGTACGCTAGCCGCCGCGCTGCCGCTGATCCATCCCGACGAACGGCGGCTGGTCATGGCCGCCATCCGCAAGCCGCCACCGCAGGGCAGCGAAGCGCAGGTCCGCGAATTCCGCCTGCGCCACGCCGACGGCCACTGGCTCTGGGTCGAAGGCCGCGGCCAGGCGCTCTATCGTGATGCGGATGGCGAGCCGCTGGTCAGCGCCGGCACCATCGCCGACATTACCCGGCGCAAGGAAATCGAGATCGAGCGCCAACTGACCTCGGTCGTCTTCACTGGCATCAACGACGGCATCTGCATCGCCGACCCGGCCAGCCGCATCCTCAGCGTCAACGAAGCTTTCTGCCGCATCACCGGCTACAGCGCCGAGGAAGCGATCGGCCAGACCACCGCCATCCTGCGTTCCGGCAAACACGGCCCGACCTTCTACCGCAGCTTGTGGCAGAGCCTGGAGCAGAGCGGGGGCTGGCAGGGTGAAATCACCAACCGGCGCAAGAACGGGGAGCTCTATTCGGCCTGGCTGAGCGTTTCCGCGATCCGCGACCCGCATGGCCGCGTCACCCATTACGTCGGCCTGATCAGCGACATTTCCGAACGCCTGGAGGCAGCCGAGCGCATCCAGTACCTGTCCAGCTTCGACCCGCTGACCGACCTGCCGAACCGCACCCTGCTCAGCGACCGCCTCGCCCAGGCACTGCACAACGCCACCCGCATGGCGCGCCAGACGGCGATCCTGCTGCTCGACCTCGACCGCTTCAGGGTGATCAACGAGAGCTTCGGCGCCCTGTTCGGCGACGCGCTGCTGCAGGAAGTCGCCCTGCGGCTGAAGACGCTGGTGCGCGACGGCGACACCGTCGGCCGCCGGTCCGGCGCCGAGTTCGGTTTCGTGATGGTCAACCTGGAGCATGAGAGCGACATCATCGCTCTCGCCCAGCGCCTGCTCGACGCTCTCAGCCAGCCCTTCACGATCAACGGCCAATCGGTCTCGCTCAATGCCTGCATCGGCATCAGCCTCAGCCCGCGCGACGGCGGCTCTGTCGACGAACTGATGAAGACCGCCGACGTCGCACTGTCGCGCGCCAAGCACGCCGGCAGCAACGTCTTCCGCTTCTATTCGCCGGAGATGGATGCCGACGCCACCCGCCGCCTGGCCCTGGAAAGCGCGCTGCGCAGCGCGCTGGACAACTGCGAGCTGGCGGTTTACTACCAGCCCCAGGTCAGTCTCGACAGCGGGCGGCTGATCGGCATGGAAGCCTTGCTGCGCTGGCACAGCCCACAGTTCGGTACGGTCTCGCCCGGCGAGTTCATCCCGCTCGCCGAAGACAACGGCCTGATCGTGACGATCGGCGAATGGGTGTTGAAAACCGCCTGCCGCCAGGCCAGGCGCTGGCTCGATCTGGGCATCGGCTCGCCGCTGCGGCTGGCGGTCAACCTGTCGGCTCGCCAGTTCCGCCAGGCCGACCTGACCCGTATGGTCGGCCACGCCCTCAGCGACAGCGGTCTGCCGGCCGCCGCGCTGGAACTTGAAATCACCGAAAGCGCCTTCATCGACGACGTCGACCAGGCGA
Source organism: Azonexus caeni (assembly GCF_048146105.1). Taxonomy (NCBI): domain Bacteria; kingdom Pseudomonadati; phylum Pseudomonadota; class Betaproteobacteria; order Rhodocyclales; family Azonexaceae; genus Azonexus; species Azonexus caeni. The sequence continues at coordinate 131,118 of NZ_JBKJAD010000004.1, forward strand.
TCGCCATGTGCCACGCCCTGAAGAAGCTCGGCGTCAAGCTGTCGCTCGACGACTTCGGCACCGGCTACTCGTCGCTGTCCTACGTTTCACGCTTCCCCTTCGACAAGATCAAGCTCGACCAGAGCTTCGTCTGCGACATCATCGAAAACCCGGTCAACGCCGCCATCGCCACTGCCGCCATCGTCATGGCGCGTAGCCTGAACCTGGCGATCCTCGCCGAAGGCGTCGAAACCGAGGCCCAGGCCCGCTTCCTGCGCGGCCGCCGGTGCGACGCGATTCAAGGCTACCTGTTCGCCCCGGCGCTGCCGGTCAACGAATTCGAACAACTGCTGACCGGCCGCCAGACGCTGCCGATCGCCGATCTACCGTCGGTCGGCGAGAACACGCTGCTCATCGTCGATGACGAACCGAACATCCTGGCCGCCCTGTCGCGCCTGCTACGCCGCGAGGGCTTCCATATCCTGACTGCTGAAACCCCGTCCGCCGCCTTCGAACACCTGGCCAAGCACCCGGTGCAGGTCGTCCTCTCCGACCAGCGCATGCCGGAAATGTCGGGCAGCGAATTCCTCTCCCGCGTCCGCCAGCTCTACCCGGACACCGTGCGCATCGTCCTCAGCGGCTACACCGACCTCGACAGCGTGACCAGCGCGATCAACCAGGGCGCCATCTACAAGTTCCTGACCAAACCCTGGGACGACGACGCGCTGCGCGAGGAAATCCGCGACGCCTTCCGCCTGGTCAAGGAAAGACGCCAGCACTTCGCCACCAGCCACCAGACATGAGCGAACTGCCCTTCCTGGTTTGGGCGCTCGTCGCCCTCGGTAGCGGACTGCTGATCCATCAGCGCTGGCGCATCGCCGGCCTGCGGGCGGAGCAAGGGCGTTACCAGGCGATTTTCGACAATGCCTTGGTCGGCATGGCCAATTCGACCCCGGCGTTGCGCTGGACCGACGCCAACCCGACCCTTTGCCAGATCCTCGACCAAAGCGTGGCAAACCTGACCGCCGTCGACTGGCTCGACTTCGTGCACCCGGAAGACCGCCCGGTCACCCAACGCCTGCTCGACGCCATCCGCCACGGCGAACGCGCTACCGGCACGCTCGAAGTGCGCTGCCTGCGCCGTGACGGCAGCATCGTCTTCGTCAATCTCGGGATGCAGGCGATCCGTGGCGACAGCGGCGAACTCGACTCGCTGTTCATGATGATCGAGGACATCACCCAACGCCAGGTCGCGGAAACGCAGTTCGCCAACCAGGTGAACCGTTCGCTGGTCCTGATCGAACTGCCGCGCCAGGCCGAACTCCTCGACGAGCGGGAATTCATGCGCTACGCGCTGGAGCGAGCCGAGGCGCTGACCGGCAGCCGGATCGGCTTCATGCATTTCGTTAACGACGACGGCGAAAACATCGAACTGGCGATCTGGACCCGCAAAACGGTCGAGCACTACTGCACGGCAGTCGCCGATCGCCACTACCCGATCAGCCAGGCAGGCATCTGGGCCGACGCCGCCCGCACCGGACAGGCGGTGATGGTCAACGATTACGCCGCCGCCGAAAACAAGCGCGGCCTGCCGGAAGGCCATTCGCAACTGACTCGCCTGCTCAGCGTGCCGGTGGTCGAAAATGGTGTCGTCCGCATGCTCGCCGGCGTCGGCAACCGGGAAAGCGACTACGCGGCTTACGACAGCGAGACGGTGCAGTTGATCGCCAACGAAACCTGGCGCATCGTCCGTCGCCTGCGGGCGGACCGGGCCTTGCGCCTGGCCATGCAGGTGGTCAACGCGAGCCCGGTGGTTTGTTTCCGCTGGGCGGCGACCACTGGCTGGCCGGTCGTCTTCGTTTCCGAAAACGTCCGCCAGTGGGGCTATACCCAGGAGCAGTTGCAGTCCGGCACCCCCTCCTTCTCGAGCATCATCCACCCCGACGATCTCGCTCGGGTCTGCGACGAAGTCGCCCGCCACACCGCCGCCGGGCTCAACGCCTACGAGCAGGAATACCGCTTGATCACCGCCCAGGGCGAGGTGATCTGGGTAGTCGACCGGACCAAGGTCAGTCGTGACGCGCAGGATCAGCCGACGTACTATGACGGTGTGATCACCGACATCAGCGAACGCAAGCAGCAGCAACTGTTGATCGCCGACGCCCTGGCGCAGCAACGGGTTCTCAACAAGCGCCTGGAGGAAGCCAACAACCAGTTGCTGCAATCCGAAAAAATGGCCTCGATCGGCCAACTGGCGGCCGGCGTCGCCCACGAACTGAACAACCCGATCGGCTTCGTGCACTCCAACCTCGGCACCCTCGACGGCTACATCCGCGACCTGATGGCAATCATCGACGCTTACGCCGCGAAAAGCGGCGACGACTACCCGCACCAGAAGGAAATGCAGTTGCTGCGCGAGGAGCGCGATTTCGATTTCGTCCGTGAAGACATCTTCAAGCTGTTGGCGGAATCCAAGGACGGCCTCGCCCGCGTGCGCAAGATCGTCCAGGACCTGCGCACCTTCTCGCGCGTCGACGAGCAGGAATGGCAGGAAGCCGACCTCCACGAAGGGCTCGATTCGACGCTCAACATCGTCTGGAACGAACTCAAATACAAGTGCGAGGTGGTCAAGGACTACGGCGACCTGCCGCCAGTCTATTGCCTGATCTCGCAACTCAACCAGGTATTCATGAACCTGCTGGTCAATGCCGGCCACGCGATCGCCGTCAAGGGCACGATCACCATCCGCACCCGGCAACTCGACGAGGCACGGGTCAGCGTCGAGATCAGCGACACCGGCTGCGGCATCGCCCCGGAGAACCTCAACCGCATCTTCGAGCCTTTCTTCACCACCAAACCGGTCGGCAAGGGTACCGGCCTCGGTCTCTCGCTTGCCTACGGCATCATCCAGCGCCACCACGGCTCCATCGCCGTCACCAGCGAACCCGGCCGCGGCAGTACCTTTCGCGTCATCCTGCCAATCCACCCGCACGGCACCGGCATACCCGAGGACCAGCCATGAACGAAACCAGTCAGGCCCCCACCCTGCTCCTGGTCGACGACGAACCGAGCATCCTGTCGGCCTTGCGCCGCCTGTTCCGCCCGCAGGGTTACCGCATCCTGACCGCCGAAGGCGGTGCCGCCGGCCTCGCCATCATGGAAGGCGAAGCGGTGAATCTGGTGATTTCCGACATGCGGATGCCGGAAATGGACGGCGCCACCTTCCTCAAACAGGTCCGTGAACGCTGGCCGCAGACCAAACGCATCCTGCTCACCGGCTACGCCGACATCACCTCCACCGTTTCGGCGATCAACGAGGGCGAAATCTACCGCTACATCGCCAAGCCCTGGGACGACAAGGAAATGCTCGCCGTCGTCCGGGAAGCCTGCGAACACCAGCGTCTGGAACAGGAAAACCGGCGTCTGACCGAACTCACCCAGGCCCAGAACGAAGCCCTGAAAACCCTCAACGCCAGCCTCGAACAGAAGGTTGCCGAACGCACCGCCGAACTCAGCCAGGCGCTGACTTTCGTCGAGCAGGCGCATGGCGAACTGAAGAAATCCTTCATGACCAGTGTCCAGGTCTTCGCCGGCCTGATCGAACTGCGCAGCGGCCCGCTCGGCAAGCAACTGGCCGGCCACGGCCGGCGCGTCGCCGAACTGGCGCGCAGCCTCGCCCGCCACCTCGGCCTGGCCGAAAGCGACGCCCAGAACATCCTGCTCGCCGGCCTGCTGCACGACATCGGCAAGCTCGGCCTACCCGACGAACTGCTCGGCCGCCCGTTCAACATGCTGAGTGCCGAGCACCGTGCCCAGGTAATGAAACACCCGGTGGTCGGCCAGAACATCCTGCTCGGCATCGAACGCTTCAAGGAAGCCGCGGTGCTCGTCCGCCACCACCACGAGTCCTACGACGGCAGCGGCTACCCGGACCATCTCGCCGCCATGGCGATTCCGCAGGGTGCCCGCATCCTCGCCGTCGCCAACGATTACGACGCGCTGCAGGTCGGCACCCTGGTGCAGCGCCCGCTGAAACCGGCCGAGGCACTCGACTTCCTGATCGAGAATCGCGGCAAGCGCTACGACCCGGCAGTGGTCGACGCGCTGGTCAGGCTGGTCGCCGAAACCGTCAAGGGCGGCCCGCAGGAAATCCCGCTGCGCACCATGCACCTGAAACCCGGCATGACGGTCAGCCGCGACCTGATGCACCGCGACGGTTACCTGCTGCTCGCCGCCGGCAGCGTGCTCAACAGCGACATCATCGGCCAGTTGATCCGTCTGGAACAGGTCGAGCAGCAAAATCTCACTGTCTATATCCGCCAGGAGGAAAAATGAGCCGCATCCTGATCGTCGACGACGAAGCATCGATCCTCAAGGCGCTGCAACGCCTGTTGCGGGTCGCTCCCTGCACCTACGGCAACCGCCGCTTCACGCTCGAGGTGCACACCGCGACCTCGCCGCTGCACGCCCTGGAACTTGCCCGCCATGAAGAATTCGACCTCTTCATCAGCGATTACCGGATGCCGGAAATGGACGGCATCGAGTTCCTCAAGCACGCCAAGGCCGTGCAACCCGACGCGGCGCGCCTGATCCTCTCCGGCTACGCCGACCTCAACGCCCTGGTGCGGGCGGTCAACGAAGTCGGCATCGACCGCTTCATCGGCAAGCCGTGGAACGATTACGACCTGATGTCGGCGATCGGCCAGGCGCTGGCGCACCGTGAGCTGCTGCTGGAAAACCGCCAGCTCGCCGACCTGGTGCGCGTCGAGATGGGCGACAAGACGCCGGAACAGGTCGAGGCGGAACGTCTGGAACGCCTGGAACCCGGCATCACCAAGGTCAACTGGGGACCGGACGGCTCGGTGCTGCTCGACGAGGCAGGGGCCGACTGAAATGCCTGACCAGGACGGCAAGCGCCTGAGCTTCAAGCTGGTCTATTACGGACCGGCGCAGAGCGGCAAGACGACCAACCTGCTGGCGCTGCACGAACAACTGGCCCCCGAGCAGAAGGGCGAAATGATGAGCATGGAGACGCAGGACGACCGCACCCTGTTCTTCGACCTGCTGCCGCTCGGTTTCCACGCGCCCTCCGGGCTGTCGATCCGCTGCCGCTTATTCACCGTACCCGGCCAGGTCGCCCACGACGGCACCCGCAAGGCGGTGCTGTCGCGCGCCGACGGCGTCGTCTTCGTCGCCGATCTCCAGCGCAACCAGGAAACCAACAATGCCGAAGCCTTCCGCAGCCTGAGCGAGAACTGTGCGCGCGTCGGCATCGACCTCGAGCGCCTGCCGCTGGTCGTCCAGTTCAACAAGAGCGACCTGCCGAGCGCCATCCCGCAGACGGAAATCCGCGAGCGCTGGCAGTCGGCGCCGTGGCCGCTGCATTTCGCCTCGGCGCTGCATGGCGAAGGCGTACGCGAGACCTTCGCCAGCCTGCTCGGCGCCCTCTACCGGCGCCAGGACGAGGCCTGCGGCCTGAGCCGCGAACATGGCCTGAACGAGGCCGCCTTCGTCGCCGGATTGATGGGGACGCCATGAGCGGGGCGCATTTCGACCATGACTGGCAGCTCGGCGAGCTGATCGACAGCCACGAACTACCCGAACTGGCCGCCGCCCTCGCCCGCCTGCTCGGCGGCGATCTGGCGCTGGCCGACGGCAGCGGCCGCATCGTCTGGGGCACGGCCAGCCCAGGCGCCCGCCGGCAAGCGGTGGTGATCGAACTCGACCCCGTCGCCACCCTGTGCAGCGCCAGCGCCAGCGCCGATGCCCTGACGGCGGCCGGCGAGCTGCTGCACGACCTGCTGCGCACCCGTATCCGCTACCGGATGGCGTCGGCGCTGCATCTCGAAGTGGTGGCCGAGGATTTCGCCAGCCTGAAGCGCGAACATGCGCGCCTCGCCGAATCGGAAGCCCGCTACCGCCAACTGGCGAGCGAGCTCGACGCCCGGGTCAAGACCCAGCTTGCCGAACTGGAAGAGCGCCAGCAGATGCTCTACGCAGCGGAAAGGCTCGCCTCGATTGGCCAACTGGCGGCCGGCATGGCACACGAAATCAACAACCCGCTGGGCTTCGCGCGCAGCAACCTGGGCAGCTTCCGCGGCTATTTGCAGAAATTCGCCGCCCTGCGCGACGATCTCGACCACGCCCGCGCCGCCTGGCAGGCGCTCGACCTCGATTTCCTGCTCGCCGACGGCGACGAACTGCTCGATGAAACGCTCGCCGGACTCGAACGCATCGCCCACATCGTCGCCGACCTCAAGGCCTTTTCCAACGTCGACCGCAGCAGCGAAGCCTACGCCGACCTCAACACCTGCCTGCGCGAAGCCGCCGCCGTGATCGAGGCCCAATTGCCGGCCGGCATCGGCCTGCGCCTCGACCTGCTGCCCTTGCCGCCCATCGTCTGCCTGCCCGGCCATCTCAAGCAGGCCTTCTACAACATTCTGCACAACGCCCTCCAGGCCATCATCGATAGCGGCCGGCCGGGCACGATCATCCTCTCTTCCGCCGCCGAAGCCGGACGGCTGACCGTGCGCATCCGCGACAACGGCATCGGCATGCGCCCGGAACAACTCGCCCACGCCTTCGAACCCTTCTACACGACGCGCGACGTCGGCCATGGCGTCGGTCTCGGGCTGGCCACCGCACGCAGCATCGTCGTCGCCCACGGCGGCAAGATCACGCTCGACAGCGCCGTGGACGCCGGTACCACCGTCACCCTCAGCTTCCCGATCCCGGATGACTGACTACAGCAACCTGTTCACCGGCAAGCAGACGGTCGCCCAGGCCCCGGCCACGCATCTGACGCCCCCCCGTTACCGGCTGCTCCTGGTCGACGACGAGCCGGGCATCCTGCGCGCGCTGGTCCGCGTCTTCCGCCAGGAAAACTACGAGGTGATCAGCGCCAGCAGCGGCGAGGAAGGCCTGCAGCGCCTCGCCGAAGGCAGCTTCCACCTGGTGATCAGCGACTTCCTGATGCCCGGCATGGACGGCGCGCGCTTCCTGCGCGAGGTCAAGGAGAAGTCGCCCGACACCATCCGCATCATGCTCACCGGCCACGCCAACACCGACGCGGTGATGGGGGCGATCAACGACGGCGCGGTCTACAAGTTCATCCTCAAGCCGTGGAACGACGACGACCTGCGCATCACCGTCGCCCTGGCCCTCGAACAGCACGACCTGATCAGCCGCAACCGGGTGCTGAAGGCGGACAACGAGAAGAAGCAGAAGGAAATCTCCGCTCTGTCGCGGCTGGCGGCGTCGCACCGCAGCCGGCTGGGCATCATGCTGCACAAGCACCAGTTGCTGAGCGCCGCCCAGTTGCAGGAGCTCAGCCAGCTCCAGGAAAGGCGCAAGGAGGCGTTGATCGTCCTGTTGCTGGAAAAGGACTGGGTGCCGGAACGGCGCATCCGCGAGTTGCTGCGCCGCGAAATGCTGATCGACGAAGTCCAGTTGCCGGAATTCCAGGTCGACAGCGCACTGACCGAACTGATCCCGCACAGCTTCTGCGCCCGCCAACTGGTGGTGCCGCTCAAGCTGCAGGGCCGCCGCCTGCTGCTGGCGATGGCCGATCCGCTCGACGAGGGGCTGATCGACGAGGTGCGTTTTGCCGCCGGCCTCGACATCGACGTCGTCACCGCCGACATCGCGGCGATCAAGCGCAAGATCGAGGAACTTTACGGCACCGACACCAGCGATTTCCGGGAACTGGAAACGCTGATCAGCACCAGCGACCCCTACGAGGGCATCGAGATCGTCATCGACGACGACGCGCAGGCCAGCCTCGAGGAGTTGCTGCAGGAAACGACGGCGCCACCGGCGATCCGGCTGGCCAATGCGATCATCCTCGAAGCGATCCGTCTCGGCAGTTCGGACATCCACATCCAGCCGCGCACCAAGAGCGTCGTCGTCCGCTACCGGATCGACGGGGTGCTGGCCGACAAGATCAGCATTCCCCACCAGCTGCACCAGTCGCTGGTGTCGCGCCTGAAGATCATGGCCGAGCTCGACATTTCCGAGCGCCGGCGGCCGCAGGACGGACGGATCACGGTGAAGACGCCGCTGCGCCTCGTCGACCTGCGCATCTCGACGCTACCGACGATCAACGGCGAGAAGGTGGTGATGCGCATCCTCGACCGCAACGCCGCCGTGCACTCGCTGGAACACCTCGGCTTTTCCGCCGTCGATCTGCCGCGGGTCGCCGACATGGTGGCCCGACCGCAGGGCATCATCCTCGCCACCGGCCCCACCGGCAGCGGCAAGACGACGACGCTCTACTCGCTGCTGCAGCACGACGCGACGCCGGGCAAGAACTACGTGACGATCGAGGACCCGGTCGAGTACTACCTCGACATGGCCGGCCAGGTGCTGATCCGGGAGAAGATCGGCCTGACCTTCCCGATGGTGCTGCGCGCCCTGCTCCGCCAGGACCCGGACGTCATCCTGCTCGGCGAAATCCGCGATTTCGAGACCGCCGAGGTCGCCTTCCATGCCGCGCTGACCGGCCACCTCGTCTATTCGACGCTGCACACCAACTCGGCGATCGCCACCATCGCCCGCCTGTTCGACCTCGGGCTCAAGCCCTACGTGATCGCCACCGCCCTCGAAGGCATCATCGCCCAGCGCCTGGTGCGCCGCGTCTGCCCGAAGTGCAGCAAAGTCGGCGCCGCCGACCCGCTGCTGCGCGCTCGCCTCGGCGGTGCCTTCGCCGACATCCGCGAGACCCGCCGCGGCGCGGGTTGCGGCGAATGCCACGGCAGCGGCTACAAGGGACGGGTCGGCATCTACGAGGTACTGACGCTCAACGACGAGTTGCGCGACCGCATCGGCAGCAGCGCCAGCATCCTGGAAATCCGCCGCCTGGTCCGCCACCAGGGCCTGCGCAGCATCGCCCACCACGCCGCCGAGCGGGTCGCCGCCGGCATCACCACTTTCGAAGAAATCCTGCGCGTCCTCGGGCCGCAGGCCGGGGAGGATTGACCATGGACGCCTTTGTCTGGGACCAGCGCTTCACCACCGGCGAGCCAAGCGTCGACGCCGAGCACCGGGAACTGGTCCGCCTGATCAACCAGATCATCGAATCGCAATCGAAATACGCCAACACGGCGACCATTGCCACCATCCTCGATCAGCTAGTTGCCTATGCCGCCCTGCATTTCGCCAACGAAGAGGCGCTGATGGCCGAATGCGGCTGCGATCCCCGCTTCATCGCCAAGCACACCGCCGTGCACACGGGTTTCGCCGACCAGGTGATCAAGCTGAAGAGCATGCCGGCCGGCAGCATCACCCTGCCCAATCTGGTCAATTACCTCACCGCCTGGCTGGCTCAGCACATCCTCGGCATGGATCAGTCGATGGCTCGCCAGATCAACGCCATCCGCGCCGGCAGCAGCGCCGCTGCCGCCTATGCCGCCGAGGACGCGCACGTCCCCGACCCGGCGACTTCCAGCATGCTCGACGCGATGGCGGCGCTGTTCCGCATCATCAGCGAACGCAACGATGCCCTGGACGAGGCCAACCGGAGCCTGGAAGCCAAGGTGGCCGAGCGTACCGACGCGCTGCGCGAAAGCAACCGCAAACTGCTCGAATCCGAACATCGGCGCTCCAGCGAGGCCCGCCGCCACCTGCAACACTTCCTGTCGCAGATCATCGACGGCGATCCAGTGCCGACACTGGTGATCGACGCCGAGCACAAAATCACCCACTGGAACAAGGCCTGCGCGGCAATCTGCGGCCTGCCGGCGGAACAGATGGTCGGCAGCAGCGAGCAGTGGAAGGCCTTCTATCCGGAAGCGCGGCCGATCATGGCCGACCTGATCGTCGATGGCAGCCTGGAAGAGCGCATCGACAGCTATTACCACAATATCTTCCGCCGCTCGCCGACGGTCCCGGACGCCTTCGAGGCCGAAAGTTTCTTTCCCCATCTCGGCGACGGCGGCCGCTGGCTGTTCTTCACCGCCGCGCCGATCCGCAATGCCGACGGCGCTGTCGTCGGCGCCATCGAGACCCTGCAGGACGTCAGCGAACGGCACCACGCGGAAGAACAGCTCCTCAAACATCAGGAACAACTGGAAGCCCTGGTCGCCGAAAGGACCGGCGCCCTCGAACAGGCCAACCGACAACTGGAACGCGAGCAAGCCGAGCTGACCGCGCTGCTGCACAAGGTCGAGGAAGCACAGCAGCAGTTGCTGCAGTCCGAGAAGATGGCGGCGATCGGCCAGCTGGCCGCCGGCGTCGCCCACGAAATCAACAACCCGATCGGCTTCGTCAATTCCAACCTGAGTTCGCTCAAACATTACGTCGAACAGCTACTCTCCGTCATCGCCGCCTACGAAGGCGGCAACGCCGAGGCCATCGGCGCGGCGCGGCGTGCCGCCGACCTCGATTTCCTGCGCGATGATCTGCCGGCGCTGCTCGCCGAATCGCAGGAAGGTCTCGGCCGGGTGACGCGCATCGTCCAGGATCTCAAGGACTTCTCCCGCGTCGACCAGACCGAACGCCAGCATGCCGACCTCAACGCGGCGATGCAGAGCACGCTCAACGTCGTGCGCAACGAGCTGAAGTACAAGGCCGACGTCATTCTCGAACTGGGCGAGATACCGGAAGTCGATTGCGTCCCGGCGCAGATCAACCAGGTCTTCATGAACCTGCTGGTCAACGCCGCACAGGCGATTCAGGAACATGGCAGGATCACCGTCCGCTCCGGTGTCGCCGGCGAACGGGTGTGGTTCGAGGTCGAGGATACCGGGCGCGGCATGAGCGACGCGGTACGCCAGCGCATCTTCGAGCCCTTCTTCACGACCAAGCCGGTCGGCAAGGGAACCGGTCTCGGACTGTCGATTTCCTACGACATCATCGTCAAGAAGCACCGCGGCTACATCGACGTCGACAGCGAGCCGGGCAAGGGCAGCCGCTTCCGTATCTGGCTGCCGATCAAGGCGGCGGCACCGGCTTAGAACAGTTCGGCGTCGCCGTAGCTGGGGCTGGGAAAAATGCCGCTGGCGACCAGTTCCTGGAAATCGTAGACGCGGTTGCGGCCGTCCTGCTTGGCCTGGTAGAGGCTGCGGTCGGCCCGGCTGAGAACTTCCACCGGCAGGATTTCCGGATCGACTTCGGCGTAGCCGATGCTGACCGACAGACGGTCGATGCGCGGAAAGCTGTGCGCCTCGATCGCCAGCCGCACGCGCTCGAAGACGTTGCGGGCGATCGCCTCGTTCTCGGCGGCGACGATGGCGACGAACTCCTCGCCGCCGTAGCGGTAGAGCAAGTCCGAGGAACGGAAGGTGTTCTGCATCAGGCGCGAGACGAGAAGCAGGATCTCGTCGCCGACCATGTGGCCGAAGGAATCGTTGATCCGCTTGAAATGATCGATGTCGATCACCGCCAGCCAGTACTTGCCCTGCCCCTGGTGGCGGCGGCCGTCCTGGCGCTCGAGGAAGGTCTCGGGCTGCGCCATCGCCGACCAGATGCGTTCGAAATTGTTTTCCAGCGCCTGGCGATTGAACAGCCCGGTCAGGCGGTCGCGCTGGCTGACATCGAGTAGCGCGTAGTAGTTGGAGAAGACTTCGAGGACACCGCGGATCGTTGCATCCTCGTTGGCCGACACCTCGTGATCGCGGCGGAAGACGAAATAGCCGCAGACCTCGCCGGCACCGAGCAGGGGGTAGGCGATCAGCATGCCGCCTTCGAGCACCCGGGTGCAGGGCTTGCCGAGCAAGCGGACATTGTCGGTCAGGGCGAGGACTTCCGGCGCCACGTCGGAAAGCTGGACGATTTCCTCGATCCGTTCGAGCATGCGGGCAACACCATCGCCATCGACGACCTTAGAACGGTGGTAATGGATGACGCGGACCAGCAACTGCGCTTCGTCGAGCCGGTAGAGAGAGGTATCGAGGACACCGAGCAAGGGCCCCAGCGTGCGCAGCAGACTTTGCTCGAGCAACTCGGTATCGCGGATCGAGGTCATCACCCCCAGTTTGCCGAGCAAACCGGGAACCCTCAGCGGATTGCTGTTATTCAACATGCGCATGGGTAGAACAGTCGGTAAAGCCATTGCGGGAAGAGGCTGGACATGTTAACTCCTGCCCACCATGATTTGAGCTTATTTTGTAAAAAAGATTAAAAAAAACGGGGCCTTACGGCCCCGGAAAAGTATGAAGACAGAGGTCGTTTGCTGTTCTCCCTCAAATCTCCAACGCAGAGTTGCTCTGATCACATGTTCGGATAGTTCGGCCCGCCACCGCCTTCCGGTACCGTCCACACGATGTTCTGGGTCGGGTCCTTGATGTCGCAGGTCTTGCAGTGCAGACAGTTCTGGGCGTTGATCTGCAAGCGCGGCGCGCCTTCGTCCTCACCGAGGATTTCATAGACGCCGGCCGGGCAGTAACGCGTTTCCGGCGCGCCGTACTTCGCGTAGTTGATCGACACCGGCACCATCGCGTCCTTCAGCCGCAGGTGGCTGGGCTGATTTTCCTCGTGGTTGGTCGCCGACAGGAAGACCGACGACAGGCGGTCGAAGGTCAGCTTGCCGTCCGGCTTCGGATAGTCGATCTTCGCGTAGGCGGTCTTTTCACCCAACTGCGAGTGGTCGTCGTGATGCGCCATGGTCCACGGCGCCTTGCCGCGGAACAGGAAGGTGTCGAGCGCACCGTAGGCAAGTCCGCCCCACAGCCCCCACTTGAACGCCGGGCGCACGTTGCGCACCCGGTGCAGTTCGTCCCACAGCCAGTTGTCGCGCAGTGCCAGCGGGTAGGCCTGGGCTTCCCGGCCACCTTCGGCGTCGGCCAGCAGCGCGACGACGGCATCGGCGGCAAGCATCGCCGACTGCATCGCCATGTGCGTGCCCTTGATCTTCGGCACGTTGAGGAAGCCGGCGGTATCGCCGACCAGCAGGCCACCGGGGAAAGTCAGCTTGGGCAGCGACTGGAAGCCGCCTTCCGACAACGCGCGGGCGCCGTAGGAAATGCGCCGGCCGCCTTCGAAGAAGCCGCGGATCGCCGGGTGTGTCTTGTAGCGCTGGAATTCCTCGAACGGCGACAGCCAGGGATTCTTGTAGTCGAGACCGACGACGAAACCGACGGCGACCAGGTTGTTTTCCAGGTGGTAGAGGAAGGAACCGCCGTAGGTGTCGTTGGCCAACGGCCAGCCGACCGAGTGCACGATCAGCCCCGGCTGGTGTTTCGCCGGATCGATTTCCCACAGTTCCTTGATGCCGATGCCGTAGGTCTGCGGATCGGCGCCGTCGCGCAGCTTGAAGCGCTCGAACAGTTCGCGGGTCAGCGAACCGCGGCAGCCTTCGGCGAAGATCGTCTGCCTTGCGTGCAGTTCCATGCCCGGCTGGAAGTTGTGGCCGGGCTGGCCGTCCTTGCCGATGCCGAGGTCGCCGGTGGCGACGCCCTTGACCGAGCCGTCCTCGTGGTAGAGGACTTCCGCGGCGGCGAAGCCGGGGTAGATCTCGACGCCGAGCGCTTCCGCCTGCTCGCCCAGCCAGCGGCAGAAGTTGCCCAGGCTGACGATGTAGTTGCCGTGGTTGGCCATCTGCGGCGGCGTCGGCAGCTTGAACGAACCACCTTCGGTGAGGAACAGGAAACGGTCCTCGCCGGCCGGCGTGTTGAGCGGCGCGCCGCGTTCCTGCCAGTCGGGGAACAACTCGGCCAGGGCGCGGGTTTCGATGACGGCGCCGGACAGGATGTGGGCGCCGATTTCCGAGCCCTTCTCGAGCAGGCAGACCGACAGCTCACGGCCGGCGGCCGCCGCCTGCTGCTTGACGCGGATCGCCGCGGTCAGCCCCGCAGGGCCGCCGCCGACGATCACGACGTCGTACTCCATCGCATCGCGATCGGTACGCATGATGGCGCTCAGAACAGGTCTTCGGCGAGACCGAAGACGGCCTCGGCGCCACCCATGACTTCCGCCGCGTAGGCCGCCGCGAACGGCAGCTGGTGCGTCGCGAAATACTCGGCGGTCGCCAGCTTGGCCCGGTAGAACGGGTCACTGTCGCCGGCCGCGATGCGCGCCGCGGCAACGCCGGCCGACTTGGCCATCAGCCAGCCGCCGGCGACGATGCCGGTCAGCTTGAGGAAGGGCACCGAACCGGCATGCACTGCCTGCGGCTTGTCGTTGTAGTTGGCGAGAATCCAGTCGGCGGCGGCAGTCAGCGCCGCGGCACCGTTCTTCAGGTTGGCGGCGATGTTGGCGAGACCGGCATTACCAGCAAGTTCGTCGGCGGTGGCGTTGATCTCGGCGAGCATCGCCTTCATGCCGGCACCCGGCACCTTTTCGCGCGCCAGCTTGCGGCCGACCAGGTCGTTCGCCTGGATCGCCGTCGTCCCTTCGTAGATGGTGGTGATCCGGGAATCGCGGTAGTACTGCGCGGCACCGGTTTCCTCGATGAAGCCGACGCCACCGAAGACCTGCAGCGCGTTCGACGACAGCTCGACGCCCTGCTCGGTGCTCCAGCCCTTGACCACCGGCGTCAGCAGGTCGATGCGCGCCTGCGCGGCGGCGTCGCCGGCGTGCGCCTTGTCGATCTGGGCGGCGGCGTAATAGGCCAGGGTGCGCATCGCTTCGGTGCGCGACTTGACGTCCATCAGCAGGCGGCGGACATCGGGGTGATGCAGGATCGGCTTCTTCTCGCCCGACTTGTCGCCGACGATGGCGCCCTGGATGCGTTCCTTGGCGTACCACAGCGCGTGCTGGTAGGCGCGCTCGGCGATGCCGACGCCTTCCAGGCCGACGTTGACGCGGGCGTGGTTCATCATCGTGAACATGTAGCCGATGCCCTTGTTCTCTTCGCCGATCAGGTAGCCGACGGCGCCTTCCTGGTCGCCGTAGGACATCACCGCCGTCGGGCTGCCGTGGATGCCGAGCTTGTGTTCGAGCGAGGCGCAGATCAGATCGTTGCGCGCACCGAGCGAGCCGTCGTCATTGACCAGGAACTTCGGCACCAGGAACAGCGAGATGCCCTTCAGTCCCGGCGGCGCGTCCGGCAGGCGGGCGAGCACCAGGTGGATGATGTTCTCGGCGACGTCGTTTTCGCCCCAGGTGATGAAGATCTTGGTGCCGGTGACCAGATAGGTGCCGTCGTCGAGCTTTCTCGCCTTGGTGCTGATCGCCGCCAGGTCGGAGCCGGCGTTCGGCTCGGTCAGGTTCATGGTGCCGGTCCACACGCCTTCGACCATCTTCGGCAGATATTTCTGCTTCAGTTCGTCGGAGGCATGGTGGTTGATCGCCTCGACCGCACCGGAAGTCAGCATCGGGCACAGCGCGAAGGCCATGTTGGCCGACTTCCACATTTCGTTGACCGCCATCGTCACCACCGCCGGCAGGCCCTGGCCGCCGAACTCCGGCGAGAAGGGCATGGCGTTCCAGCCGGTCTCGCAGAACAGTTGGTAGGCGTCCTTGAAGCCGGGCGAGGTGGTGACCACGCCGTCCTTGACCACGGCGCCCTGCTGGTCGCCATTGCGGTTGATCGGATCGAGCACGCCGCTGGCGAACTTGGCCGCCTCTTCAAGAATCGATTCGACCAGGTCGACGGAACATTCCTCGTTGCCCGGCAAGGCGCAGATCTCGTCGAGACCGGCGATATCCTTGAGAACGAACTGCATGTCACGCAGCGGTGCGGTGTAAGTACTCATTCACAGCTTCCTTTCAGACAAGACGGCGCCCGCGACGCGGACGCCAGGCGGCCCGCCGCGGCGGGCATGACGATGACGCTTCTGATAAGGATGGCCGGACCTGCCGGCCCGGCCAATCTCCTCGCTATTTACTTCTTAATACCTGCCAGAGTGCTGTTCTCCTTAACGGCCGGTATCCTTCTTGTGGGCCGTAGCATTACAGAACACTCTTGCACAACTATTGGCGCAATGTAACGAATCATTGCATTGTCGTTCAACCGTGGCACCTTGCTCTAGAATCCCGCGATGCCTCATGCCTCCCTCCCCGCCGACCAGTCGAACCGGCTCGCCACATTGCAGGACGGGCTCGACCTGCTCGACCAGGGAATCAGCGTCTTCGACCGCGACCTGCGACTGGTCGCCTGGAACCGCCCCTTCCTCGAACTGCTCGGCTTTCCCGATGAACTGGGGCGGATCGGTACGCCGTTCGCCGACTTCATCCGCTACAACGCGCAGCGCGGCGAGTACGGGCCCGGTGATGCGGAAAGCCAGGTCGCCGAGCGCATTGCCGAAGCCCGCCACTTCGTCGCCCACGTCAGCGAACGCCGTCGCCCGAACGGCCGGCTCCTGCTGCTGCGCGGCGAGCCGCTGCCGCACGGCGGCTTCGTCACGCTGTACAGCGACATCACCGAACAACGCTACCTGGAGCAGTTGAGCGAGCACCAGAACCTGCAGCTCGACGAACGCGTCCGCCGCCGTACCGCCCAACTGGAAAACGCCAACGCCAACCTGCGCCAGGCCAACGCCGAGAAGGAGCGGATCGCCGCCGCGCTGGGGCGCAGCGAGGCCCGCCTGCGCCTGATCAACGACACCATCCCGATCCTCATTGGCTACGTCGATCGCCAGCAGATCTACCAATATGCCAACAAGGGTTACGCCGACTGGTACTGCCTGCCGGCGGGCAGCGTGATCGGCCGCTCGGTGCTCGAGGTGGTCGGTCCCGAAGTCTATGTCCAGGTCGGCGAGCATGTGCGGCGGGCGCTGTCCGGCGAACAGATCAGTTACGAGTACCGGATGCTGCGCCACGGCCAGACGGTCTTCGCGCACAGCACGCTGGTTCCGGAAATCGGTAGCGATGGCGACACCCACGGCTTCTTCGTCTTCTCGCACGACATCACCGAGCAGAAGCGGATGCAGAGCGCATTGCTGCAAGCGCAGAAGATGGAAGCGATCGGCCGCCTGACCGGCGGTCTGGCGCACGACTTCAACAACCTGCTGACGGTGATCATCGGCAACCTGGCGGCGCTCCAGGACCACCGGCCGGACGATCCGGGGATCGCCGACTTCGTCAGCCCGGCGCTGCAGTCGGCGCGCCGCGGCGTGCAACTGATCCGCCGCCTGCTCACTTACTCGCGGCAACAGCCGCTGGAACCGCAGGCGGTCGACATCGGCCAGCTGATCGGCGACCTGGCGCGCCTGATCCGCCGCTCGCTGCCGGACAACATCGTCGTCGATTGCCGCTGCGCCGAAGGGGACCTGTTCGCCAAGGTGGACCCGGCACAGCTGGAAAGCGCCCTGCTCAACTTCGCGCTCAATGCGCGCGACGCGATGCCGCAAGGCGGCCGTCTGACGATTTCCGCCGACCTCACCGAACTGCCGGCCGACGCCCCGGAAACCGCCGAATTCGACGTCGCGCCTGGCAACTACATCGCCATCGCCGTCGCCGACGACGGCTGCGGCATGGACCCGCACACGCTGGCGCATGCCTGCGAGCCTTTTTTCACCACCAAGCGCCTCGGCCTCGGCAACGGCCTCGGGTTGGCCATGGCGCAGGGCTTCATCCGCCAGTCGGCTGGCGGCATGCGCATCCGCAGCGAACCGGAGCGCGGCACCCAGGTCGAGATCGTGCTGCCGCAGACGGCCGCGCCCGCCAGCCGGCAGGCCGTAGCCGAAACGCCGCTGCCCGAAGCCAGCGGCGACCTGGTGCTACTGGTCGAGGACGACGAAAATGTCCGCCGCGTCGTCCGCCAGCAACTGATCGACCTCGGCCACCCGGTGATCGAAGCGGAAAACGCTAGCCAGGCGCGCGACATGGTGCGCCACATTCCTGACATCGCGATCGTCGTCAGCGACGTGCTGATGCCGGGCGAACTGAACGGCCGCCAACTGGCGCGACTGCTGCGAAGGGAATGTCCGTCGATGCGCATCGTGCTGATGAGCGGCTACACCGAAGACGAGGACGCGCGCGGCCGGGACTTTCCCATCCTGGCCAAGCCCTTCCTCAGGCAGGAACTGGCACGTGCTCTGCAACGCGCCGCGGGCGAGGAGACCCCATGAAGGAGCAGGACAGCGGCAAACTGATCGCCATCGTCGAGGACGACCCCGACGTCGCCCGCATCATCGAGCAGGTACTCGCCGATTTCGGCTTCCGCACGCTGTGGTGCCGCAGCGGCGGCGACCTGCTGCGCCGCCTGCGCAACCTGTCGCCGGCGCTGTGCATCATTGACCTCGGGCTACCCGACATGGACGGCATCGAGGCCATGCAGCGGGTGCGCGCACAGACCGCCTGCGGCATCATGATCCTGACCGGCCGCGCCCACGTCAGCGACCGCGTCATGGGCCTCGAACTGGGCGCCGACGACTACGTGCTGAAACCGTTCGAGCCGCGCGAACTGGTCGCCCGCGTGCGCAGCATCCTGCGCCGCCGCGAAAGCGCCAGCGAACAGACGCCCAGCCAGATCGCCCATTTCGGCGGCTGGCGTTTCAACCTGGCGAACAACACGCTCGGCGCGCCGGACGGCAACGAACAGGTACTGAGCACGGCGGAAGCCGAACTGCTCAAGGTCTTCGTCAGCCACCCGAACCGCATCCTGCAGCGCGAAAAACTGATGGGTTCGCGTGACGTCGGCCCCAGCGACCGCGCCATCGACGTCCGCGTCTCCCGCCTGCGGCGCAAGCTGGAGCCGGACGCGGAAAGCCCCTCCTTCATCAAGACGGTGTACGGCGCCGGCTACCTCTTCCTGGCCGCCGTCGAGTGGCACGAGGGCGACGCCGGCAACGGCCACTGAAAGAAAACGGGCCGCAAAGCGGCCCTTGGCAAACAGCGGAAGCAGGCGCTTACTCTTCTTCGTCGCGCAGCTGGAAGCGGCTCGCCAGTTGCTGCTGGACGTTGGGCGGGACCGCCGCGTAGCGCGCGAAATCGATCGTGTAGCTACCCTGGCCGCCGGTCAGCGACTTCAGCCGCGACTGGTAATCGTCAAGCTCGGCCAGCGGCACCTCGCCGCTGATCGCGGCGAAGCCGTGGCCGCGCCCGTCGGTACCGGTGACGTGACCGCGGCGCCCGGAGAGATCGCCGGCGAGGTCGCCGATGGCATTTTCCGGGGCGACGATCTCGATGCCGACAATCGGTTCGAGGACGATCGGCCGCGCATTGCGGATCGCCTCGATCAGCGCCTTGCGGCCGGCGATGGTGAAAGCGACTTCCTTTCCGTCGACCGGGTGGGTCTTGCCGTCGTAGACGGTGACGCGCAGGTCCTGCACTTCGTAGCCGGCGACGACGCCACCGGCCAGCGCCTGGCGCACGCCCTTCTCGACCGCCGGCATGAAAACGCCGGGAATCACGCCGCCCTTGACCGCGTCGACGAATTCGAAGCCCTCGCCGCGCGCCCGCGGCTCGATGCGCAGATGCACCTCGCCGAACTGGCCGGCGCCGCCCGACTGCTTCTTGTGCCGGTACATCGCTTCGGCCGGCGCGGTGATCGTCTCGCGGTAGGGAATGCGCGGCGGCTTGGTGTCGACTTCCAGCTTGTACTGGCTGAGCATGCGCGCCAGCTTGGCTTTCAGGTGCATGTCGCCGAGGCCGCGAATGACGGTCTCGTTGCTGCTCGGATGACGCTCGATGACGAAGGTCGGGTCTTCCATCGCCAGCTTGGCGAGGATGTCGAAAAGACGCTGTTCGTCGCCCTTCTTCTTCGTCTCGACCGCCAGCCCGGCCATCGGCCGCGGAAATTCGAGCGGCACCAGGTGGATGTGGTCTTCGTCGTGCGTATCGTGCAGCACGCAGTCGAACTCGATTTCCTCGACCTTGGCGACGGCGCCGATCTCGCCCGGCAACAGCGCATCGACCTCGACGGTGTCCTTGCCCTGCAGGCGGTAAAGGTGGGCGACCTTGAACGGCCGCTTGCCGTCGCCGACGAAGAGCTGCATGTCCTTCCTCACCGTCCCCTGATGGACGCGGAAGACGCCGATCTTGCCCAGATAGGGATCAACGACGACCTTGAAGACATGCGCCAGCACATGCAGGTCGGGATCGGGCTGGGCAGCGAAGGCGCTGCTCGCGGCGCCGGGTTCGCCCCGGTAGAACGGCGGCGGATTGCCTTCCGCCGGATTCGGTGCCAGCGTCGCCAGCACGTGCAGCAACTGCGGAATGCCGGCACCGGTCTTCGCCGAGGTGAACAGGATGGGGATCAGGTGACCGGCGCGCAGCGCCTTCTCGAAGGGCGCGTGCAGATCGTTCGTCGACGGGTCGCTGCCTTCGTCGAGATAGCGGGCGAGCAGGTCTTCGTCCTCCTCGACGATCTGGTCGATGAGCGCCCGGTGGGCGGCGGCGACGGAAGCGAAGTCGGCATCGCCGGCATCGTGTTCGAGGACCTCGACGACGTCGGCGGCGCCATGCGCCGGCAGGTCAAGCACCAGGCACTGGCTGCCGAAGCGTTCGCGAATCTCGGCGACCAGTCCGGGCAGGTCGAGATTGTCGGCGTCGATCTTGTTGACGACGATCATCCGGCACAGGCCGCGCTCGCCGGCCAGGCGCATCATTCTTTCGGCGGTCAGTTCGATACCGGCCTGGGCATTGATCACCACCAGCGCGGTATCGGCGGCGGCCAGCGCGGCAATCGCCTGACCGGCGAAATCCGGGTAGCCCGGGGTATCGACGGCGTGGATGGTAATGCCTTCGTGGCGGATCGAGAAAACCGCACTACTCAGGGAATGGCCGGCTTCCTTTTCCTGCGGGTCGCTGTCGCAGACGGTACTGCCACGCTCGATGCTGCCTTTCGCCGCGATCGCGCCGGTGGCGTGGAGCAGCGCCTCGGCCAGTGTGGTCTTGCCAGCGGCACCGTGGCCGACGAGGACGACACTACGAAGGGATTCACTGGTGAACTTGGACATCTTCTTCTCCCTGAGCAAATTGTCGGTACAACGCTAACGCATTTTCGCCGCCTCGACCATTTCGGCGATCAAACGTCCCGCAAAATAAGGGCCAAAAGCAAGAATCAGAACGCCGGCAGCGGCCAGCAGGGCAAGCGCGGCAATCAATTGGTAGCGCGCCCGGCGGAATTCCTCGCCCTGGGTCCACGCGAACCAGAGCGGGCCGACCACCGGCAGCACGACAACCGGCAAGGCGGTGCGCCAACCGAAACTCAGTGCCGCCGGCAAGGTGTTGATGTAGCCAACCAGCAGCAAGGTACCACCGCCGGCCATGAGCAGCGAACTGATGATAGCGAAGGCGACGAACCAGCCATCCATCACTTCTTCTCCTTGACCGGACGCTGCCAGCCAGCCACCGTGATTTGCTTGGGACGCGAGACGGTCAGTGCGTCGGGCGGCGCATCCTTGGTCAGCGTCGTGCCGGCACCGAGGGTCGCCCCGCGATGGACGGTGACCGGCGCCACCAGTTGGGTATCGGAGCCAATAAAAACGTCGTCCTCGATCACCGTCTTGAACTTGTTGGCGCCATCGTAGTTGCAGGTGATGGTGCCGGCGCCGACGTTGACCCGCTGGCCGATCTCGGCGTCGCCGATGTAGGCCAGGTGATTCGCCTTCGACTGGGCACCGATGACGCTCTTCTTGATCTCGACGAAGTTGCCGACATGGACCTCGGGACCGAGTTCGGTGCCCGGCCGCAGACGGGCGTAGGGGCCGAGCACGCCGTCCGGACCGATCACCGCGTCCTCGAAGTGGCAAAAGGCGGCAATCCGTGTCCCGGCGCCGACCTTGACGTTCTTCAGGACGCAGTAAGGGCCGACTTCGACCGCGTCGCCCAGTTCGACCTGGCCTTCAAAAACGCAGCCGACGTCGATCGCCACGTCGCGCCCGTGGGCAAGCTGGCCGCGGACGTCGATGCGCGCCGGATCGGCCAGACGGACGCCGCCGACCAGCAGTTGATCGGCGATGTTGCGCTGATGCTGGCGTTCCAGCTCGGCCAGTTGCACCTTGCTGTTGACCCCGAGCACTTCCCACTCGCCATCCGGCTGCGCGGTACGCACCGGCAGGCCTTCGGCGACCGCCAGCGCGACGACGTCGGTCAGGTAGTACTCGCCCTGGGCGTTGTCGTTCTTCAGGCTGGACAACCATTCGCCCAGCCTTGCGGTCGGCATCGCCATGATGCCGGTGTTGATTTCGCGGATCGCCTTCTCGGCCTCGCTCGCATCCTTCTGTTCGACGATGCGGCAGACCTGGCCGCCCTCGTCGCGGACGATGCGGCCGTAGCCGGTGGGATCGGCGAGATCGACGGTGAGGATGGCCAGCCCGTCGCGGCCAGCTTGCAGCAGCCGTTTCAGGGTTGCCAGCGAGGTCAGCGGCACATCGCCGTAGAGGACCAGCGTCTGTGCCCCGTCGCCCAGTTGCGGGACGGCCTGTGCCAGTGCGTGGCCAGTGCCTAGTTGCTGCGCCTGTTCGGCCCACAGGATGTCGGGAGCGGACAGCGTCGCCCGGACGATTTCACCGCCGTGGCCGTAAACCACGATCAGTTTTTCCGGCGCCAACTGGCGCGCGGTATCGATGACGTGTTGGGCCAGCGGCTTGCCGGCGATCGGATGCAGTACTTTGGGCAAATTCGAATGCATGCGCTTGCCTTGACCGGCAGCGAGGATGACGATGTTCATGGTGATTTTTCAGGTAATGGCCGGGCGTCCGGCGTTGATTTCAGGCGAGCTTCTTGTCCTGGTGGTTGCCGATGATTTCCTCGAGCACGGCCTTGCCGCGCGCGGAGACGAACCAGTGGAGGACGTTCTTGTCGTTGATCCGGGTTTCGATGACGCCCAGCGTCTTCATCACGGTCAGGCGCTGGCTGACGTATTCCCGGGGTAAACCGGTGCGTTCGCAGACGGCAGCCAGATTGCCGTAAACGAACTTCTCCTGGGCCAGCGCCCGCAGGATCTCGACATCGTTGTAGGAGAGCACTTCATTGGGGTTGGTCTCGGCCGTCTCCTTCACCGGCGGCAAGGCGTCGCGCGCCTGCTTGAGGTGGCCGACCTCGTCGCGAACCTGTTCGATCTGGCCGAGCAGACGCTGGGCCAGATTCTCGAACAGACGCCGGGAGGCGACCACGTAGATCAGGCAGAAACCGGCAAAAACATAGAAATCCACCGGCTTGTTGCGCGCCCCTTCGAGCAGGGTGCTGGATATCATGTTCAGGAAAAGAGGAACAGTGAGCGCCGCAATCACCCCGAATACCGCATAGCGCGTCCAGTTGCGTCGGTCCTGCTCGCTCGCCTTTTCGGCGAGAAAAAAGTTGGCGGTTCCCCCAAGAATCCCGGCCAGTACCATGATTGCCAGGATCAGAAGCATGTGTCCGTCGAGTACCGGACTCGGCAAATCCATATGGAATGCCTGCTGCAATTCCGATGCCATTATTTCCCCCTGTTTATATCCCTGCATTCTTGCACAAACAAAAACCCCGCGGGTCGGAACCGGCGGGGTTTTATGTTCTATTCATCCAGCTTCAGCGCGGCAGGGAGGTCGATCCCATCAGGAAGGCATCGACTTCGCGAGCGGCCTGACGGCCTTCGCGGATCGCCCAGACGACCAGCGACTGACCGCGCCGCACGTCGCCGGCGGCAAACACGCCATCGACGCTCGTACGGTAGCAGCCTTCGCCGTCGGTCGTCGCGCTGGCATTGCCGCGGCCATCCTTGGCGACACCGAAGGCATCGAGCAGGCTGCCCACCGGATTGACGAAGCCCATGGCCAGGAAGGCGGCGTCGCACGGCAGTTCGAATTCCGAACCGGCGACTTCGCTCATCTTGCCGCCCGCCCATTCGACACGCACCGCCTTGAGCGCCTTGACGTTGCCCTGGCCGTCAGCGATGAATTCCTTGGTCGCCACGGCGAACTCGCGGACGGTGGCGCCTTCCTTGTGCGACGACGAGGTGCGCATCTTCAGCGGCCAGTACGGCCAAGTCAGCGGCTTGTTCTCCTGCTCCGGCGGTGCCGGCATCAGTTCGAACTGGGTGACCGACGCTGCGCCGTGACGGTAACTGGTACCGACACAGTCGGAACCGGTATCGCCGCCACCGATGACGATGACGTGCTTGCCCTTGACGTTGATCGGATTCTTGATCCCTTGCTGCACTTCCTTGTTCTGCGGAATCAGGAATTCCAGTGCGGCGTAGACGCCCTTGAACTCGCGGCCCGGCACCGGCAGATCACGCGGCACTTCGGAACCGGCGGCGAGGATCACCGCGTCGAAATCCTTCTTCAGCTGCGCGGCGGAAACCGTCTCGGTGGCATCGTTGTTGATGCCGGCCGGGATGGACTTGTCACCGACAATGACCTTGGTCCGGAAGACGACGCCTTCGGCTTCCATCTGCGCGACGCGACGGTCGATCACCGACTTGTTGAGCTTGAAATCGGGAATGCCGAAGCCGAGCAGACCGCCGATCCGGCTCGATTTCTCGAACACGGTGACGTCGTGGCCGACGCGCGCCAGTTGCTGGGCCGCGGCCATGCCGGCCGGGCCGGAACCGACGATGGCGACTTTCTTGCCGGTCTTGGCCTTGGCCGGCTGCGGTACGACCCAGCCCATTTCCCAGCCCTTGTCGATGATGAAGTGCTCGATCGACTTGATGCCCACCGGCGCTGCGTTGATGCCCAGCGTACAGGCAGCTTCGCAGGGCGCCGGGCAGATGCGGCCGGTGAAATCGGGGAAATTATTGGTCGAATGCAGCACTTCCAGCGCCTGCTTCCAGTTGCCCTTGTACACCAGGTCATTCCAGTCCGGAATGATGTTGTTGACCGGGCAGCCGTTGTTGCAGAACGGGATGCCACAATCCATGCAGCGCGCACCCTGCGTCTTGGCAGCGTCGTCCGACAGGGTCTGGACGAATTCCTTGTAGTGCGTCAGACGCTGTTCGACCGGTTCGTAAGCCTCTTCGAGGCGTTCGAATTCCATGAATCCAGTCGGCTTACCCATTATGCGGCCTCCTTGCGTGCAGCAGCGGCCATCTCGGTGAGCGCCCGCTTGTATTCGTGCGGATAGACTTTGACGAATTTCTCGCGGTAGACGTCCCAGTTCGCCAGAATATTCTTGGCGGTGGCGCTGCCGGTGTATTCGACGTGACGGGTCAGCAGTTCCTTCAGTTGAACCTCGTCGGCCAGCCCGCGATGCAGGGGCTCGCCGGCAGCATGACGGCCAGCCGGCAGGACCTTCTCGAGGGCCACCTGGGCCAGGTTGCAGCGCTGCTTGAACGTGCCCTCCTCGTCGAGGACGTAGGCGATGCCACCGGACATACCGGCGGCGAAGTTGCGCCCGGTCATGCCGAGGACGACGACGGTACCGCCGGTCATGTATTCGCAACCGTGGTCACCGACGCCTTCGACCACCGCCGTCGCGCCAGAATTGCGGACACAGAAGCGTTCGCCGCCGACACCGGCGAAGAAGGACTCACCCTCGGTCGCGCCGTACATCACGGTGTTGCCGCAGATGATGTTGTGTTGCGTATCGCCGCGGAAATCCGGGCTCGGCTTGATGATGATGCGGCCGCCCGACAGACCCTTGCCGACGTAGTCGTTGCCTTCACCGCTCAGTTCCAGCGTCACGCCGCGGGCCAGGAAAGCGCCGAAGGCCTGGCCGGCGGTACCGGTCAGCTTGACGTGGATGGTGTCGTCCGGCAGGCCGGCGTTGCCGTAGCGGCGCGCCACCTCGCCCGAGAGCATGGTGCCGCAGGTACGATTGACGTTGATGATCGAGGTTTCGATCTGGACCTTCTGAGCATTCTCCAGCGCCGGACGGGCTTGTTCGATCAGCTTGTGATCGAGCGCCTTCTCGAGGCCATGATCCTGCCCTTCGGTGTGGCGACGCGGCACTTCGGCAGGCACCGGCGGCTGGTAGAAAACCTTGGAAAAATCGAGACCCTTGGCCTTCCAGTGTTCGATACCGGCGCGCGTGTCGAGCAGGTCGGCACGACCGACCAGGTCGTCGAACTTGCGGATGCCGAGCATGGCCATGATTTCGCGCACTTCCTCGGCAACGAAGAAGAAGTAATTGACGACGTGTTCCGGCTGGCCGGTGAAGCGCTTGCGCAGTTCCGGATCCTGGGTGGCGACGCCGACCGGGCAGGTGTTCAGATGGCACTTGCGCATCATGATGCAGCCTTCGACAACCAGCGGCGCGGTGGCGAAGCCGAATTCATCGGCGCCGAGCAGGGCGCCGATGACGACGTCGCGGCCGGTCTTCATCTGGCCGTCGACCTGGACGCGGATACGCGAACGCAGGCGATTCAGCACCAGCGTCTGCTGGGTTTCGGAAAGGCCGAGTTCCCACGGCGTGCCGGCGTGCTTGATCGACGACTGCGGCGAGGCGCCGGTACCGCCGTCGAAGCCGGCGATCACGACGTGGTCGGCCTTGGCCTTGGCTACGCCGGCGGCAACGGTACCGACACCGACTTCGGATACCAGCTTGACCGAGATAGAGGCCTGGCTATTGGCGTTCTTCAGGTCATGGATCAGTTGTGCCAGGTCTTCGATCGAGTAGATGTCGTGGTGCGGTGGCGGCGAAATCAGGCCGACGCCCGGCACCGAATGGCGCAGGAAGCCGATGTACTCGGACACCTTGTGGCCGGGCAACTGACCGCCTTCGCCAGGCTTGGCGCCCTGGGCCATCTTGATCTGAATCTGGTCGGCATTGACCAGATACTCGGCGGTGACGCCGAAACGACCGGAAGCAACCTGCTTGATCGCCGAGCGCAGAGAGTCGCCTTCCTTGAATTCGTAATCACGCTCGATGCGCGAAGCGCCGACGACTTCCGACAGCTTCTGGCCAGCCTTGAGCGGCAGGAAGCGCTTGGCGTCCTCACCGCCTTCGCCGGTATTGGACTTGCCGCCGATGCGGTTCATGGCGATCGCCAGCGTGGTATGCGCTTCGGTCGAGATCGAGCCGAGCGACATGGCGCCAGTGGCGAAACGCTTGACGATTTCCTTCGCCGGCTCAACTTCTTCCAGCGGCACCGGGGCACCCTGCGGCTTGAACTCGAACAGGCCGCGCAGGGTCAGGTGACGCTTGGTCTGATCATTGATCAGCTTGGCGTATTCCTTGTAGGTCTCGTACTTGCCCGAACGCGTCGAATGCTGCAGCTTGGCGATCGAATCCGGCGTCCACATGTGCTCTTCGCCGCGGATACGGAAGGCGTATTCGCCGCCGGCATCAAGCATGTTGGCCAGGACCGGGTCACCGGAGAATGCATCGCGATGCAGACGGATGGCTTCCTCGGCGACTTCGAAAACACCGATCCCCTCGATGTTCGACGGCGTACCGGTAAAGTACTTTTCGACGAACCCCTTCTGCAGACCGATCGCTTCGAAAATCTGGGCGCCAGTGTAGGACATGTAGGTCGAAATGCCCATCTTGGACATCACCTTGCACAGCCCCTTGCCGATCGCCTTGATGTAATTCTTGACGAACTTCTCGGCCTTCTCGGCGTCGCCCTTGGCCAGCGCCTCGATGGTTTCCAGCGCCAGGTAGGGGTGGACGGCTTCGGCACCGTAGCCGCCGAGCAGCGCGAAATGATGCACTTCGCGCGCGGAACCGGTTTCGACGACGAGACCGGCGCTGGTGCGCAGCCCCTTCTTGACCAGATGCTGGTGGATCGTCGAGGTGGCGAGCAGCGCCGGGATGGCGACATGCTCGGCATCGACCATGCGGTCGGAGACGATCAGGATGTTGGCACCAGAACGCACCGCATCTTCGGCATCGGCCGCCAGCGAAGCGAGACGGGCTTCGATGCCAGCCTTGCCCCAGGCCACCGGGTAACAGATGTCGAGTTCGAAGGAGCGGAACTTGCTCGAAGTGTACTTTTCGATGTTGCGCAGCTTTTCGATCTCGGCGCAGGTCAGCACCGGCTGCGACACCTCGAGACGGATCGGCGGATTGATGTCGTTGGTGTTGAGCAGGTTCGGCTTCGGTCCGATGAAGGACACCAGCGACATGACCAGTTCCTCGCGGATCGGGTCGATCGGCGGATTGGTGACCTGCGCGAACAGTTGCTTGAAGTAGGCGTAGAGCGCCTTGTTCTTGCTCGACAATACCGGCAGGGCCGAATCCGTCCCCATCGAACCAGTGGCTTCCTCGCCGTTCTGCACCATCGGCTCGAGGATGACCTTGATGTCTTCCTGAGTGAAGCCGAAGGCCTGCTGGCGATCGAGCAACGAAGCACGGGCACCGACGCATTGCTCGTCGGCAGACGGCACTTCGTCGAGCTTGATGCGGATCTTCTCGATCCACTCGCGGTAAGGCTTGGCCTTGGCCAGCGAATCCTTGAGTTCCTTGTCGTCGATGATACGGCCTTGGTCCATGTCGATCAGGAACATCTTGCCCGGCTGCAGGCGCCATTTCTTGACGATCTTCTTTTCCGGGATCGGCAGCACGCCGGACTCGGAGGCCATGACTACCAGGTCGTCGTCGGTCACCAGGTAACGCGCAGGCCGCAGGCCGTTGCGATCCAGGGTCGCGCCGATCTGCCTGCCATCGGTAAAGGCGACGGCGGCGGGACCATCCCAAGGCTCCATCATGGCAGCGTGGTATTCGTAGAACGCACGACGGTTTTCGTCCATCAGCGTGTGCTTTTCCCAGGCTTCCGGGATCATCAGCATCACCGCCTGGGCGAGCGAGTAGCTGCCGCCCATGACCAGCAGTTCAAGCGCGTTGTCGAAGGACGCCGAGTCGGACTGACCGGGATAGTGCAACGGCCAGACCTTGGCCAGATCGTCACCGAGGATCGGCGAGGAAATCGCCTGCTCGCGGGCCTTGAACCAGTTCACGTTGCCACGCACGGTGTTGATTTCACCGTTGTGGGCAATGTAGCGGAACGGGTGAGCGAGGTCCCAGGTCGGGAAGGTATTGGTCGAGAAGCGCTGATGCACCAGCGCCAGCGCGGAAACCGTGCGCTTGTCCTGGAGGTCCTCGTAGTACACGCCGACCTGGTCGGCGAGCAGCAGACCCTTGTAGTTGATCGTCCGCGCCGAGAACGACGGAACATAGAATTCCTGGCCGTGCTTGAGCTTGAGCGACTTGATCGCGTTGGCGGCACGCCGACGGATGATGTACAGCTTGCGCTCGAGCGCGTCGGTAACGAAGACATCGGGGCCGCGACCAACGAACACCTGGCGGATCACCGGCTCCGTGGCACGCACGGTAGGCGACATCGGCATTGCGGCATTGACCGGGACGTCCCGCCAGCCGAGCAGAACCTGGCCTTCCGCCTTGATCGAGCGCTCGATCTCCTCAACGCAGGCATGCCGCGAGGCAGCCTCCTGGGGCAGGAAGACCATGCCAACACCGTATTCGCCGGCAGGCGGCAGCTCGACCCCCTGCCTGGTCATTTCTTCGCGATAGAACTGGTCGGGAATCTGAATCAGGATACCGGCACCATCGCCCTGCAAAGGGTCTGCACCCACAGCGCCACGATGATCGAGGTTTTTCAGGATCAACAACCCCTGCTCGACGATGCTGTGACTCTTCTGGCCTTTGACATGGGCCACAAAGCCCACACCGCAAGCGTCGTGCTCGTTGGCGGGGTCGTACAACCCCTGCCGCTCAGGTACAGCCGATTCCATCACACGCATTCCTTCAAATAATTTGGTCGATTGAGCGACCAATCATGAGAAAGCCGGGCTGGATAATATCCGCTCCGGCAAGCAAAACCCCACAGGCAACCGTTAATTTTAGCGGAAAAAGCTCTTTCTATTCAAGAAACTGTTTTGCACCAACATCGGCATTCGAGCGCGCGCCAGACACCAGTCAGGTGCATCCTTGCTCGATTGCCTGCACTATCTGCTGCTCGGTTGCCACTTCCGTGAGCACCCCACACCCAAGTCGCTGCAACAAGACCAAGCGCAACCTGCCATCCAGAACCTTCTTGTCGTGCCGCATTAAATCGAGATATCGCGCCGCGCCGAGATCCGGCGCCCGAACCGGCAAGCCGGCGCGTTCGAACAAGCGAAGCACTCTCGCCACATCGCATTCCGATAACCACCCAAGCCCCCGTGACAAATGGGCAGCAATCATCGTGCCCGCTGCAACCGCCTCGCCATGCAACCACAGGCCGTAGCCCAAACCGGTTTCTATCGCATGGCCGAACGTGTGGCCAAGGTTGAGCAATGCCCGTTCTCCGCTTTCCCGCTCGTCGGCCGCCACGACTTCTGCCTTGTTTCGACAGGAACGCTCGATTGCATAGATCAATGCAGTGGGGTCACGGTTGAGCAGGAGCCCGAGATTTCCTTCGACCCATGCCAAAAAGTCCAGGTCGCGTATCAGACCATACTTGATGACCTCGGCCAGTCCCGCACGTAACTCGCGGTCCGGCAAGGTATTCAGAGTTGCCACATCAGCCAGAACCATCTGCGGCTGATAAAACGCGCCAATCATGTTTTTGCCCAGCGGATGATTGATTGCCGTCTTCCCCCCGACGGAGGAGTCCACTTGCGCCAGAAGTGTCGTCGGCACCTGCACAAAAGGCATCCCTCGTTGATAGCAGGCTGCGGCAAATCCGCTCATATCGCCAATCACCCCGCCCCCCAGCGCGATGAGCGTCGTATTTCGCTCGCACCTGTTCGCCAGCAAACCATCGAATATGAGATTCAAGGTCTCCCAGGTCTTGAATTCCTCACCATCCGGAAGAATCACGGGAATTGCGCTCACGCCTCCACGGGCGAGTGTCGCCACCAGAACATCCAGATAGAGAGGAGCAACCGTCTCGTTGCTCACCACCACCGCCTGGCGACCACGTATATGGGGCAGTAACAAGTCTTCACGCGCCAGCAGGCCGGAGCCGATATGGATCGGATATGCCCGATCCCCCAACGCCACATCCAAGGTATGCATCACATCTCCAGGCACAATTGGTCAAATTCACGAATCAGGTACTGGACAACACCGGATGCCACCAGTTGCCCTCCCTCTACTACCAAGTGCGCCGACTCGCGATACAGGGGATCGCGCGCTTCGTGAAGACTTTCAAGACGCGCCAACGGATCCTCCACCTGAAGCAGCGGACGATTCCGATCATGACGCGTTCGCTGATACAGCATGAGCGGCGGAACATTCAGGTAGACCACCCAACCGGTCGCGCGCAAGCGTCGCCGATTCTCTGGGTCAAGCACCACACCACCGCCAGTCGCCATGACTATCCCGCTAACCGAGGTCAGTTCGAAGATCGTTTGCGCCTCTCTTCGGCGAAAACCATCCTCGCCTTCGATTTCGAATATCGTCGGAATGGGAACACCGGTTCGCTCCACGATTTCATGATCGGAATCGAAAAACGGCCGCCCCAGGCGTCTTGCCAACTGGCGACCGATCGTGGTTTTCCCGGCCCCCATCAGCCCGATCAAATAGATGTTGGTATGTTTTTTCACGCCTGGAATTCTAGCCGACTCTTTCCGGAGCACCAAAAAGAAGGCCGGCTAATGCCGGCCTTCACTTTTCTCGCGAAACGACTTGCTATTAATTCAGACGCAGCTTGTCGGAAATAATCCTCGGCGTGATGAACACCAGCAATTCACGACGCGTGGTCTTCTCAGACTTGTACTTGAAGAGCCACCCGAGTGCCGGAAGATCACCAAGGAACGGGACTTTTTCGACACCGTTCTGAATATCGTTGATGAACACGCCCCCAACAACGACTGTTCCACCATTCTCAACAACGGCGTTCGTCTGAACCACGGAGCTCTTGATCGGCGGATTGAGATAAGACACGCCGTTCGAACCAGTGATAGCCACCGCCTTAGTCCAGTCCGCTTCTTCCTTCTTGACTTCGAGCTTCATCTTCACCGTTCCTTCAGGTGTGATCTGCGGCGTTACAGTCAACATCAACTTCGCAGGCTTGAACGTAATCGTCGCTGGCGAATCGCCACTAGCCGGAGTTACGTACGGAATCTCCGTACCGTCCTCGATCTTGGCCTCGACGTTGTTGGCAGTTACGACCCGCGGACTCGAAATGATCTTCCCTAGACCATCGCTCTGCAGAGCGGCAAGCTCAAGATTGAGAATTCGTGTTGCCGCCGCATTGAAGAGACTGAGTGCGAAGGTTCCCCCAGTCGACGAATAGGATGGCAAATTGATTCCCATCATCGGATTCTGAACCAGGGTCGGCGGCGTAGTCGTCGTAACACCACCGGAAGTGGTACTGGTCGCGGGGGTCATGGAACCACCCGCGGTATAGATACCAGAGCCGCCTAGCTGCACTGCCTTGGAATTAATGAAGTTGATCTTTGCCCCAAGCTCCCGGTTAAAGTTATCCTGAGCTTCGACGATTCGCGCCTCGATCATCACCTGACGCGCACCGACGTCAATCGTTTTAATGAAGGTGCGGATTTCGGCGAGCTTCGACGGAATGTCCGTGACGAAGAGGATGTTCGACTGCGGATCAGCCACCGCACTTCCGCGCTTGCTCAAAATTTTCTGGGTAGCAATCGCCCCACCACCTTCGGCAGCGGAGCCTCCGCGCTGCTCGGCCCCCGACAGCAGCCGAGCCACATCAGCAGCCCGCTGATAGTTGAGCATGAACTGCTCCATCTGCAATGGCTCCAACTCGTTGATCTGCTGACGCGACTCAAAATCCAGCTTTTCGCGGGTGGCAATTTCGTCACGCGGGGCAATCATGATGATATTGCCCTTCTTGCGCATGTCGAGACCCTTCTGCTGGAAAATTATGTCGATCACCTGATCGGCCGGAACATCCTTGAGTACCAAGGTGGTGGTTCCAGTAACCGTCTCGCTGATCACAGCGTTCAATCCAAGCTCTTCCGCCATGAGACGAAGCAGGGCACGCACATCGCCATTTTGGTAGTTGATGCTGACGCGAGGCCCTTGGTAGCCAATCTTGGTCCCCTGAACCAACTTGTTCGGATCCTCGACAATCTCCTTGACCTCAACCACAAACTGATTGTCGGTCTGATATGCATTGTGCTCCCACACGCCCTTCGGGGTGATCGTCATACGCACATTGTCGCCCATGACCCGGGTTTCCACCCCCAAGACAGGAGTACCGAAATCAGTCACGTCGAGCTTACGACGCAGATGCTCGGGAACACTCGTCTTCATGAAATCGACGATCAACCCTGTCCCCTGCTTGCGGATATCGATCCCCGTACCGGCGTCGCTCAACTCGACCACAACACGGCCTTCCCCATCCTTACCACGACGGAACATCACATCTCGCACAGCATGACGTGCGCCAACCAAACTTTCTTCGGCAAAGCGCACGGAACGTTCTGCCACGGCATCGCCCAGACGTTCGATTGGAGTAAGGGTGACGTACAAGGACTTTCCATCCAGTCGAGTCCGATAGTTCATGTTGCGCACAAGATTCAGCACCAAGCGCGTCCTACCGGCAACCTGAACAATATTCACGCTGCGGAGATCACCTTGATTGAGCACCTCCGTTGTCTTACCCAGAGCGTTAGAGGTAGCGGGAAAATCGAATGCAATCTTCGCGGGATTAGCGACGGCAAACCCAGCAGGAGGCGTCGTCAAAGCCTCCTTAAGATCGATCTTTACAGCTGTTTCGTTGCCTTGCTGTGCGACATTGAGCGCCTCGATAGCGTTCGCCGCAGCGGTTTCTGCCCGTAGCGGGGAAGCCATCAATAGGCAGATTGCCGCGACGGCGGATACGTAGTTGGCCAATTTCATTTACTGCTCCCCTCCGTGGTCTGCAGGAACAGCGAACTCTGGCGCTCACTCCATTCCCCGGCAGAATCCTGAATCAGTTCCTTCAATTTCAGTTCGCCCTCGCCAATCTCGGTCACCATGCCGAAATCCAGCCCCAAATAATCGCCAACCTTCACTTGTTTGACATTATTTTCATACTTGATGACCGCAATGGGACGCTTATTCACCACCAGCCGGCCAATCATGGTCAGGGACTCAAGAGGGTATTTTTCCAGGACGCTGTTACGCAATTCCCTCGCCTCGAAATCAGGCTGAAACTGCCCGCCCTTGCCTGTACCGAAGCGATTTTTCGTATCCGGATCGATCTTTTTGGCCCGGAACGGCTCGATCATGTCAGCAGCCTCGTAGGGCACCGGTTCGTAAGACTTAACCTGAGGCAAAGGCTCAACCTTGCCCCGCAAGTCCCTGGAGTTTTCTTCCATCCACGACCGAAGTTCATCCTGCTCGCTACCCGAACAAGCGGAGAGAACGATACACAAGGCCACAAGCGCAATATGTCTCACTTGCCGCCCCCCTTTGCCTTGTCTGATTGATTGAGTTTCTCCTCCGCCCG
This sequence comes from Azonexus caeni, assembly GCF_048146105.1. Lineage (NCBI taxonomy): Bacteria > Pseudomonadati > Pseudomonadota > Betaproteobacteria > Rhodocyclales > Azonexaceae > Azonexus > Azonexus caeni. The sequence goes on from NZ_JBKJAD010000004.1 coordinate 165,202, forward strand.
CTTCTGTTCGGCCAGTTCTTCGTCGTCGAGATAACGGAAAGTCTTCACCGTTGCATCCAGTGAAAGAGTCTCACTGTTCTTCAGAGGGGCGACGGAAATACTGTTCAGAGTCACGATACGCGGCAACTTTGCCACATCGGCGGCGAAAGCTCCGATATCGTGATACGAACCATTGATCTTCACCGTCACGGGCAATTCGGCGTAAAAGTCCTTGATCTGCTCCGCCCCCGGACGGAACAACTCAAACTGTAAACCACGGCCAAGGCCCGCTTGGTTTACCTCAATCAACAGCGCCTCAATCTCCGACTTATTCGGCAATTGCTTGAGCAAGGCACCGAAAGAACGATCAATTTCGGCCAGTTGCTGAGTGTAGAGATCCAAGTTGACCGCTTGACGCTTTTTGGCGAGGTACTGATCCTTCAGGCTCAATTCTTCCTGTCCTGCGCCTTCGAGCTGCCCTAGCTGATCACTCCAAAAAAACCACCAGCCAGCAAGCAAGATGACCAGAAAAACCCCCATCAACACGGTGACTTTCGGAATGACAGGCCATGCCCCTGGATCATTGGGGTTCATATAGCGAAAATCATCGAGGATTGCTTGGTAACTCACACTCGACATTTTCTGAGTCAAAGCAGGCATTTTTGGGCTCACTGTTTTGCCCCCTCAAGCGGCACACGGGTCAGCGCGAAGTCCATACCAAATTCATTGACCCTGCGCCCATCCAGTACGACAGCCTTGGTTTCGATGAGACGAGGATTCTCAAGCCAAGGAGAACCTTCGATATTGCGCATCAAGGCCGACACCCTGGCATTAGACTGCGCATAGCCCGTGATATTGACCTTCAGCCCCTCCTGTTTAAGGGACTTGAGGTATACGCCCTCGGGGACCTGTCGAACCATTTCACTAAGCAAATGAACCGTCTCGCCGCGATCACGCTGCAGATCCTCAATCACCTGCTTGCGCGCCAGCAAGGCTTGGGTTTGTTCCTTGAGGCGCTTGATTTGAGTCAACTGCTTATCCAGAACGGCAATTTCCTGCTTGAGAAATTCATTTCTCTCATTCTGAGCTTGAATTTTCGCATCAATCAGCGAGTAAATTGCGAACACAACAAGAACGCCTAGCGCCAGAACGAGCCCGGCCATGACGTAGAATTGCTCGCGCCTAGCCTTTCTGGCTTCTTCGCGGTGTGGCAAAAGGTTGATACGTATCATGCTGAATCGAACCTCCGCAAAGCCAAACCACAAGCCACCATCATAGACGAGGAGTCGGCAAGCAGATTTCGCGCCCTAACTCGATCGGACAGCAGCATGTTTGCAAATGGATTGGCAACCAAGGTATTGAACTGCGTTCTCGTAGCCACGACCTCGTCAATCCCTGGGATCACCGCGCACCCACCAGCCAGAACAATGTGGTCAACCTGATTGAACTGCGTCGAAGTGAAGAAGAATTGAAGCGATCGCGAAACCTCAAGCGCCAAATTTTCCATGAAGGGGTTAAGCAACTCTGCCTCATACCCTTCCGGCAGATTGCCTGAACGCTTCGCCAGTTCCGCTTCTTCGAGCGCCATTCCGTAATGGCGGGATATATCCAGCGTCAATTGACTTCCGCCAAACGCCTGCTCGCGCGCATAGACTTGCTGTCCGTTGCGCATGACCGTGAGATTCATCACGTTGGCGCCAATATCGACCAGTGCGACAACCTGATTCTTGCCTCCCTCTGGCAGCTGGCGCTCCACCAACTCAAAAGCCGCCAAGGTGGCGAAAGACTCGACGTCGACAACAATGGCCTTGAGCCCGGCCGCCTCGGCAACCGCTACGCGATCTTCAACCCGTTCCTTCTTGGAAGCGGCGATCAAAACCTCCACCTCATCTGGCACTGAAGGCGCAGGCCCCAGGACCTGATAGTCAAGATTTACATCGTCGATCGAAAAGGGAATGTACTGGTTGGCCTCAGTCTCGACCTGAATCTCGAGATCCTCTTCCCGCAACCCAGCAGGCACAATAATCTTCTTCGTGATTACCGCGGAGGCTGGAAGCGCCATAGCGACGTTCCGCGTCGAAGTCCCAAGCCGTTTCCAAGCCCGCTTGACAGCCTCAACCACGGCATCGAGATTCGCGATATTGCCATCGGAAACGGCGTCCTTTGGCAACACTTCTATGGCGTACCGCTCGACGCGATAGCCATCTCTCCCGTTAGCGGTCAGTTCGACAAGCTTTACAGCCGACGAACTGATGTCAAGCCCCAGCAGAGGGCGCGCCTTGGGATTAAGCAAAGCTGAGATATCGAAGCCCACCACACCCCCAGAAAGTCCTTACGGATTACGATCTTAGAAGAAAAACCAATAATTCACTTCAGATGCTAACAACAAGCCATAGCAGTGTAAAGCTCTTTTATACCCCGAAAATGACCTCAGCGTATAATGCCCCCACACTTGCCACACCCGACGATAATCCATGCCCCGTGCGCTTCGCCTAATCGCTTACCCAATCATCGCCATCCTTGGCATCGCTCTTGTTGGCTTGGCGATCGCCATGATCGTGATTGCCCTAGCCTACCCGAACCTGCCCTCGCTCGAAGTACTGACCGATTACCGCCCCAAGATCCCCCTCCGGATCTACACCGCCGACGGCCACCTAATTGGCGAGTTCGGCGAGGAAAGGCGCGCTGTCGTTTCGATTGCAAAAGTCCCCGACATCATGAAGCAGGCGATTCTCTCTGCAGAGGACGATCGTTTCTATCAGCACATGGGGATCGATTATACCGGAATCATACGCGCCGCCACCTCCAACCTTCTTAGCGGCGGAAAAAAACAAGGGGCATCGACAATCACGCAACAGGTAGCACGCAACTTCTTCCTGACTTCGGAAAAAACCTATACACGCAAGCTCTATGAAGCCTTGTTATCGCTGAAAATTGAAAGCAACCTGAGCAAGGATCAAATCCTAGAGCTTTATATCAACCAAATATTCCTTGGGCAGCGAGCCTATGGCTTCGGCGCGGCAGCCCAGATCTATTTTGGCAAGCCACTGGAAGGTGTTTCGATTGCCGAAGCCGCAATGCTGGCAGGGCTACCTAAAGCCCCCTCGGCCTACAACCCGATCGCCAATCCCCGACGCGCCAGAATCCGCCAACAATATGTATTGCGCCGCATGCTCGAACTCGGCTTTATCTCCGAAGCACAACACGAGCAAGCACTCAAGGAACCGCTAGTCATCAAACGCGAGCTTTCCGAGTATGCGGTGAATGCCGAATTCGTCGCCGAAATGGCGCGGCAGATTGCCGCCGACAGCTTCCCGGAAGACGTCTATACGCGAGGCATGAAGGTCTACACCACCTTGATCCGAGCGGACCAGGAGGCTGCCTATCGCTCGCTGCGCAAGGGGGTTATGGACTACGACCGGCGCAATGGCTATCGCGGCGCGGAATCCTACATCGACATGAGCAGCCTGAGCTCCGATCAGGACGAGACAATCGACATCCTGCTTCAGGACATCCACGACGCTGGCGACCTGCGCCCGGCCCTGGTCTTGCAGACAGCGCAGAACAGCGTTCAAGCCTATGTCAAAGGTGGCGAATTACTGACGCTCACGGGAGACGGCATCCGCTTCGCGCAACGCATGCTCGACGACAAGGCGCCACCCAACAAGCGGATTCGCCGTGGAGCCATCATCCGGGTAATCAAGGACGATGCCGGCAAGTGGTCGATTTCCCAGCTACCTGAGGTGGAGTCGGCCTTCGTGGCAATTAATCCCGAAGACGGTGCCATTCGGGCTCTGGTTGGCGGTTTCGACTTCAACCGCAACAAGTTCAACCACGCCACCCAGGCTTGGCGACAGCCGGGCTCCAGCTTCAAGCCCTTCATTTATTCGGCCGCATTGGAAAAGGGCTTTCACCCGGGCAGCGTCGTTGAAGACGCGCCGATCATCATCTCCGCCGGGGAAACCGGCTCCCAGGCCTGGCAGCCGAAAAATTACGACGGCAAGTACGACGGTCCGATGCCGCTGCGAACGGCACTCGCCAAATCGAAGAACATGGTCTCCATCCGCTTGCTGCAGGCGATCGGCACGCAATACGCACAGGACTACATCGGCCGCTTCGGTTTCGATACGGCGAAGCACCCGCCCTACCTGACGATGGCACTTGGCGCGGGCTCGGTGACTCCGTGGCAGATGACTACCGCTTACGCTGTATTTGCCAACAGCGGCTTCCGCGTCACCCCCTACGTCGTCAGTGAAATCCGCGACGAAAAGAACCGGGTTCTCGCCGTTGCCAGAGGGGCCAGGGCCGGCGACGAATCGATCCGGGCGATCGACGCCCGCAACGCTTTTCTCAGCGACTCGATGCTACGCGACGTCACCATCTACGGCACCGCCGCCCGTGCCTCCAGCCAATTGAAGCGCCACGATCTGGCCGGCAAGACCGGAACGACCAACGAGTATGTCGACGCCTGGTTCTGCGGCTACCAGAAGACAGTCGCCGGTTGTGCCTGGGTCGGTTTCGACCAGCCACGCAAGCTGGGCAGCCGGGAAACCGGCGGCGTTGCAGCGCTGCCAATCTGGATCGGCTACATGGCGACCGCCCTGAAAAACGTTCCCGAGGAATTGCCATCGCCGCCGCCGGGATTGAGCGCCATCCCCGACGCGGACGGCAAGAGCCGAGAACTGGTCTATACGGAAAATCTGCCGAAAACCGCGGCGGAACCATCGACGCCCGACGACCAGGCACCAGCCCCGCCGCGCCCCGATGCCGCCCCCTCAGCGCTGCCGCAAGGCGTCCGCCAACTGATGGGCAACCACTGATCAGGAAAACGTGAGCAAGACGCCAGCCTGCAGGCTGGCTAGCGCCGCCAGCTTGTCCATCAGCCTGGTTCCATCGCGGGTATCGAGCCACTGCCCGCCATCCCAGCGAAAATGGAAGCCGCCGCTGCGGGCGGCGACCCAGATTTCCCGGGCGACACCATGGCGATTGACGATGATCTTGCTGCCATCGTCAAACTCGATTTCAAGCACACCGCCAGCCACCATTTCAAAATCGATGTCGGCGCCTTCGAGCGCCGCCTCGATCTGCTGCAAAGCCTGATCGGCCAAGGCGTTGAATTCCTTGTCATCCATCGTGTGCTAACATCCCAATCTTCGCCGACCGCGACCGAAACCATGCCCCGAATCGCCGCCGTACTGATCATCCTGAGCCTTGCCGCCTGCGGCATGAAGGGCCCGCTCGAATTGCCACCCAAGGGCGGCGCGGGCGATGGTAGCACGGCACAACGCAGCACCGCCCGATGACCCAATTCACCCTCAAGAACGGCGTCCTGCACGCCGAAGCCGTCGCCCTGCCGGCCATCGCCGAACAATTCGGCACGCCCGCCTACGTCTATTCGCGCGCTGCGCTGACGGAGTCGCTCAAGGAATTCCACGACGTCCTCGGCGCCCATCCGGCCGGCGCCGGCGCGCTCGTCTGCTACGCTGTCAAGGCCAACTCCAACCTCGCCATCCTGAACCTGTTCGCCCGCCTCGGTGCCGGTTTCGACATCGTTTCCGGCGGCGAGTTGCAGCGCGTGCTGGCGGCCGGTGCCGATCCGCAGAAGGTCGTCTTCTCCGGCGTCGGCAAGACGGCGGCGGAAATGAAGCTGGCGCTTGAAGCCGGCATCTTCTGCTTCAACATCGAATCGATCCCGGAAATCGAGCGCCTCAACGAGGTTGCCGGCCAGCTCGGCAAGACAGCGCCGGTCAGCCTGCGCGTCAATCCGAACGTCGATCCGAAGACCCATCCGTACATCTCGACCGGCCTCAAGGAAGCCAAGTTCGGTGTCGCCTACGACGACGCGCTGGCGCTCTACCGCCGCGCCGCCGCGCTGCCGAACATCGCCGTCGCCGGCATCGACTGCCACATCGGGTCGCAACTGCTCGATCCGTCGCCGTTTGCCGAAGCCCTCGACCGCATCCTGGCGCTGATCGACCAGCTTGCCGCCGAAGGCATCGCCGTGCATCACATCGACCTCGGCGGCGGCCTCGGTATCCAGTACCGCGCCGATGAAGTGCAGCCGACTGTCGCTTCCTACCTGAACCCGCTGCTCGACAAGCTGCAGGGCCGCGGCCTCAAGGTCGTCCTCGAGCCGGGCCGCCGCCTGGTCGGCAACGCCGGCCTGCTGCTCACCCGCGTCGAATTCCTCAAGGAAGGCGAGGCCAAGAACTTCGCCATCATCGACGCGGCGATGAACGACCTGATGCGCCCGGCGCTCTACGAGGCCTGGCACGACATCGAGCCGGTCGTGCCGCGCGCCGGCGCCACGCGCGACTACGACGTCGTCGGCCCGGTCTGCGAAACCGGCGATTTCCTCGGCCAGGCCCGCCCACTCAACGTCCAGGCCGGCGACCTGCTGGCAGTGATGTCGGCCGGCGCTTACGGCATGGCCATGGCCTCGAACTACAACACACGGCCGCGTGCCGTCGAAGTGATGGTCGATGGCGAGCAGGTGTACGTCATCCGCCAGCGCGAGACCGTCGAACAGCTCTACGCCGGCGAATCCCTCCTGCCGCAGTGAGCATCCGCATCGACAAGTGGCTGTGGGCCGCGCGTTTCTTCAAGACGCGCAGCCTGGCCACCGATGCGGTCGGCGGCGGCAAGGTCAAGCTGAACGGCGCGCCGACCAAACCGGCGCGCGAGGTCAAAGTTGGTGACCGACTCGACGTCAGCAACAGCGAAACCCGCTGGCAAGTCGTCATTCTCGGCCTCTCGGAAAAGCGCGGCCCGGCGCCGGAAGCCCGCCAGCTCTATGAAGAAACGCAGGAGAGCATCGCCGCCCGCGAAGCCGAGCAGATGCGGCGCAAATTCACCCAGGAACCCGCTGCCGACATCCACGGCCGGCCGACCAAACGCAACCGGCGACAGATGGACCGTCTGGGCTAAAGCACCAGCGCCAGGGCCAGCGGCAGGAAGAACAGTGCCGCCAGGTTGCCGACCAGAACAATCGACGCCACCCGTTGCGGCTCCTGTTTATAGCGCTCGGCAAAGAGGAAATTGAGCACCGCCGGCGGCAGTGCACCGAACACCAGCAACATCGCCGCGTCGCGCCCTTCCAGCCCGAGTAGCTGGATGACGCCCCAAGCGATGGCCATACCGGCCAGCGGGCGCAGCAAGGCGCTGCCGACCGACAGCTTCCACTCGCCGAAGGAAACATCGGTCATGCGCACGCCGAGCGAGAACAGCAACAGCGGCACCGAAACGTCGCCGAGCATCTTGATGGCGATGACCAGCGGCGTCCATACCGGAATCTTCAGCACCGCCACGGCCAGACCGGCAATGGCCGCAAACACCACCGGGATGCGCCAGAGCATCAGGATGCGCGTCTTCGGGTCGAGCAATTTGGCGCCGAAGGAGAAATGCAGCGTGTTCTCGACCATGAACAAGATCACCGCCGCCGGCAACGCGTTCTCGCCCCAGGCGAGCACGGCCAGTGGCAGGCCGATGTTGCCAGAGTTGTTGAACATCATCGGCGGCGCCAGCGTCTTCGGCTGCACGCCGCACAGCCGGGCGATCGGCCAGGCGAGCAGGCCGCATACGGCAAGCACGATGAAACCGCCGAGCGCCAGCGGCGCGTAGGCGGTGAGATCGAAGGACTTGCCGGCCATCGCCGCAAAGACCAGCGCCGGCACGAAAACATCCATGTTCAGCCGGTTGGCCACCGCCATTTCCGGCTTGTGCTTGCGGCCGTAGAAAAACCCGGCGGCGACGATACCGAAGATCGGGAAGAGGATGGCCAGCAGGCGGAAGGTCAGGCTGCTTTCGTCCACGGTTCGGCCTCAGCAAGGGATGGAAAAGCGGATTGTGCGGGCAGCATCGCCGCCCGCCAATCGGGGATAGTCCTTAGAGGACGTAGCGCGACAGGTCCTCGTCGGCCGCCACTTCGCCGAGCTTGTCATTGACGTAGGCAGCATCGACCGCGATGTTTTCCAGCCCGACCTTGCCGGCCTCGAAGGACACTTCTTCCAGCAGCTTTTCCATCACCGTATGCAGGCGGCGGGCGCCGATATTCTCGGTCTTCTCATTGACCTGGTAGGCAATCTCGGCCATCCGCCGGATACCGTCGGCGGCGAAGTCAACGGTCACCCCCTCGGTCGCCAGCAACGCCTGGTATTGCTTGGTCAGACAGGCGTCAGTCTGGGTCAGGATGCATTCGAAATCGGCCACCGACAGCGAATCGAGCTCGACGCGGATCGGGAAACGGCCCTGCAGTTCGGGAATCAGGTCGGACGGCTTGGACAGGTGGAAGGCGCCGGAAGCAATGAACAGGATGTGATCGGTCTTGATCATCCCGTACTTGGTGGAAACGGTCGTCCCTTCGACCAGCGGCAGCAAGTCGCGCTGCACGCCCTGGCGCGAGACGTCGGCGCCCTGCGCGTCGGAGCGGCTGGCCACCTTGTCGATTTCGTCGAGAAAGACGATACCGTTCTGCTCGACCGCCTTCACCGCTTCCAGCTTGATTTCCTCGTCGTTGACCAGCTTCACGGCTTCTTCGTCGATCAACAGCTTGCTGGCTTCCCGGATCTTCAACTTGCGCGATTTTTTCTTGCCGCCGCCCACATTCTGGAACATCCCCTGAATCTGCTGGGTCAGTTCCTCCATGCCAGGCGGGGCGAAGATTTCGGCCTGCATCGACGGCGCGGCAAGCTCGATATCGATTTCCTTGTCGTCGAGTTCGCCTTCGCGCAATTTCTTGCGGAATTTCTGGCGGGTAGTGTTATCGCTGCTGCTCGCCGACTCCTCGGCGTAGAAACCTGGGCTGCGTGGCGGCGGCAGTAGCGCGTCGAGGATGCGTTCCTCGGCGGCGTCCTCGGCGCGCGCGCGGTTGGCCTTCATGGCCCGCTCACGGTGCCCCTTGATCGCCATCTCGACGAGATCTCGGATGATCGTCTCGACGTCGCGGCCGACGTAGCCGACCTCGGTGAACTTGGTTGCCTCGACCTTGATGAAGGGCGCATCGGCCAACCGCGCCAGGCGGCGGGCAATCTCGGTCTTGCCGACGCCGGTCGGACCGATCATCAGGATGTTCTTCGGCGTGATTTCCTGGCGCAACGGTTCGGCCACCTGGGCGCGCCGCCAACGGTTGCGCAGGGCGATCGCCACTGCCTTCTTGGCCGCATGCTGGCCGACGATGTGCTTGTCGAGTTCGGAGACAATCTCCTTCGGGGTCATCGTGGCGCCACTCATTCCAGCGTCTCCAGCGTGAAGTTGCGATTGGTGTAGATGCACAGGTCGCCGGCGATTTCCAGCGACTTGGTGACGATCGCCAGCGGACTCAATTCGGTGTTCTCGACCAGCGCGCGCGCCGCGCTCTGCGCGTAGGCGCCGCCGGAACCGATGGCGACGATGCCGTATTCCGGTTCGAGCACGTCGCCGTTGCCGGTGATGACCAGCGAGGATTCGCGGTCAGCCACCGAGAGCATGGCCTCCAGCCGGCGCAGGGCACGGTCGGTGCGCCAGTCCTTGGCCAGCTCGACGGCGGAACGGACCAGATTGCCCTGATGTTTTTCCAGCTTGGCCTCGAAGCGCTCGAACAGCGTGAAGGCATCGGCAGTGCCGCCGGCAAAGCCGGCGAGGATCTTGCCCTGATAGAGACGACGGACCTTTTTCGCCGTGCCCTTGATGACGATGTTGCCCAGCGTCACCTGGCCGTCGCCACCCATCGTGACGACATTGCCCCGGCGCACCGACAGTATCGTCGTGCCGTGATATTGTTCCATGGGATAACCTTTTTTAGGACTTGGGAACGATGATGCGCGCCTGCTTGTTGAGGCCGACCACGGCCATCAACTCGGCAACGAGATGGTTCGGACTGCGGATCACGATATCCTGGCCGGCGGCCTTGAATGGCGCCAGCCGATTGACCAGTTGCCCGGCCGAATAGAAATCGACGCGACGGACCGCGGAGAAATCGATGATCGCCGGAGCGCCCGCTTCGAGCAAGGGCAACAGTTCCTCGAAACGCAACCCCTTGAGATCGCCGGCCAGGTAATACACCTCATCCTTCGGCGCGGCGGCAAGCGCCGTCTGCTTGGCCACGACATCCTTCGGCAGCGTTTCCCACGACGGTGGAGAAAGCTCGAAGGTAATCGCGTAATCGACCGCCTTTTCCTCGAAATGGACTTGCGTACCAAGCCGCTGCAACAACTCCAGCAGCAGGCGCCACGCCGATTCGTGCACGGCCTCGCCGGTTTTCAGGCGCTCTTCGAGGCGGCGCGCGAAGATGTCGGCACCCTGCAAGCTCACCACCTTGCCGGCACGCCGGGCGGCAATCAGCGCATCGGCCAGACGGCCGGCAGCAATGTCGTCACAACCGACCAGGCGGCTGCAATCGACCAGTAGGTCGCCAACCTGCTGCAAGGATTCGTCAAGTTGCCGCAACGCATCACTGTCGTCGCCGGCCAGCACGCCCTGCAGCGTGAAACCCTTCGCAGTCGACGCCGTCCCGGCGCTGATTCCGGAAGCGTCCCGCCAAGCCGGCGGCGACATTTCGCAGCTGCGCGCGAACTCCATGCCGTAACGGTCGAAAGCGCTGCGATCCCCCTGAATCTGCAAGAGATCGAACAACATCCGCCACAGGCGGATGCCTTCGCTGCCCGAATAGGTCTGCAAAACGCTCAACAGCAGCGCGCGCGCAGCATCGTCCTGGCCGTTGGCAAAAAGAACCGCCACCTGCTCGACGTCGGCCTGCAGGGGATCGATATCGTGCACCACGTCGATCGCCATCACCGACGAGGCGGTGAATTCGCCGTCGAAATCATCTTCCGCCGACATCGCCAACGGCACCCGGCCCGGCGGCGGTGCTGACGCCACTGGCGGCCTTGCCGCCGGTGCAGGAGGAGCAGCCTTTGCTGGGGGGCAGGCCTCTACGGAGAACTCGAGATCCGGCAACGGCTTTTCAAGCTTCTGTGGCTCGCCGGCCTGCGGCGGCGGCACCTTCATTTCCGGCAGCGGAGCGCGCGGCCTGGCCACCGTGGCCTTGGGCACCACTTTTTCGGGCTGTTTCTTGAAAAAAGAGAAAACCATGAGCACTCCGCACGCTGAGCAGCTTTTTTAGCATGCCCGGACCGCTCATGGCAATGTTTTAAGGAAAGTCCGCAAGTTCCCCGCTCAATCGACCTGTACCAGCAGGCCTTTCAAGTACTCACCCTCGGGAAAATTCAGCGCCACCGGGTGGTCTGCCGCCCCCGCCAGACGGCGGACGATACGCGCTTCGCGTCCGGCATCGTGGGCGGCGCCGGCGACGATCTTCTGGAACAGTTCGAGGCCGATGCCGCCGGAACAGGAGTAGGTCATCAACATTCCGCCCGGGCGCAGCAGGCGGCAGCCGAGGACGTTGATGTCCTTGTAAGCGCGGGCGGCACGCTCGGCGTGGGCGGCCGACGGCGCGAACTTGGGCGGATCGAGGACGATCAGGTCAAACTTGCGGCCAGCCTGGCGGAAATCGCGCAGCGCCTGGAAGACGTCAGCCTCCAGCCATTCGGCACGTTCCGCCGGCAGTTGCGGATTGAGCGCCAGGTTGGCGCGGGCCTGCGCCAGGGCCGGCCCGGACGAGTCGATCGACAGCACATTGGCGGCACCGCCAGCCAGCGCCTGCAGCGAAAAACCACCGGTATAGCAAAAGCAGTTGAGGATTTCCTTGCCGGCGGCCAGTTCGCCGAGCAAGCGGCGGTTCTCGCGCTGGTCGAGGTAAAAGCCGGTCTTGTGGCCACCGGCAATATCGACCGCCAGCCGCACACCGTTTTCCATGATCGCCAGCGGCACCGTCGGCGCCTCGCCGTGCAGCCAGCCGGTGGTCGGCTCCAGCCCTTCGAGGGCGCGCACTTCGGAATCCGAGCGTTCGTAGACGCGGGCACAGCCGGTCGCCTTGACCAAGCCGGCGACGATCGCCTTGCGCCACTTGTCGGCGCCGGCCGAAGTCAGCTGGACGACGACGGTATCGCCATAACGGTCGGCGATGACGCCGGGCAGACCGTCGGATTCGGCGTGGATCAGGCGCACGCCGTCCTGGCCGCGCAACTCCGGCAACGCGTCGCGGCGGGCGACGGCGGCGGCGATACGGCGCTTGAAGAAGGCATCGTCCACCGATTCGTCGGCATCGAAGGTCCAGAAGCGGGCGCGGATCTGCGATTGCGGGCTGTAGGCGGCGCGCCCGAGCGGACGCAGGTTGTCGGCCAGCACTTCGACGGTGTCGCCGGGCCGGGCGCGCCCTTCGAGGCGGCCGACCGAGCCGGCGAACAGCCAGGGGTGGCGCTGCTTCATCGCCGAGCGTTCCTTGCCGGGCATCAGGATCAATTGGGCCATGTCGTTCTCGAACGATGAATGCAAGAAGCCCCGGTTACCTTGCGATAACCGGGGCCGGGAATGCGTGTTGTGGCTTAGTTGCCCAGCGGCTTGCGGTTGCGCTGATGGCACTCGACGGCGTACATGGTCTTGAACGTCGTCTTGCCGTCGCCCTTGAACAGGCGCTTGACGGTTTTCGAAACGCAGCGGCGTTCCAGGATGTTGCGGCGGTTGCGGTTGATGGCCATGACTGACTCCGGATTACGGCGAAATTTTGAAAGACGGGCATTATGCCGGGTTGACCGGACGGCGGTCAATTACCACTTGATTTGTTTGCCGTTTTCGGCGCCGGCCTTCAGCGCTTGGCCCGCGGATGCGCCTTGTCGTAGACGCTGGCCAGATGCTGAAAGTCGAGGTGGGTATAAACCTGGGTCGAAGCAATGCTGGCGTGACCGAGCATTTCCTGCACCGCGCGCAGGTCGCCGGACGACTGCAGGACATGCGAAGCGAAGGAATGACGCAGCATGTGCGGATGGACGTGCTGCGGCAGGCCGAGTTGGACGGCCCGCTGCGCCAGCCGCTGTTCGACGCTGCGCGGCCCGATGCGGCGGCCGCGGGTGTTGACGAAGAGCGCAGCTTCATCGGGCAAGGCCAGCGCGCTGCGGACCGCCGCCCAGGCGGCGATCGCCTGCCGGGCCGGGGTGCCGACCGGCACCAGGCGCGGTTTGTTGCGCTTGCCGAGAACCCGGACCTCGCCTTCATGCACTATGCCTTCAATCGCCGAACAATCGAGGCCGACCAGTTCGGCGAGGCGCAGGCCGGACGAGTAAAGCAGCTCGAACATCGCCGCGTCGCGGCGCTCGAAGGGGTCGTCGGCGTCGACCAGCGGCTGCATCAGTTGTGCCGCTTCGTCGACCGACAACGCCTTCGGCAACAGGCGCGGCGACTTCGGCGCCCGGATGCCTTCGCAGGGATTGGCCCGGATCAAGCCACGCGCCCCAAGCCAGGCAAAGAAGCCGCGCCAGGCCGAGAGCAGGCGGGCCAGCGAGCGGCCGGAGAGGCCGCCGCCATGCAGTCCGGCGACGAAACGCCGGATGTGATGGACCAGCAACTGGTCGAGCGGCAATTCGCCGGCTGCGGCCAGCAATTTCTCCAGATCGCGCCGGTAGTTGCTCAGCGTGTGCGGCGACAGCCGGCGCTGCCCGGCGAGTTCGCCGAGGTAGGCGTCGACCGCGGCCGCCGGCGTCACAGCGTGCTCTTGGTGACCCTCGCCAGCGCCGCCGAGACCATCTCGCCGATGCGCTCGAGGTAGAGCGTCCCCATGTCGGCATAGAAGCGCTGGGTTTCTTCGCTGCCCAGAGCGACCATGCCGATCGTGCCGCCGCCGTTGCGCAGGGCGATCAACGCCTGCGAACGGATGTGCGGCGCCGCTTCGCCGAACCAGGAGGCGGTACCGAAGCCGGCGGTCGAACCGCAGTAGGGGCGCGCCAGCGTCTCGGCAAACACCTGCAGCTCCTCGCTGACCGCGGCGAATTCCGGCAGGTCTTCGATGCCGGCGGGCTTGTCCCACAGGCGCAGGGCGACGTGCGGCACGGAAAAATCGTCGCGCAGGTGGAAGTTCAGCAGGTGAATCACCGCCTGGAAGGTTTCGGCGGCGATCAGCCCGACCGCCAGCCGATGCACCTTTTCGGAAATCTGGTCGTTCTCCTCGCCGAAGGCGATCAGTTCGGCCAGCTTCGACTCGCTGGCGCGGTTCTTCTCGCGCAGCGTCAGCATCTGCCTTTCGGCCAGCGAAACGGCACGCCCGCCATGCGGATGGGGCACGAAGATCTGCGCCATCAGATCGGCGTACTGCTCGAAGAAACCGGGATTGCGCTTCAGGTACTCGGCGACGTCTTCGGGAAACAGGGCGCTCATAAATCGATTTCTCCGGAAAATACGGTCTGGGCGGGACCGGTCATCAGCACCGGACGGCCGTCACCGCCCCAGGCGATGGTCAGGTCGCCACCACGCGTGCTGACGCGCACCGGCGATTCGAGCAGGCCGCGCCGGATGCCGGCGACTGCGGCGGCGCAGGCGCCGGTACCGCAGGCCAGGGTTTCGCCGGCGCCGCGCTCGTAGACCCGCAGCCTGATCGCGTGCTTGTCGACGACCTGCATGAACCCGGCGTTGACCCGTTGCGGAAAACGCGCGTGCGATTCGATCAATGGCCCATGCTCGCCAACCGGCGCGCTATCCACGCTGTCAACGACCTGCACGGCATGCGGGTTGCCCATCGAGACGACGCTGACTTCCAGCGTCTCGTCGGCGACGTCGAGGTTGTAGACGACCACGTCGTCGTCGTGCAGGAAAGGAATTTCGTGCGGCAGGAAACGCGGCACACCCATGTCGACGGTGACGTTGCCGTCGCCCTCGAGACGCGGTGCAATCACGCCCTTCATCGTTTCGACGAGGATTTCTCGCTTGTCGGTCAGCCCCTGCTCGTGCACGAAACGCACGAAGCAGCGGGCGCCGTTGCCGCATTGCTCGACCTCGCCGCCATCGGCGTTGAAGATGCGATAACGGAAATCGACGCCGTCCTGCGTCGGCTTTTCGACGACCAGAATCTGATCGCAACCGACGCCGAAATGGCGGTCGCCAAGATAGCGCAACTGCTCAGGGGTCAGGGAAAACTGCTGGCGCACGCCGTCGAGAACGACGAAGTCGTTGCCCAGGCCATGCATCTTGGTGAATTTGAGCTTCACGAACCGCTCCACTATTGATCAAGAAAAAGAATAACAGAGACAGTTAGTTATCTCAAATTCCTAAAGTTTTTTCTCCATCACGAAATCGTCCATCACGTAACCGCGACCGATATCGTCGACCATCGTCTCGCGCACACTGAAGCCATACTTCATGTACGAGTTGATCGCCTTCACGTTGCGTTTGTTGACCTGCAGGATCACGCAGGGGTAACCCTGCTTGCGCGCCCGCTCGGCGACGTGGGCGATCAGTTGCCCACCGACGCCGCGCCGTTGCACATCGGGGTGGATGTACAACTTGTCGAGCTTGAACTCGCCCTTGTACAGCTCGCTGAATGCGAAACCGACACGCCGTCCGTCGTGGATCGCCTGATCGAGCCATTTGTGGGCGTCTTCCAGGTCGTCGTAAAGGCGCTCGTGACCGTAACGCTGCTCGAGCATGAAGTCGATCTGCTCCTGGGTGATGATCCCGGGATAGCTCGCCTGCCAGATTTCCCGCGCCAGCGAGGCAATCGCCGGCACTTCCGGCGGCGTGATGGGGCGAATCTCGATGTTCAGGCTGCTCATGGGTAAATCCTGTTCTCGGTTGGCCATGGTCTTTAGGTTGCCGCCGGCGCGGCCCTGGCCGACAACAACGGGATGATACCTGCCCCGCCAGTTTCTAGGCCGGCGGCGGCTCGGCGCCACGCGGCGTCTTGTAGCGGTTGTAGCCCCACAGGTACTGGGTCGGACATTGTCGGATCAGGGTTTCGATCTCGTGGTTGATCTGTTGCGCCCGCGCCACAGTATCACCGACGAGCGGCGCCGCCAGTGCCTGGAAGTGCACGCGGTAGCCGCGCCCGCCAGGCAGGCGCTCGCCCCAGGTCATCAGCACGGCGGCGCCGGTTTCGGTCAGGCGGGCGGCCAGCGTCATGGTGTAGGCCTTGCGCCCGAAGAAATCCAGCCACACGCCCTCGCCGGTCTTCGGCGCCTGATCGGGCAGCATGCCGACCATCTGTCCCTTCTTCAGCGCCTTGATCAGCGCCCGCACGCCGGACAGATCGGCCGGCGCCAGATGCAGCTGCGCCCGCTTGCGCCCCATCAGGATCAGTTGCTGCGCCGCCGCCGACTTGGGCGGCCGGTAAAGGACGGTGATGTCGCCAAAGGAAGAGAGGTACTGGGCGGTGATTTCGAAGCAGCCGAGATGCGGCGTCAGGAAAACGACACCCTTGCCGGCCTGCTGCGCGGCGTCGAGCAACTCGCGGCCGACCACCTCGACGACCTGGGCGTTGGCCTGTTCGAGCGGCCGCATCCAGATACGGGACAGCTCCAGCATCTGCTTGCCGGTCTCGGCCGCCACCGGCAGGCGTAGCGCCGGATCGATACCGGCCTGCGCCAGATTGTTGCGCAGGTGGCGCCGGTAACTTGGCGAGAACAGGTAAGTCAGCTGCCCGAGCAGGGCGCCGAGCCGGTGAATGACGCTCAAGGGCAAGCGCGAGAGCAGACGGAACAGAAAAACCATGAGGCCCCGGGGGTTGAAAGCGGACGGCAAAGGCTTATCATTATGGGATCGCCGAGTTAAACAGACAACTTGCGGGGCGATTCACAAAATCCGCTAAAGCGTCGCCTGCTCGTGGTCCGAAGCCGGTAACGCCGGAGACAAGGACCAAGGAGCACCCCCATGAGCGAATACCTGTTCACCTCGGAATCGGTTTCCGAAGGCCATCCCGACAAGGTCGCCGACCAGATTTCCGACGCCATCCTCGACGCCATCCTGGCTCAGGACAAGCATTCCCGCGTCGCCGCCGAAACCCTTTGCAACACCGGCCTGGTCGTCCTCGCCGGCGAAATCACGACCAACGCCAACGTCGATTACATCCAGGTGGCGCGCGACACGATCAAGCGCATCGGCTACGACAATACCGAATACGGCATCGACTACAAGGGCTGCGCCGTGCTCGTCGCCTACGACAAGCAGAGCCCCGACATCGCCCAGGGCGTGAACAAGGCCTACGACGACAACCTCGACCAGGGCGCCGGCGACCAGGGACTGATGTTCGGCTACGCCTGCGACGAAACGCCGTCGCTGATGCCGCTGCCGATTTATCTCTCGCACCGGCTGGTCGAGCGCCAGGCCATGCTGCGCAAGGACGGCCGCCTGCCGTGGGCGCGCCCGGACGCCAAGTCGCAGGTCACCATCAAGTACGTCGACGGCAAGCCGCACAGCATCGACACCGTCGTGTTGTCCACCCAGCATTCGCCGGACATCAGCCTGGAGGACCTGCGCGAAGCAACCATCGAGCAGATCATCAAGCCGGTGCTGCCCAAGGAACTGATCAAGGGCAACATCAACTATCTGGTCAACCCGACCGGCCGCTTCGTCGTCGGCGGCCCGCAGGGCGACTGCGGCCTGACCGGGCGCAAGATCATCGTCGACACCTACGGTGGGGCCGCCCCGCACGGCGGCGGTGCCTTCTCCGGCAAGGACCCGTCCAAGGTCGACCGCTCCGCTGCCTATGCCGGCCGTTACGTCGCCAAGAACATCGTCGCTGCCGGCCTGGCCAGCAAGTGCCTGGTGCAGATTTCCTACGCCATCGGCGTTGCCCACCCGACGTCGATCATGGTCGACACCTTCGGCACCGGCAAGGTCAGCAATGAAACGCTGACTGCGCTGGTGCGCAAGCATTTCGACCTGCGCCCCAAGGGCATCGTCAACATGCTTGACCTGCTGCGGCCGATCTACCAGAAGACCGCCGCCTACGGCCATTTCGGCCGCGACGAACCGGAATTCAGCTGGGAAAGCACGGATCGAGCGGCGGTGCTGCGCAACGACGCCGGGCTCTAAGCAGGCAATCCGGCATACGACAACGCGGGCCAACGGCCCGCGTTTTTGTTAGTATTGCCAGATATGCTCAAGAAAATTCCGGTCGACCAGCTCCGTCTCGGCATGCATCTCCAGGCCTTCTGCGGCGCCTGGCTCGATCATCCGTTCTGGCGCACGCGCTTCGTCATCGAAGACCCCAACGACCTCGCGCTGATCCGCGAGAGTTCGATCCGCGAGGTGTGGATCGACATCGGCAAGGGATGCGATATCGAGCCAACGGCTGACGCAAGCATCGCCTACGAAACCGCCGACACCTTGCCGGAAGCGGCGCCAGACGCGTCCCCTCCGGAAAAGGCCACCTTC
This sequence comes from Azonexus caeni, assembly GCF_048146105.1. Taxonomy (NCBI): domain Bacteria; kingdom Pseudomonadati; phylum Pseudomonadota; class Betaproteobacteria; order Rhodocyclales; family Azonexaceae; genus Azonexus; species Azonexus caeni. The sequence goes on from NZ_JBKJAD010000004.1 coordinate 183,412, forward strand.
GCCGACGAGGTCAAGCGGGCCAGCCGCATCGTCGCCCGGGGCCGCGAAGCGGTCGTCTCGATGTTCCAGGAAGCACGCATGGGTAAGGCGGTCGACGCCGATGCGGCGGCGCCGCTGGTCGACGAAATTTCCAACTCGGTACTGCGCAACCCCGGCGCCCTGATCAGCCTCGCCCGTCTCAAAACGGCCGACGATTACACCTACCTGCACAGCGTCGCGGTCTGCGCATTGATGATCGCGCTGGCCCGCCAACTCGGTCTCGACGAACAGCAGGTACGCGAGGCCGGGATGGGCGGCCTGCTGCACGATCTCGGCAAGGCCATGATGCCGCCGGCCATCCTCAACAAGCCGGGCAAACTCAGCGACGCGGAATTCGCGGTGATCCGGACGCACCCGGACGAAGGCCACCGGATGCTGCTCGCAGGCCGCAGCATCAGCGAAGCGGTCCGCGACATCTGCCTGCACCATCACGAGAAGTTCGACGGCAGCGGCTATCCGGCAGGTCTCAAGGGCGAACAGATCAGTCTCCTGGCCCGCATGGGCGCGGTCTGCGACGTTTACGACGCAATCAGCTCGAACCGCCCGTACAAGGCGGGCTGGGATCCGGCCGAGTCGATCCGGCGCATGGCCGAGTGGCAGGGCCATTTCGACCCGGCGGTGTTCCAGGCCTTCGTCAGGAGCCTGGGCATCTACCCGGTCGGCTCGCTGGTCCGACTGGAATCAGGCAAGCTCGGCGTCGTCGTCGAGCAGGGAGAACTATCGCTGCTCAAGCCGCGGGTCAAAGTCTTCTTCTCGACCCGCTCGCAGGCCTACCTCAAGCCGGAGATCATCGACATCGCCAGGAGCCGCGAAAAGATCGCCGGCCGCGAGGATGCGGCAAAATGGGGCATCCGCGACATCGACCGCTGGTGGGCCGGCGACAAGCGCTGAAAACGCGTTTATAATCCGCAACCTACCGAGGAGCGCTGCAGGAGGTCACTCCCAGGCTCGGTTCAAAACGGCGCTCACTGTCCAACCCTGCCGGGCGCAGGGGGCGCAGCTGAGCATGCCGCACCTCCCTCCCCGGTCACAGTTCAAGGAGCTTTACTGTGGCTGAAACCCAAGACTACGTCATTGCCGATCTTTCCCTTGCCGACTGGGGTCGCAAGGAAATCCGCATCGCCGAAACCGAAATGCCGGGCCTGATGGCCATCCGCGAGGAATTCGCGAAAACGCAACCGCTGAAGGGCGCGCGCATCACCGGCTCGCTGCACATGACGATCCAGACCGCCGTGCTGATCGAGACGCTGACCGCGCTCGGCGCCGAAGTCCGCTGGGCCTCGTGCAACATCTTCTCGACGCAGGACCACGCCGCCGCCGCCATCGCCGCCACCGGCGTGCCGGTGTTCGCGGTCAAGGGCGAATCGCTGACCGATTACTGGGATTACACCCACCGCATCTTCGAATGGGCCGACGGCGGCCAGGGTCAAAAAGTCTACTCGAACATGATCCTCGACGATGGCGGCGACGCCACCCTGCTGCTGCACCTCGGCGCCCGCGCCGAGCAGGATCTGTCGGTGCTCGACCATCCGGACAGCGAGGAAGCCGTCGTTCTCTTCGCCAGCATCAAGGCCAAGCTGAAGACCGACCCGACCTGGTATTCCACCCGTCTTGCCCAGGTCAAGGGCGTCACCGAAGAAACCACCACCGGCGTGCATCGCCTGTACCAGATGTTCGAACGCGGCGAACTGAAGTTCCCGGCGATCAACGTCAATGATTCGGTGACCAAGTCCAAGTTCGACAACCTCTACGGCTGCCGCGAATCGCTGGTCGACGGCATCAAGCGCGCCACCGACGTGATGATCGCCGGCAAGATCGGCGTCGTCCTCGGCTACGGCGACGTGGGCAAAGGCTGCGCCCAGTCCCTGCGCGGCCTCGGCGCCACTGTCTGGGTCACCGAAATCGACCCGATCTGCGCCCTGCAGGCAGCGATGGAAGGCTATCGCGTGGTCACCATGGAAGACGCGGCGGCCATGGGCGACATCTTCATCACCACCACCGGCAACGTCGGCGTCATCACCCATGACCACATGAAGGCGATGAAGAACAACGCCATCGTCTGCAACATCGGCCACTTCGACTCGGAAATCGAAGTCGCCAGCCTGCGCCAGTACACCTGGGAGAACATCAAACCGCAGGTCGATCACATCATCTTCCCGGACGGCAAGCGCATCATCCTGCTCGCCGAAGGCCGCCTGGTGAACCTCGGCTGCGCCACCGGCCACCCCAGCTTCGTCATGAGCAACTCGTTCGCCAACCAGACGCTGGCGCAGATCGAACTGTTCACCAAGACCGCCGACTACCCGATCGGCGTCTACGTGCTGCCCAAGCACCTCGACGAAATGGTCGCCCGCCTGCACCTAAAGAAGATCGGCGCCAACCTGACGACGCTGAGCGAGGCCCAGGCCAAGTACATCGGCGTGCCGGTGAACGGCCCGTACAAGCCGAACCACTACCGCTACTAAGCTCATCACCATGTTCAAGCTGATCGCCATCTGGATCGTCAATGCGCTGACCCTGCTGGCGCTGCCTTATCTGCTGCCGTCGATCCAGGTGGCGGGTCTGAGCACCGCCCTGCTGGTCGCCGTTGTGCTTGGCCTGATCAACACGCTGCTGCGGCCGTTGCTGATCCTGCTCACCCTGCCGGTGACGCTGCTGACGCTGGGGCTGTTCATCTTCGTCATCAATGCGCTGCTGTTCCAGCTCGCCGGCAATCTGGTCGACGGTTTCCAGGTCGGCGGTTTCTGGTCGGCCCTGTTCGGTTCGCTCGCCTACAGCCTGATTTCCTGGGCTTTGAGTAGCGTGTTGTTGGGCAAATCCCGGCGATGAGCATGAACTCCTTCCACGCCCGGCAAGGTGGCCGACAGCGTGACGAAAAAGCGGCCAAACCGCCGGTCGAACGCCATGGCCTGCTGCGCGCCGACGCCCTGCTCGTCCAGCGCGGGCTGGCGGCGTCGCGCACGCAGGCGCAACGGCTGATCGGCGAAGGCCGGGTGTTCGCCGATGGCAAGGCGATCGGCAAGCCGGCGCAGGAATTGCCGGCTGATGCGGTGCTGACCGTGCAGGCGGACGACAGCGACCGCTACGTCTCGCGCGGCGGCCTCAAGCTGGCCGGTGCGCTGGCGGCGACCGGCGTGAGCATCAAAGGCAAGCACTGCCTCGATGTCGGCCAGTCCACCGGCGGTTTCACCGACTGCCTGCTGCAGGCCGACGCCGCCCATGTCGTCGGCGTCGATGTCGGCCACGGGCAACTGCACGGCAAGCTGAAAGGCGACGCGCGCGTCAGCGCGCTCGAAGGCATCAACTGCCGCGCCCTGACCGCCGCCGACCTCGGCGACGCCATGCCGGCCGGCGGTTTCAACCTGATCGTCGGCGACGTCTCGTTCATCTCGATGACCCTGGTGCTGCCGCAACTGCCGGCGCTTCTCGCCGCCGACGGCGACCTGCTGCTGCTCGTCAAGCCGCAGTTCGAAGTCGGCCCGCACAACATCGGCAAAGGCGGCATCGTCCGCGACCCGACGCTGTACCGTGACGTCGAGGGCCGTTTCCTCGATCTCGCCCGGCAACTCGACCTGACGGCAAAAGCCTGGCTAGCCAGCCCCATCACCGGCGGTGACGGCAACCGCGAATTCTTTATCTGGCTGAAAAAATGAAACCCGAAATCTCCATCGAATTCTTCCCGCCGCAAACGCCCGAAGGCGTCGACAAGCTGCGCGCGACGCGCGCCGAACTGGCCAAGCTGCAACCCGAATTCTTCTCCGTCACCTACGGCGCTGGCGGTTCGACGCGCGAGCGCACCTTCTCGGTGGTCAAGGAAATCGCCGCCGAAGGCTTCGACGCCGCACCGCACCTGTCGTGCATCGGCTCGACGCGCGAATCGATCCGCGAAATCCTCGGCGAGTACCAGGCAGCCGGCATCCGCCGCATCGTCGCGCTGCGCGGCGACCTGCCCTCGGGCATGGCGGAAACCGGCGAGTTCCGCTACGCCAACGAGCTGGTCGAATTCATCCGCGCCGAGACCGGTGGCCAGTTCAGCATCGAGGTCGCCGCCTATCCGGAATGGCACCCGCAGGCGCGCAGCCCGCAGGACGACCTGCAGAACTTCGCGCGCAAGGTGAAGGCCGGCGCCAATTCGGCGATCACCCAGTATTTCTACAACGCCGACGCCTACTTCCACTTTGTCGACGAAGCGCGCGCGCTCGGCGTCGACATCCCGATCATCCCGGGCATCATGCCGATCGTCGGTTTCACCAAGCTGGCCCGCTTCTCCGACGCCTGCGGCGCCGATCTGCCGCGCTGGATGCGCAAGAAGTTCGAGAGCTACGGCGACGATAGCGAATCGATCCGCGCCTTCGGCCTCGACCTGGTCACCGAACTGTGCGCCCGCCTGCTCCAGGGCGGCGCCCCGGGGCTGCACTTCTACAGCATGAACCAGGCGCCGCTGACCCTGGAAATCTGCCGCCGCCTCGGCAACTGAGCCAAGGGCCGGCAACGCCGGCCCCTTCCCCGTCTCAGGACTGCGTCAGCAGCACGTTCTGCGCCGGCATCGGCGCCGGGAACCCCGCTTCGGCCAGCGCTTCGCGCAGAATCCGGTTGGTCTCGAAATAAACCTGCCAATAGTGGTCGTTATGGCAATACGGACGCACCGCGAGGACCGGCCCCACCAGGTTGAATTCAAGAATCTCGACATCAACCGCCGGCTCGGCGAGCACATTCGGAATCATCGCGATCTTCTCGCGCAGCAACCCAATCGCCGCCCGGTGATCGGCAGCACCGGCTAGCTGACACTTCAGATCGACCCGGCGGAACGGGTTGTGGGTGTAGTTCTGGATGTTGTCGCCGAAAATCTTGTTGTTGCCGACCACGGTCGCGATGTTGTCCATCGTGTTCAGCGTCGTCGCGAACAAGCCAATCTCGGTCACCGTCCCGGTGACACCGCCAACCGTCACGAAGTCACCAACCTTGAAGGGGCGCAGAACGATCAGGAAGGCCCCCGCTGCGAAATTCGAGAGCAAGCCGGCCCAGGCGGCACCGATGGCGATGCCGGCGCCGGCGACAAGCGCCGCGAAGGTCGTCGTCTGCATTCCGAAGTAACCGAGGATGCCGATCACCAACAGGATGTTCAAAGTCACGGTGACAATCGAACCGACGTAGCGCAACACCGTCGGGTCGACCTTCTGCCGCTCCAGCGCCGCACGCACCATGCCGACCGCAATGCCGATCAGCCAGCGGCCAACCACCCAGAAAACAATTGCCGCCAGCACCTTGAGACCGACATCTGTCGCCGCCGCCAACAGCCAGTCCTGATAACGGGATAAACTTTGCGCATCCATGATCAAGCTCCTGAACGATAAGGGGAAAATCCCGCTTTGATTTTAGCGGGGCTAATCCATGAAAGCTTGCTAGCTACATAACTTCACCATTCAACGGACAGGCTTACATAGGCAACACTCACCAAACTTGTTCGCAGGCGTTGACGACAAGCGGCGACCCCCATATAATGCGCGCTTCCCGTGGGGCGGGTCGGTAGCTCAGTCGGTAGAGCAGCGGACTTTTAATCCGTTGGTCGCGAGTTCGAGTCTCGCCCGACCCACCAGGAATAATTCTGGGTCGTTAGCTCAGCTGGTAGAGCAGCGGACTCTTAATCCGTAGGTCGAGTGTTCGAATCACTCACGACCCACCAGAATTTCAATGACTTAGGCCGCCTCCGGGCGGCCTAAGTCGTTTCTGACGGCTGATTTGCTGCATTTCTGGCGCCCCCCCCCCCAAGTAAGCCAGGGCAAAAAAAACGGGCCCGTTCAAGGGGCCCGGTGTTTTTTAGCAGTGCTTGCCTCTTACTTGCGCCCGAATTTCTCGGCCAGTTCCAGCAGCTTCTTCTGCTTCATGGCTTCGGCCTTGGCGGCGGCTTCGCTGGCCTTGCGCTGTTCGGCCTGCTTCTTGAAGCGTTCCTTCAGTTGCTCGGTTGCATGCTGGCGATTCTCGTCGGTGACTTCGCCGGCAGGCGTACCGTCGAGATTGAGGCGTTGCGCCGCCTTTTCCATTTCCTTGAGGTAGCGCGTGCTCATCGTGTGGCTGCGCATCGCCAGCCGCACCGACTTGCGGCTCAGGTCCGGCAGCGCAGCGAACAACTGCTTGTCGATGCCTATTGCCAGCGGACTGTAGTTGCGGAATACGGCGAAGCGCTCCTGCAGTTCCTTGAGCAAGGCACGAACGTCGGTGGTTTTTTCGGTGGTGGCGGAATCGGCGGTGGTCATGATCGACAGCGGGCAGGACAAGGGGCGAAGCGTAGCATGAAAGCGCCGCCCCGTGCCCCGGAATGGCGTTTACACGCCATTCCTGCGAAACCAGTCGAGCATCCGGCGCCAGCCGTCCTCGGCTTCTTCCTTGCGGTAGCTCGGCCGGTAATCGGCGTGGAAGGCATGCGGCGCGTTGTCGTAGAGCTGGAGCTGCGAAGCCTTTGCCGCCGGGCTGCCGGTCTTCAGCGCCGCTTCCATGGCATCGACGGTATCGACCGGGATACCGCTATCGACGCCGCCGTAGAGGCCGAGCACCGGCGCCTTCAGTTCGCCGACCAGGTCGATCGGATGGCGCGGATTGTAGGCATTGACCGGGCTGACCAGGCGGCCGTACCAGGCGACGCCGGCCCTGACCCCGGGATTGTGAGCGCTGTACAGCCAGGTGATGCGGCCGCCCCAGCAGAAACCGGTGATCGCCAGCCGACCGGTGTCGGCGCCCTGGCCGGCGGCCCAAACGACCGCCGCGTCGAGGTCCTTCATCACCTCGGCGTCTGGTGTCTTGCTGCTGATCTTGTCGATGATCTCGGCAACGCTCTCAATCTGGCGGGGATCGCCCTGGCGGGCGAACAGTTCAGGGGCGACGACGAAATAGCCGAGTTTGGCCAGGCGGCGCGCGGTATCGCGGATGTACTCATGAACGCCGAAGATCTCGGAGATCAGCAACACCACCGGCGCCTTGCCAACGCCGGCCGGTGTGGCGCGGTAGGCGACCATCTCACCATCGCCTACCGGCACCTTGACCTCACCGGCGGTGAGGCCGGCGGCATCGGTGTGGATTGCGGTCTGCGCCGCCACCGGCTGGGTGGCCAGCGCAAATCCGGCTCCCAGGCTGGTAACCAGGAACTCGCGCCGGCTGAAACCCTGCGCCGGAACCAGGCTGTCAAATTCTGCGCGGTCGTTCATGTCTCTCTCCTTGGCTAATCACATCAGGACGATATCGTACTGCTCGGGCGAATAACTGGGTTCGGATTGCAGGGAAACCGATTTGCCGATGAAGTCGGAGAGCATCGCCAGCGACTGCGATTCCTCGTCGAGGAACAGATCCACGACAGCCGGACCGGCCAGGATGCGGTACTCACGGGCGTTGAACTGGCGCGCCTCGCGCAGCAGTTCGCGGAGGATTTCGTAGGCGACGGTGCGCGCCGTCTTCACCTCGCCGCGGCCGCCGCAGGTCGGGCACGGCTCGCACAGCACGTGCGCCAGCGATTCGCGGGTGCGCTTGCGGGTCATTTCGACCAGGCCGAGATGGGTGAAGCCGTTCACCGTCAGCCGCGTGTGGTCGCGCGACAGCGCCTTGTTGAACTCTTCCAGCACCGACTTCTTGTGCTCCTCGTTTTCCATGTCGATGAAATCGACAATGATGATGCCGCCAAGGTTCCGCAAGCGCAGCTGGCGGGCGATGGTGACCGCCGCCTCGAGGTTGGTCTTGAAGATGGTGTCGTCGAAGTTGCGCACGCCGACGAAGCCGCCGGTATTGACGTCGATCGTCGTCATCGCCTCGGTCTGGTCGATGATCAGGTAACCGCCGGACTTCAGGTCGACGCGGCGGGCCAGCGCCTTCTGGATTTCATCCTCGACGCCGTGCAGGTCGAACAACGGCCGCTGGCCGGTGTAATGCTCGAGCAGCGATTGCACCGCCGGCGTGTATTCGCCAGCGAACAGCGAGAGTTTCTGGAAGTTCTCCCGCGAGTCGATGACGATGCGCGTCGTCTCCGGGTTGACGAAATCGCGCAGCACGCGCTGGCCAAGCGACAGTTCCTGGTAGAGCAGGGTGGGCGGAGCGCTGCTACGCGAACGCTGGCGGATGTCGGCGCAGATTTTCTTCAGGTAGGCGATGTCGGTGGCGAATTCTTCGTCGCTGGCGTTCTCGGCCATCGTCCGGACGATGAAGCCGCCGGTTTCGTCGTCCGGCACCAGCCGGGTCAGACGTTCGCGCAGCAGTTCGCGCTCGGTTTCCGACTCGATCCGCTGCGAGATGCCGATGTGCTTCTCCTGCGGCAGGTAAACCAGCATGCGGCCGGCGATCGAAAGCTGCGTCGTCAGCCGCGCCCCCTTGGTGCCGATCGGGTCCTTGACCACCTGGACGACGATGCTCTGGCCTTCGGCCAGGATTTTCTCGATCGGCCGCTCGGTCGCCGACTCGCGCGGCTGCCAGATGTCGGCGACGTGCAGGAAGGCGGTGCGCTCGAGGCCGACATCGACGAAGGCCGACTGCATGCCGGGCAGGATACGGACGATGCGTCCCAGATAGACATTGCCGACCAGACCGCGGCTGGCGGTGCGTTCGATGTGGAGTTCCTGGACGACCCCTTGTTGCATCACGGCAACACGGGTCTCCTGGGGCGTGAAGTTGATCAGGATTTCTTCGGTCATGGGAGTAAAATTCGCGGTTTTTCAAGATTTTACTATGCGCAAGGCGCCAGAACTCCTCGCCCCGGCCGGTTCGCCCGAAATGATGCGCACCGCCTTCGCCTTCGGCGCCGACGCGATCTACGCCGGCCAACCCCGCTACAGCCTGCGCGTACGCAACAACGCCTTCGGCGACCTGGCGATCCTCGGTGACGCCATCGCCGAAGCCCATGCCGCCGGCAAGCAGTTCTTCGTCGTCAGCAACATCTACCCGCACAACGCCAAGCTGAAGACCTACCTCGACGACATGGCGCCAGTCATCGCGCTCCAGCCGGACGCGCTGATCATGTCCGACCCCGGTCTGATCGACATGGTGCGCACGCGATGGCCGGATCAGGTCATCCATCTGTCGGTGCAGTCGAACACGGTGAATTGGGCGGCGGTCAGGTTCTGGCAGAAGATGGGCATTAGCCGCGTCATCCTGTCGCGCGAACTGTCGCTCGACGAAGTTGCCGAAATCCGCCAGCAATGCCCGGACATCGAACTCGAAGTCTTCGTCCATGGCGCGCTGTGCATCGCCTATTCCGGCCGCTGCCTGCTCTCCGGTTATTTCAACCACCGCGACCCGAACCAGGGCACCTGCACCAATTCCTGCCGCTGGGATTACAAGGTATCGACCTCGGATGGCCAGCCGGTCAATTTTTACCAGAACCCGGAGCAGGAAATCCTGCTTGAGGAACGCCAGCGCCCCGGTGAACTGATGCCGATCGAGGAAGACGAGCACGGCACCTACATCATGAATTCGAAGGACCTGCGCGCCATCGAGCATGTGCATCGGCTGACCGAGATCGGCGTCGATTCGCTGAAGATCGAGGGCCGCACCAAGAGCCCGTACTACGTCGCCCGTACCTGCCAGGCCTACCGCCAGGCGATCGACGATGCCGTCGCCGGCCGCCCCTTCGACCCGACCCTGCTCGGCGAACTGGAAAACCTGGCCAACCGCGGCTACACCGACGGCTTCTACCAGCGTCACCACGATGCCGACTATCAGAACTACCTGCGCGGCCATTCCGAATCGGACAAGAGCCAGTACGTCGGCGACGCCGTCGCCTTCGACGCAGCGCGCGGCCTGATGCGGGTTGCCGTCAAGAACCGTTTCGCACTCGGCGACACCGTCGAATGCGTGCAGCCGCGGGGCAACCTGCGGTCACGCATCGGCCGCCTGGAAAACGCGGCCGGCGAACCCGTTCCCGTCGCCCCGGGCAGCGGCCACACGGTGTGGATCGACTTGCCCGCCGAGACAGCCGGCGCCTTCGTCAGCCGCTTGTTCTGAAACGGGTTTTGTGCACCGCAGCAGTTGGCGTAATATTACCGTCATGAAACCGACAACTTCGCGCATGCCTCTGCTTGATGCACTCAAGGCCGGCGCCTCGCAGCTTGTCCTGTTGCACCATTTCGCGCTCTACGGCCCGCTGGCCGTGGCTTTCGGCGCGACCTTCCCGGAAGTTGCCGAATGGCTGGTCGATTACGGACGGATGGCGGTCCAGGTCTTCCTCGTCTGCGCCGGTTTCCTCGCTGCCCGCGGCCTGGCACCGGAAGGCCGCCTGCTGGCAGGCAACCCGCTGCCGCTGATCGGCCGCCGCTACCTGCGCCTCGCCCTGCCCTTCGTCGCGGCGATCAGCATCGCCGTCATCGTCTCGGCCATCGCCGACCAGTGGCTCGACGATCCGGCGGTGCCCGACCGCGCCACCTTCGGCCAGTGGCTGGCCCATGTCTTCCTGCTGCACGGCGTGCTCGGCGCCGAATCACTGTCCGCCGGCGTCTGGTACGTCGCCATCGACTTCCAGCTCTTTGCCCTGATGGCGCTGCTGCTGTGGCTGGGGAGAAAGCCGGCCGGTGCGCTGCTGGCGGTGCTCGGGCTGGCGATTGCCTCGCTGTTTTACTTCAACCGCGACAGCGGTCTCGACAACTGGGCGATCTACTTCTTCGGCTCCTACGGTCTCGGCGCCGCTGCCTGGTGGGCGTCGGCGCGCGGCCGCCTGCGGCTCTGGCTGGGACTCATCGCCACCGTCGGCATCGCCGCGCTGGTCGAAGACTTCCGCCTGCGCATCGCGATTGCCCTGACGGTGGCGCTGCTGCTCGCCTTCAGCCGGCGCAGCGGCCTCCTCGAACGCTGGCCGCAGGGGCGGCTGACGGCCTTCTTCGGGCGCATTTCCTACTCGGTCTTCCTCGTTCACTTTCCCGTCCTGCTCCTCGCCAACGCGCTGTTTGCCAACAGCGCCCCGCGCGATGCGGCGGCGATCACCTGGTGGACGCTGGTCACCTGGGGCGCCTGCATCGGCGCCGGCATGGCCTTCCATCGCTGGATCGAAGTCCCGACCGGCAAGGTACGGATGCCGGCCCTGCTCCGCCAGTGGGGCCGCCGCGCCCTGCAGGCCCTGCCCGGACGCGGTTAATCGGCCAGTTCGGGGCGCTGCCGGAAACCTTCCAGCGCCTCCGGGTTGGCCAGCGCCTCGACGTTCTTCACCGGCCGCTCGTGCACCACGTTGCGCACCGCCAGTTCGACGATCTTGCCCGACTTGGTGCGCGGAATGTCCAGCACCTGGACAACCTTCGCCGGCACATGGCGCGGCGTCGTGTTGGCGCGAATCTGCTGCTTGATGCGCTCGACCAGCGCGGCGTCGAGCACGGCGCCCTCGGCCAGCTTGACGAAGAGCACGACGCGCACGTCGTCGTTGCGGCCCGGCGGCCAGTCCTGGCCGATCACCAATGACTCCAGCACTTCCGGCAACTGCTCGACCTGGCGGTAAATTTCGGCGGTGCCGATGCGCACGCCGCCCGGATTGAGCGTCGCGTCGGAGCGGCCGTAGATGATCATGCCGTCGTGCGCGGTCAGTTCCGAGAAATCGCCGTGACACCAGATATCCGGGAAACGCTCGAAGTAGGCGGCGTGGTACTTGCTGCCGTCGGCATCGTTCCAGAAGCCGACCGGCATCACCGGGAAGGGCCGGGTGCACACCAGTTCGCCCTTCTCGCCGCGCACCGGCTGGCCATCCTCATCGAACACCTCGACCGCCATGCCCAGCCCGCGACACTGGATTTCGCCGCGATAGACGGGCAGCACCGGGTTGCCGAGGACGAAACAGGAAATGATGTCGGTGCCGCCGGAAATCGAGGCGAGCAGGATGTCAGCCTTGACCTCGCGATAGACCCAGTCGAAGCCTTCCGGCGACAGCGGGCTGCCGGTCGAGAACAAGGCGCGCAGGGCGCCCAGGTCGTGCGTGCGGGCCGGCGTCAGGCCCTGCTTGGCCGCAGCGTCGATGAACTTGGCCGAGGTGCCGAAGTGGGTCATGCGCTCGGCCTCGGCGTAGTCGAACAGCACCTTGCCGCCGGCCGCGAACGGCGAGCCGTCGTAGAGCAGCAGCGTGGCGCCGGCGGCCAGCCCGGAGACCAGCCAGTTCCACATCATCCAGCCGCAGGTGGTGAAGTAGAACAGACGGTCGCGGGGGCGCACGTCGCTGTGCAGGACATGCTCCTTGAGGTGTTGCAGCAGCACGCCGCCGTGGCAATGGACGATGCACTTGGGCACGCCGGTGGTACCCGACGAGTACATGATGAACAGCGGATGGTCGAAGGCGACCCGTTTGAACACCGGCATCGTCGCCGCATCGGCCGCCGGCAGCGCCGGCCAGGCGACGGCGTTGGCGATGGCGCCGATTTCCGGGGCTTCATCCAGATACGGCACGACCACGGTCTTCACCAGCGACGGCATCTGCGCCGCGACTTCCGCGTTCTTGGCCAGACAATCGACCGCCTTGCCGTTGTACCAGTAGCCATCGACGCAGACCAGCACCTTCGGTTCGATCTGGCCGAAACGGTCGAGCACGCCCTGCACGCCGAAATCCGGCGAGGCCGACGACCAGATGGCGCCGAGCGCCGTCGTCGCCAGCATGGCGGCGAGCGTTTCCGGCAGGTTGGGCAGGTAACCGGCGACGCGGTCGCCTTCGCCGACCCCGGCCTCGATCAGGAAACGCTGGAAGCGGGCGACTTCGCCGCGCAACTCGCGGCGAGTCATACGCCGCTTGACCTTGTCCTCGCCCCAGAACACCAGCGCTTCGCCGTCATCGGCGTGGCGCAGCAGGTTTTCGGCGTAGTTCAGGCGAGCCTGCGGAAACCAGCGCGCGCCGGGCATCTTGCCGCCATCCTCGAGCACCGTTTCGCCACGTTCGCCGACCGCGCCGCAAAAGCGCCAGACCTGTGGCCAGAATTCCTCCGGCTTATCGACCGACCATTGCCATAGTTCGGCGTAGCGGCCATGGCCGGTCGCCTGCATGAACTGCGCCATGCGGGTATCGCCGACGGTGGCCGGGTTCGGGGTCCACAACGGGGCCGCGGCTATCGGATAGGTCATCTTGTCTCCTCCGGGATGGTTTTTCGTGACAGCTTATCAGGTTAACGTTAACGTCAACTGTCGCGCGCCGGACAATGCGGCGCCAGCCTTCAACAAGAACATCCAGGAGAATCCAATGAGCAACGTCGTACTGAGCGAAATCCACGGCAAGGTCGGTCTGATCCGCATCAACCGGCCGGAAGCGATGAACGCGCTGAACAACGATGTCGTCGACGGCATCGCCGCCGCCATCGACGCCTTCGAAGCCGACGAGAACATCGGCTGCATCGTCCTCACCGGCAACGAAAAAGCCTTCGCCGCCGGCGCCGACATCGGCTTCATGAAGGACTTCGACTACATGCACGCCTACCAGACCGACTTCATCACCCGCAACTGGGAGCGCATCAAGACCACGCGCAAGCCGGTGATCGCGGCGGTGGCCGGCTTCGCGCTGGGCGGCGGTTGCGAGATGGCGATGATGTGCGACATGATCTTCGCCGCCGATACGGCGAAGTTCGGCCAGCCGGAAATCCGCCTCGGCACCCTGCCCGGCGCCGGCGGCACGCAGCGCCTGCCGCGCGCCGTCGGCAAGGCGAAGGCGATGGACCTGTGCCTGACCGCGCGCATGATGGACGCCGCCGAAGCCGAAAAGGCCGGTCTGGTCGCCCGTGTCATCCCGGCCGAGCAACTGCTGGACGAAACGCTGAAGGCCGCCGCGACCATCGCCGGCTACTCGCTGCCAGTGGTGATGATGATCAAGGAGTCGGTCAACCGCGCCTTCGAGTCCTCGCTCAACGAGGGCCTGCTCTTCGAACGCCGCGTTTTCCACGCGGCCTTCGCCCTCGAAGATCAGAAGGAAGGCATGGCCGCCTTCGTCGAGAAGCGCAAGCCGGCCTTCAAGAACCGCTGAGGTTCAGTCGGGAATAGCAGCGACCTCGCGGACGATCACCGCCTGCGTGTCGCTGAGGCCGACCAGGCTGGCCTCGTGCAGCAACTCGGCGGCCATCACCCCGCCCTGCCCGTCCGGCAGCGGGCGGGTAGCGCAGGCCGGGGCGACGACGGTGCACCGGAAACCGCGCCCGGTCGCCGCGCGCACCGTCGAACTGACGCAGTTGTGGGTCATGAAACCGATGACGATCAGGTTCTGCCGCCCTGTGGCTGCCAGCACCGCCTGCAGTTCGGTACCGGCAAAGGCGTCGGCCAGCGTCTTGTTGACGACGCTTTCGCCGGGCAGCGGCTGCATTTCGTCGAGCGGCCGGTAAGCCGACGTTTCCGGGTTGAAGATCGGCCCGGCGCCGCGATGCAGGACGTGCACGACCGGTGTGCCGGCAGCGCGAGCACGCGCCAGCAAGCGGGCACCGGCAGCCAGCGCGCTGGCGATGCCGGGCAAGGCCAGTTGGCCGTCGAGGTATTCGCACTGGGCGTCGATGATCAGCAACACGCTGTCGGCGAGCCGGTTCGGCGGGCTTGGCGGAGCGAAGCGCTGAAGGATGGTGAAGGCGTCGGTAGTCATGGCAATCTCCGTGTAAGTGGGCAGGGCAATGATGCGCGTCGGCAAAAGGCGGCAACAGCGGCATAATTGACATTCTTCGTGCCGAATCTGCCATGACCGCCATCGCCCTCCTCGTCGCCCCCGGCTCCACGCCATCGAGCGTCACCAGCACGCTGGACATGGTCGCCATCGCCCGCCGTCATCCGGCCGCTGCCGATTGCCGGCTCGACCTGTTGTCGGCAAACGGCGGCGAAATCGAACTGGCGCCGGGCCTGCGTTTGCAGACCAACACGCTACCGGAATCGCTGACCGACTACGCGGCGGTCCTCGTCTCCGGCTTTTTCGCGGCGGATTTCGCCGACCTAGTGCGCCAGCTCGCTGCCGTCTGGCAGCCGGCGATCCGGCGGCTGGCGGCGCTGCCGGCGGATCGCCTGGTCGCCGCCAGTTGCTACGGCAGCTTCGTCCTCGCCGAAAGCGGTCGCCTCGACGGGCGTCCGGCAACCACCCCGTGGTGGCTGGCCGACGCCTTCCGCCAGCGCTATCCGCAGGTCCGACTGGATGCCGACCAGGCGCTGGTCGACGCCGGCCCGGCAATCACCGCCGGCGCGATGACGGCGCATGTCGACCTGTCGCTGCATGTCCTGCGCCGCCTGTTCGGCGCCCCGCTCGCCCGCGAGGTTGGCGGGATCATGCTGATCGACGGCGCCCGCCGTTCGCAGCGGCCGTTCAAGTCCCTGCCGCAGCGCTTCGCCGACCCGCTGGTCGACGCGGCGGCGGCTTGGATGAGTCGCCGCGCCGCCCAGGATTTCAGCACGCACGAACTCGCCGCCGCGCTGGCCGTCAGCTACCGCACCCTGCATCGGCGTTTCGTCGCCGCCGCCGGCATGGCGCCGCTCGCCTACCTGCAGGCGCTGCGCATCGAACACGCCCGCGAACTGCTGGAAACGACCCGCGACAGCGTCGAACGCATCGTCGAAACGGTCGGCTACCGCGACAGCTCGGCCTTCCGCCGCCTGTTCGCGCGCCAGGTCGGGCTCAGCCCGGCCGCTTACCGCCAGCGCTTCCGCCACCCCGAATCGCCCTTTCCGGAGACCGACTGAACCATGCATCTGTTTGCCGACATCACCGCCCACGGCTTAGGCCACCTGGCGATCAGTGCGCCGGTCCTCAACGCGCTGGCCGAGATCGCGCCCGAGCTGCGCCTGACCGTACGCAGCCGGCTGCCGCTCGCCAAACTGCGCGAACGGATCGCCCCGCCCTTCACCCTGATCGAAGCCGCCAGCGATTTCGGCTACGTGATGCACGACGCTCTGCGCGTCGACCGGGAGGCCAGCGCCGCCGCCTACCGCGCCGCACACGCCGACTGGCCGGCGCGGGTTGCGGCGGAAGCGGAATTCCTGCGTTCGCTGGCGCCGCACGCGGTGCTCAGCAACGTTGCCTACCTGCCGCTGGCCGGCGCCCGGCAGGCCGGCATTCCGACGCTGGCGATCTGCTCGCTGAACTGGGCCGACCTGTTTGCCCACCATTTTCCCGGCGAACCCTGGGCGCCGCCGATCCATGCCCAGATCCTCGCCGCCTACCGCGACGCCGACGCCTTCCTGCGCCTGACGCCAGGGATGCCGATGCACGACCTGGCCCGCGTCGAACCGATCGCCCCGATCGCCGCCCGCGGCACCCGGCACGATCTCGGATTCGGTGCCGGGCGCAAGATCCTGATCGCCCTCGGCGGCTTCGACCATCGCCTGCCGGTCGACGACTGGCCGCGGCTGCCCGCCACCCGCTGGCTGGTACCGGCCAGCTGGCAATGCCGGCACCCGGACGCGGTCGCCTTCGATGACCATGGGCTGAGTTTCACCGACCTGCTCGCCTCGGTCGATGCCGTGATCACCAAGCCAGGCTACGGTTCTTTTGCCGAAGCCGCCTGCTGCGGCACACCGGTGCTTTACCTGCGACGCGACGACTGGCCGGAGCAGGATTGCCTGATCGACTGGCTGGAGCAGCATGGCCGCTGCCGCGAAATCGCCGCCGACCGCCTGCGCCGGGGCGACATCGTGCGCGACCTGGAAACCCTGCTGGCACTACCGGCACCACCTTGCCCGCAGCCGGACGGCGCACTCCAGGCGGCGCGCCGCATCCTGGCGACAGTCCAGGGCGGGAGCGCAGCAAACGGCGGGCGGCAGCTTACTGCGAACACGCGCTAGGAAGTCGCCAGGCGCTGCAGCAGGGTCAGTTGTTCAACCGCTTCCTGCATCGCCTCCATCCCCTGCGCCAGTTCCTCGAGGCGGGCCAGACTGGCGTTGAGTTCGTCGCGTTCCTTGCCGGCATTCTGACTCATGCTGACGATCTGGTCGGCGGCGAGCGTGCTCTTGTCGGCCATTTCCTGCGTCGTGCCGACGGTTTCGGTGGCTACCGCACGAATCTTGGCGATCGTCGTCACCGCCTCGCTGATGCTCTTGGTCGTCGCCTGCGCCTGATCCTTTGCCGACTGGGCGAGCTTGCGCACTTCGTCGGCGACCACCGCGAAACCGCGCCCGGCCTCGCCGGCCCGCGCCGCCTCGATCGCCGCGTTGAGCGCCAGCAGGTTGGTCTGGTCGGCAATCGCGCCGATGCCGCCGGTGATCTGGCTGATT
The DNA here is from genome assembly GCF_048146105.1 of Azonexus caeni. Lineage (NCBI taxonomy): Bacteria > Pseudomonadati > Pseudomonadota > Betaproteobacteria > Rhodocyclales > Azonexaceae > Azonexus > Azonexus caeni. The sequence continues at coordinate 200,608 of NZ_JBKJAD010000004.1, forward strand.
CCTTGCGAGATGCGTTCCAGATCGTCGAGTTCGCTGCCCAGCCGGGACTGTGCCGAGCGCGTCTGGGTGGCGGCGTCGCTGATCGAACGGATGCTGCGCTGGGCGATCTCCAGGGTATCGGCCTGGTGCAGGGTGGCCTGCTCCAGTTGCGGCAGCGCGGCAAGCAGCGGCGCTATCGCCTGCTGGTAGTCAACGACGCGCTCGGTCACCGCCGACTGGATACTGTTCAAGGCCGTCCAGCGGTGCAACGCGCGCTGCGCGTAATGCCCGGCATAAGCCGCGTAATCGACCGGAAAACGCGCCATCGCCTCATTACGCTGGTCGAAGAAGGCGAGCGCCGACAGGGTCTGGTTGATCGGCACACCGAGGATTTCGCCGAAGGTCGAGAACCCGGCGGCCGGCACGTCGTCGAAGAAGCGCGCCTCGCTCAGCCGCCCGCTGTTGCCGACGCGGCGCAGCACGCAATCGTTGAGCAGCACGGCGCTCGGCCGACCGTGGCGGCTGACGAACTGCTGCCAGTCGTTGCGCGTGGCGGCGATGAAATCGGTGGCCTTGAGCAGGTGCAGGCGGTCGCCGAATTCGAGGTCGCAGAAGAAGGCGATGCGGTCGTTACGGATTTCCGCGACCGAGCGGATGAAATACTCGTCCTCGACCTTGACCGCGAAGGTCTTGCCTTCCAGCTGCCGGGCCAGATCGCCGCGGTCGCAACGCAGATGCGCGGCGAGCACGTCGAGGATGGGCTGCGGCCGGCCGTCGCTGCCGAACAGCGAGGTGACGGTACGGGCGACCGGGTCGGCCTCGGCGACCAGCCAGCTTTGCTGGGTCGGTTCGAAGTTCTGGCTCTTGAACGGGGCAAAGGATTTGCCCTCCGCCATCTGGCAGAAGACCAGCACCGCCTTGCCCTGCAGCACCGAGCCGCCGGCGCCGATGTAGGTGCCGCTGAAATTGAGCCGGCCGCCGGCGGAGCCACCGATCGCCAGACAGGGGAAACGCCCGCTCTGGTACCAGGCCTGCATCAGGAAACCTTCGGACGCCGACAGCCCGTCACAGAAAACGAGGGCGAAGCTGCGCTCGCCGGAGAGCGGGATGCCCGGCCGGATTTGCTCCAGTTCGCGGCGGATGGCGGCGACGCGCTGGCTGGCGGTGGCCGTGTCCTTGACGTGGAGATCGACGACATGCACCTCGTGGCGGGCGATCAGGCCCTGCGGCAGCCACAACCAGCTACCCTGCGTGCCCTGCATCTCGCAGTAGGGAGAAGCGCCAGCCTGGCCGCACAGGGCGCCGGTCGACGACAGACTGAGCACCGAACGGCCGCTACCGGACAAGCGCTGCCAGGCCGTACTGACCCGCGAAAAATCGGTTTCCGGCGGCACGAAGGAAAGCAGCAGGCCGGCTTCGCCGGCGACGCCGAGCTGGCTGAAGTCGGTCGGCGGAACGTTGCAGTCGAAGCGCCCACTCTGCGGCTGGCCCGCCTGAGGCGCCCCGGATGTCGGCCGTGCCACCGACGTATCGCCGGAAAACAGCGAAAACAGGCCCATGATCTCTCTCCTCGGTTGTCGTTATGAGGAGCAATGTAGCGAGCCGTGGCAGTGCCGGGAAGCACGGCCCGCAAGCGGCTCAGAATCCCCAGCCGAACTGCTTGAGCAGCTCCCCGGTTTCGCACACCGGCAGACCCATGATGCCGGTATAGCTGCCGGCGATATGGGCGACGAACAGCCCGGCCCGGCCCTGGATGCCATAGGCACCGGCCTTGTCCATCGGCTCGCCGGAGAGGACGTAGTGGCGGATCTCGTCGTCGGCAAGTTCGCGGAAACGCACTTCGCTGACCGAGAGAACGAAGGCGCAGCGCTCGCCATCGGCGACGGCGACGCCGGTCAGGACGCGGTGCGTCTGCCCGGACAGGCGGCGCAGGATGGCCTCGGCGTCGGTGGCATCGGCCGGCTTGCCGATGATCTCGCCGGCGAATTCGAGCGTGGTGTCGGCGGCCAGCACCGGGTGAGCGACCAGGTGACGTTCCTTGAGCAGGTGCAGGCCATGCGCCGCCTTCGCCCGCGTCACGCGTTCGACGTAGGCGGCAGCCGGCTCGCCGGGCAAGGGGCTTTCATCGACGTCGCCGATCAGGGTGTCGAACTCGACGCCGATCTGGTGCAGCAGTTCGCGCCGACGCGGGCTGCGCGAAGCAAGGTAGAGACGCATCAGCCTTCCCGGTGGTAGGGGTGGTTCTTGAGCACGCTGACCGCGCGGTACAACTGCTCGCACAGCAGCAGGCGCGCCATGCCGTGCGGCAGGGTCAGGCTGGACAGGCGGATCTTCTCGACGGCGCGCTGCTTGAGCGCCTCGTCGATGCCGTCGGCGCCGCCAATCAGCAACGCGACGTCGCGCCCGTCCTGCATCCAGTGTTCGAGCCGCTGCGCCAGCTTCAGCGTGGTCAGGTCGTCGCCCTTCTCGTCGAGGACGACCAGGCGGCACGAGGTCGGCAAGGCATCCTCGATCCGCCCGCGTTCGGCGGCAAGCAGTTGTTCGCGGGTTTTCGAGCCGCGCGGTTCGGGCTTGATCTCGACGACGCTGGCCGCCGCCTCGCGCGGCATGCGCTTGAGGTATTCGGCGCAACCGGCATCGACCCAGGCGGGTTGCCGGTGGCCGACGGCGAGGATGGCCAGCTTCATTCGCCGGCGGCGACTTCCGCCAGCTTGCGCCGCTGGGCCGGGGTCACCTGCCAGAGCTCCTCGAGGTTGTAGTAGCTGCGTACCGCCGGCTGCATGACATGGACGACCAGGTCGCCGATATCGACCAGCACCCATTCCCCGGCGTCCTCGCCTTCGACCGAGACGATTTCGCCGCCGGCCTCGCGCACCTTCTCCTGAACGTTGCGGGCCAGCGCCTTGACCTGGCGGTTGGAATCGCCGGTGGCAATGACCAGACGATCGAACATCGAGGTCAGCTTGGTGGTGTTGATCACTTCGATGTCCTTGCCCTTGATGTCTTCAAGGGCGGAAACGACGATTTTTTGCAGCTTGCGTATGTCCATCAGGGATTTCTGTAAAGGGAATGGGCGCGAATATAGTCGAGAACGGCGTCCGGCAGCAAATAACGCGCCGACAGGCCGTTGGCCAGCAGCTTGCGGATCTGCGTCGCCGAAATGGCGAGCTGGGTCATCGCGAAGGTGACGATGCCGCCGCCCGGCGCGCTACACAGGCCACTCGCATCGGCCAGCCGGCGCTGCTGAAAGACGGCGGCCAGTTCCGCCGGCAGGCTGGCGGCTTCGACCGGGAAACCCGGGCGGTGCGAGACCGCGATGTGGGCGAGCTCGAGGATGTCGCGCCAGCGGTGCCAGCCCGCCAGACCGGCGAAGGCATCGGCGCCGACGAGCAGGACCAGCGGCCGGACGCCACCGAGTTCGCAGCGCAGGCGTTCGAGCGTGTGCACCGTGTAGCTTGGCGCGCTGGCTTCGACTTCGGCCGCATCGACGGTGAAGCGGAGATTGCCGGCGGTGGCCAGACGCACCATCGCCAGCCGCTGCTCGCCGGTCACCTGCGGTACGCCGCGGTGCGGCGGGTTGCCGGCCGGCAGCCAGCGCACGCCGCCCAGCCCGAGATGGGCGATCGACTCCTCGGCCAGGCGCAGGTGCCCGAAATGCACCGGGTCGAAGGTGCCGCCGAAAATCGCCAGCGGCTCAGACAATTTCGGAGATGCCGAAGATGTCGCGATAGACCACGTAAAAGCTGGCGAACACGGTCGGCGCGATGACCAGACCCATCAGCAGGGTGACCAGCGTCGTCGCCAGCCCCTGCAGCCCCGGCAACAGGCTGAGCAGCAAGCCCAGCACCAGGCCGGGCAACATGGCGGCGACGATCAGCAGGCCCAGCCCGTAGACGACGAAGGGCCGCCAGTTCATCTGGCAGGCGACGAAACTGAAGAACAGCGACTTGCCGAGCGGCAGCCGGTGCCAGGCGGCGAGCACCGGCGCAAACCACCAGGCCATCAGCACCGGCACCATGCCGACGACGACGATCAGCGCCGACAAGCTGAAATCGGCATCCTCGACCAGGGCGCGTTCGGCGCGGCTGTCGGCGAGCATGAACTTGAGCAGGGCGCCACCGTCGGCGACGGTCGACAGGCCGAGCACGGCGAAAGTTGCCACCAGGTAGAGGGCGCCGAGCACGACCAGAGTCTTGGTATTGTCGCGGAAACCACCGAACAGGGTCTGGATGGAAACCGGCTGGTGACGTTCGATATTGCGCGCCGCCAGCATCAGACCGACCGACAAGCCAGGAATGACCAGTGACGCGGCCAGCGCGCCGAGCATCGGAAACAGGTTGAGAAAGACGACGATGAACCAGTAGGTGATGACCAGCAGCGACAGCATCAGCGGGCTGCGGCGATAGATGGCGAAACCACCGAGCACCCATTGCCAGCCGCTGGCTGCAGGAAGCGTCTGCGCGCGCATCGCTCAGGCCCCCACAAAGATGTCACGGTAGGACGCGTACACCGCCGCCGAGAAGATCGGCAGCAGCAGCAACAGCCCGAGACCGATCGGCAGCATGGCGAAAAACGCCGCCACCACCAGGAAGGTGCCGAAGATCACCATCACCAGCCAGTTCTTCGCGCCGGCAGCGAAGCTCGCCTTCATTGCGGCCAGCGCCGGCATGTCGTGAAAATAGACCAGCGCCGGCGCGAACCAGGTGGCCATGATCACCGGCACCGAGAGCAGCATGACGAGCAGGCCGGCCAGCATGAAGCCGCCGAAGGCGATGCCGAAGCCGCCGATCCGCCCGGAAATCGCGCCGCCCAGCAAACCGCCGCTGATCAGCAGGAAGGCGATCAGCGCGATGCCGAAGACGCCGATGGCGAAGAAGACGCCAACCATCACCAGTTGCCCGGCCTGGCTGCGGAAGCCGGCGAAGAGGTCGCCAATCTGCGGTTCGCCGCCGTCAGCGATGGCGCGCGAAATCTGCAGCATGCCGGCACCGAACAGCGGCACCAGCAGGTGGGCGGCGATCTGCCCGAACAGCGGGACGATGGAAATGGCCATCAGAATGACCAGCAGCAGGATGCTCGCCCCCAGCCAGATGCCGGGATGGGCGAGGAACATCGCCCAGCCCTGGGCCAACCAGTCGAAACAAGCGCCGGCGTCGACCTCACGGCTGTCGCCCTTGAACGGCGCGGGGGGAATCGGGAATTGCGGACTTTCGCTCATGGCCGGATGCTAGCCGGGGAGCGCGTCGGCGGCAAGGCGCAAGCGCAGCAGCAGGGCCTTGAAATCGTCAGGATTCTTGATCGTCACCACTTCGCCGGCGCGCGGGCGCAATTTTGCGTCAAGACGCAGCAGCCAGAAACGCAGCGCCGCCGCCCGCCGCAAGGCCGGCCAGGCCAGCCTTTCGGCTGCCGTCAGCGGGCGCACCCCGGTATAGCCGTCGATCAGCGCCGCCAGTCGCCCGGCGTCGCCGCACCAGTCGTTGGCAACCACTGCCAGGTCGAACAGCCAGGCATCGACGCCGGCAAAATAGAAATCGAGCAGGCCGCCAAGTTCGCCATCGTCGCGCCACAGCACGTTGTCGCGGAACAGGTCGGCGTGAATCACGCCCTGCGGCAGCGCCGAGCGGTCCTGCCGCGACTGGAATTCGAGTTCGTCGGCAAGCAGCGCGGCGTCGGCCGCCGGCAACAGCGGCAGCAAGCTGTCGCCCAAAGCCTGACACCAGGCGGCGCCGCAAGGGTTGGCCGGCGCTCCGGCGAGATCGGCCGCTGCCAGGTGCAGACGGGCGAGCGCGGCGCCGACGCGACGACATTGCCCGGCGTCCGGCAACTCGACTGCCCGCCCCGGCAGGCAGCTCAGCAAGGCGGCCGGCTTGCCGCACAGGGTGCGCCAGAGGCGGCCTTGTGCATCGGCCAGCGGCCGCGGACAGGGCAGGCCGGCATCGGCGAGATGCGCCTGCAGGCGCAGGTAGAAATCGAGCGCTGCCGGATCGATCGCCTCGAACAGCGTCAGCACGAAGCGGCCGCCGCTCGTCGTCACGAAATAATTGGAATTCTGCATGCCGGCGGCGATGCCGGCGTGGTCAATCAGTTCGCCGGCGGCGAGCGGCCGGAGCCAGGCCGCGAGCTCGGCGCGGCCGACCGTGGTGTAGACGGACAAGGCTTACCAGCTATGGATGACCCACATCGGCGGTCGCACCGGGTTGGGATTGATCTCGCTTTCGACCATCACGCCGTCGCCCTGGCGATCGACCAGGTAATAGGGTTTGCCGTGCGTCGGCGTCACCTTGACCATGTAGAGCTTGCCGTTGGCGCGGAATTCCTCGCGCGTTTCCTTGTCGTTGCGGACGATGGTCACCTGCGGTTCGAGTGCGGCGTCGAACGGTTCCATTTCCGGCGGCGGAGGCGGCACGGCGGGCAGCGGTTGCAGTTCGCCCTGTTGCGCCCAGACGGGCAAGGCGGCGAAGAGCAGGATGGGGAGAAGACGGCGCATGGTTTTTCCTTTCGGTATGCCGGCCATTTTATTACAGGTTGAGCATCATCTCCCGCTCGTTCGGCAAGGGGCTGAACGGGCGTGCTTCGTAATGCTTGAAGATCGCTTCGACGACCTTTTCCGGGTCGTCGATGATCTGGATCAGTTCGGTGTCTTCGGGGTCGATCATCTTCTCGCGCACCAGAGTGTCCTTGAACCAGTCGATCAAACCCTTCCAGAAATCCGAGCAGACCAGGATCAGCGGAATCTTGCGCGCCTTACCGGTCTGGATCAGGGTCAGCGCTTCCATCAGTTCGTCGAGCGTGCCGAAGCCGCCTGGCATCACGACGTAGGCGCTGGCGAAGCGGACGAACATGTACTTGCGCGCGAAAAAGTGGCGGAAGGTCTGCGAGATGTCCTGATAGGGATTGCTCTGCTGCTCGTGCGGCAACTGGATGTTGAGCCCGACCGACGGCGACTTGCCGTGGAAGGCGCCCTTGTTGGCCGCTTCCATGATGCCGGGACCGCCACCTGAGATCACCGAGAAGCCGGAATCGGAAAGCTGGCGGGCAACGCGCTCGGTCAGATCGTAGTACGGCGTGCCTTCCTTGACCCGGGCCGAACCGAAGATCGTCACCGCCGGCTTGATCGCCGCCAGGCGGTCGGTCGCCTCGACGAACTCTGACATAATGCCGAAAATCCGCCAGGACTCGCGGGCCGTCGCGCTTTTCAGCAAGGCCTCGGTCTCGATGCCCATCACCAGTTTATCGCTCTCGGTCATCCCATGCCTCTTCTCTTGTTGGTGGACGGTTCGTCCTATCTCTATCGCGCCTATCACGCCCTGCCCGACCTGCGAAACCCGGCCGGCGAGCCGACTGGCGCGCTGTATGGCGTGCTGAACATGCTACGTCGTCTGGAAAGCGACCACAAGGCGGACTACAAGGCCGTCGTCTTCGACGCCAAGGGCAAGACCTTCCGCGACGACTGGTATCCCGAGTACAAGGCGCACCGTCCGCCAATGCCCGACGACCTGCGCGCCCAGATCGAGCCGATCCACGCCGCCATCGCCGCCGCCGGCTGGCCGGTGCTGTGCGTCGACGGCGTCGAGGCCGACGACGTGATCGGCACGCTGGCGACGAAGGCTGCGAACGACGGCATCGACACCCTGATTTCCACCGGTGACAAGGATTTGACCCAGTTGGTCGGGCCAAAGATCCGCTGGTACAACACGATGAGCGAGGAAATGCTCGACGCGGCCGGCGTCGAAGCCAAGTTCGGCGTGCCGCCGGAAAAGATCGTCGATTACCTGGCGCTGGTCGGCGATACCGTCGACGGCGTCCCCGGCGTCGCCAAGTGCGGGCCGAAAACCGCCGTCAAATGGCTGACGCAATACGGCTCGCTCGACGCCATCGTCGCCAACGCCGACAAGATCTCCGGCGTGGTCGGCCAGAACCTGCGCGACCATCTGGATTTCCTGCCGCTCGGCAAGAAGCTCGTCACCGTCGTTTGCGATCTGCCGGATTTGCCGGCGCCGGCGGCTTTGACCGCCACGGCGCGCGACCGCGACACGCTGCGCGAGCTGTACACCCGCTACAACTTCCGCACCTGGACGCGCGAACTCGACAGCGACGCGCCGCCAGCCGGTGAGGAGGCCACCACACCGCCCGCCGCGCCGAGCGAGGTCCGCTACGAGACGGTGTTCACCTGGGAAAAGTTCGAGCACTGGCTGCAAAAGATCGAAAACGCCTCGTTGACCGCGCTCGACACCGAAACCACCAGCCTCGACAGCTTCGCCGCGCGCATCGTCGGCATCTCGCTGTCGGTCACGCCCGGCGAGGCCTGCTACATCCCGCTCGCCCACAACGGCCCCGGTGTCGCCGAACAGTTGCCGCGCGACGAAGTGCTGGCGAAACTGAAGCCCTGGCTGGAAAACGCCGAGCGCCGGAAGGTGCTGCAGAACGCCAAGTACGACCAGCACGTCTTCGCCAACCACCGCATTGCGCTGGCCGGCATCGCCCACGACACGATGCTGCAGAGCTACGTCATCGAATCCGACAAGGGCCACGACCTCGGCCAGTTGTGCAGTCGCCACCTCGGCCTCGAAACAATCGCCTACGAAGACCTGTGCGGCAAGGGCGCCAAGCAGATCGGCTTCGACCAGGTCGACATCGAGCGCGCCGCCACCTACGCGGCCGAGGACGCCGACGTGACGCTGCGCGTCCATGACGTGCTGCACCCGCAATTCGCCAAGGAGCCAGGCCTCTCGCGCATCTATCACGAGATCGAACTGCCGGCCCGCCAGGTGATCTGGCAGATGGAACGCAGCGGCATCCTGATCGACGGCGACACGCTGGCCCGCCAGAGCCACGAGATCGGCCAGAAGATCATGGCGCTGGAAGCGCAGGCCTATGAACTCGCCGGTCAGCCGTTCAACCTCGCTTCGCCCAAGCAACTCGGCGAAATCCTGTTCGGCAAGCTGGGCCTGCCGGTGAAGAAGAAAACCGCCTCCGGCGGCGCGTCCACCGACGAGGAAGTGCTTTCCGAACTGGCGCTCGACTACCCGCTGCCCAAGCTGCTGCTCGAACACCGCTCGCTGTCGAAACTGAAAGGCACCTACACCGACAAGCTGCCGCGCATGATCAACCCGGACACCGGCCGCGTGCATACGCACTTCTCGCAGGCCTCCGTGGTCACCGGCCGGCTCGCTTCCAGCGAACCCAACCTGCAGAACATCCCGGTGCGTACCGACGAAGGCCGGAAAATCCGCACCGCCTTCGTCGCACCGGAAGGCAGCAGCATCGTCTCGGCCGACTACTCGCAGATCGAACTGCGCATCATGGCGCACCTCTCCGGCGACGCCCGCCTGCTCGAAGCCTTCGCCCACGGCGAGGACGTGCACCGCGCCACCGCCGGCGAGATCTTCGGCGTCACGCCGCTGGAAGTCGGCCCGGATCAACGGCGCGTCGCGAAGAGCATCAACTTCGGCCTGATCTACGGCATGAGCGCCTTCGGCCTCGCCCGCCAGTTGGGCCTGGAGCGCAGCGCCGCGCAGACCTACATCGACCGCTACTTCGCCCGTTACCCCGGCGTCGCCCGCTACATGGAAGAAGCACGGGCGACGGTGCGCGAGCACGGCTACGTCGAGACCGTCTACGGTCGACGGCTGTGGCTGCCGGAAATCCGTTCAAGCAACGGCAACCGCCGCCAGGCCGCCGAGCGCGCAGCGATCAACGCGCCGATGCAGGGCACCGCCGCCGACTTGATCAAGCTCGCGATGATCGCCGTCCAGAACTGGCTGGAACAGACCGCCCGCCAGTCGAAACTGGTCCTGCAAGTGCACGACGAACTGGTGCTCGAAGTGCCGGACGGCGAGCTGAGGGAAATCCGCACCCACCTGCCGCGCCTGATGACCCAGGTGGCGCAGTTGAAGGTGCCGCTGGTGGTCGAAGTCGGGGTCGGGCCGAACTGGGAAGCCGCCCACTAAGGCGGTGATTTATTGCATAATTTTTCCGTCGACCGCAGGAGGGCGCCATGAAACTCGCCGATGACATCTACGTGACGGAAACCGAATACCTGGCCCACGAAGTGCGCAGCCCGGTGCGCCACGAATACGTCGCTGGCCGCATCCACGCGATGACCGGCGCTTCGCTGCGCCACAACGTCATCGCCGGCAACATCTTCGCCCTCTTGCGCAACCATCTGCGCGGTTCGCCGTGCCGCGCCTTCATCGCCGACACCAAGCTGCGCGTCGCCAAGACGCACAGCATCTACTACCCCGACGTGCTGGTCACCTGCGACCCGCAGCACCTGAGCGTCGGCCCGGCCGACCAGGTGGTCGATAATCCGCGCCTGATCGTCGAAGTGCTTTCCGAAAGCACCGCCGCCACCGACCGCCGGGAAAAACTGCAGGCCTACCGCAGCCTGCCGACCCTGCTCGAGTACATGCTCGTCAGCCAGGACGAGGCGCTGATCGAAATTCACCGGCGCAGCGGCGACATCGGCTGGCAGCTCGCCACGCTGACGGCCGGCGACCCGGTCGAACTGAAGAGCGTCGAACTGCTCACCGATTTCGCGGCGATCTACGAGGAAAGCGGACTGCCGCTGCTGCCCGGTAGCGACTGACGCGCCTCAGCGGACCATCCGGAAAGCCGCATTGGCGCCCGGCGGCACGGTGGCGATCGGTTCGAACGCGTAGACACCGGCTGCCGCATCGCGCACCGCGTCGGTCACCAGGACTTCGCCGGCACGGGCGATGTCTTCGCCCAGCTTGGCTGCCGCGTTAACCTCGCTGCCATAGACATCGCGGTCGCCGATCCGCAGCAGCCGCCCGAAGCCGAGACCGACGCAGAGGCCGATGCGCTCCGCCGGCTCGCGCCCGACGTTGTAGTCCTGGCAGACGCGCTGCATGGCGTCGGCGCACTCGATCGCCTTGACGACATTGCGGAAGATGATCAGCAGGCTGTCGCCCTCGACCTTGAGCAGGATGCCATCGTGGGCATCGATGCACGGCGAGAGCAGGCGCTGCGATTCGTAGATCAACTGCAGGAAGTGAATGATCCCGAACGATGCGACGCCGCTGGAAAAACCGGACAGGTCGGTGAACATCACCGCCCATTCCTCGCCGAACAGATCCCAGATGCGGGCGTCGATCTTGTCCTTGTCGGCGCCGGGCGCCAGCCGCTCGGCGATCAGTTTCTCGATCCGGTCCTCGGATGCGCTGAGGCCGACGTTGCGCGTGTATGCCATATCCCCCCCGGGTACTTTTCAGTTGGAAGGGCAATGATGCCCCAAGCGGCAAACTTCCGGAACGCAAGCGACGAATCGCGCATGGCAAAAAAGCAAACGCTTAAGTTTCCTTTAATTCGCCGGTCGCATCCTTGGCGCCATAGTGTTCAACGAGATCATCATCGTGGCTGCCATCCAGAAGATATTCCAGACCCGCCGACCGGTGGCGACGGTCCGTCACACCATCGTCGGCGCGCCGCGCCGGGCGCAGGCGGAAGCCTTCATCGGCGACATCTTCCGCCGCCACTACGGCGCCACGGTGCGCAGCTTCGCCCCCAACCTGATGCTGCTCGAAGACAACGAGCGCATCACGGCCGCCGCCGGCTGGCGCTGTGCCGGCGAAGACCGGCTCTTTCTCGAAACCTACCTCGACGAACCGATCGAAGCCGCCGTCGCCCGCCTCGCCGGGCAGCCGGTGCGACGCGAAGCGATCGTCGAAGTCGGCAACCTCGCCGCCGACCGCCCCGGCGGCAGCGTCGATGTCATCCTCAACCTGGCCCGCCACCTCGACCGGCTCGGCTACGAGTGGGTCGCCTTTACCGCCACCCGCGAGCTGATCGGCATCTTCCGCCGCCTCGGCCTGCCGCCGCTGGCCCTGGCGCCGGCCGACCCGGAGCGCCTCGGCGCCGATGCCGCCGACTGGGGCAGCTACTACGACAGCCGGCCGATCGTCGTCGCCGGCCGCATCGCCCTCGCCCTGGAAATGGTGAAGCGCCATGGCTGATTTCTCCTGGCAAGCCGAACTCGTTGCCCGCCCGACCGACACGCCGCTGCTGCTCGACAGCCAGCGCAGCTGGAATGCCGGCGAGATCGTCGCCGAACTGCTCAACCTGCGCGAACGCCTGGCCGGCAGCCGCGTCGTCGGCGTGCTTGCCGACAACAGCCCGGCCTGGATCATCGCCGATCTCGCCTGCCAGGACGCCGGCCGCGTACACCTACCGCTGCCCGCCTTCTTTCATGGCGAACAACTGCGCAACGCACTCGAACAAGCCGGCGCCGACACCGTGCTCACCGACCAGCCGGAACGCATCGGCGCCCTCGACCTCGGCTTCGCCATCACCGGTCGCTGGCAAGGCCTGACCTGGATGCGCCGGGTCGTCGAGCCGGTTGAACTGCCGCCGGGCAGCGCCAAGATTTCCTTCACTTCGGGCAGCACCGGCGCCCCCAAGGGCGTCTGCCTGAGCCGCGACGGCCTGCTCGACACGGCCTGCGCAGTGCATGAGCGCCTCGCTGACCTGCCGCTCGAACGCCATCTGGCGGTATTGCCGCTGGCCCTGCTGCTGGAAAACGTCGCTGGCGTCTATGCGCCGCTGCTGCGCGGCATGCCGGTATACCTGCCGCCGCTCGCCGAACTCGGCTGGGCCGGCATGCAGGGTTTCGACCCGGCAGCGCTCGACCGCAAGGTCAAGGAAACCGGCGCCGGCAGCGTGATCCTGGTGCCCGAACTGCTCAAGGCCTGGGCGACTTACCTCGGTTTCACCCGCAGCCAGCCGTCGGCCACGCTGCAGTTCGTCGCCGTCGGCGGCGCTCGCGTCGCCCCGGAACTGCTGGCCGGTGCGCGCGCCCTCGGCATTCCCGCCTATCAGGGCTACGGCCTGACCGAAGGCGGCTCGGTACTGGCGATCAACCGCCCCGGCGACGACGCCGACGGCGTCGGCCGCCCGCTCGGCCACGCCCGGCTGAGCATCGAAAACGGCGAACTGACCGTGCGCACCCGCGCCTTCCTCGGCTACACCGGGCAGGCCGCGACCACCGACGATGCTTTCCCGACCGGCGACCTCGCCAGCTTCGACGCCAACGGTCACCTGCACCTGCAGGGCCGGCGCAAGAACCTGCTGATCACCTCGTTCGGCCGCAACGTCTCGCCGGAGTGGGTCGAGGCGGCGCTGCTCGCCCAGCCGCAGATCATCCAGGCCGTCGTCACCGGCGACGGCCAGCCGGCGCTGTCCGCCATCGTCGTGCCGCTGCCCGGCATCCCGGACGGCGCGCTCGGCGAAGCCATCGCCCGTGCCAACGCCAACCTGCCGGATTACGCGCAGATCGCCCATTTCATCGCCAGCCCCGCCTTCACCCCGGGCAACGGCCTGGCCACCGGCAACGGCCGGCCGCGCCGGCAAGCCATCATCGACCATCACCGTGCCGCCCTGGCGGCGCTCCATTCTTCAGAGGAGTCCCCGATGTCCTTCTACGACACGCTCAAGTTCGAAACCGCCCAGGCCCGCGCCTACCTGCTTTCCGCGCCGATCATCAGCGAATGCCTGCAGGGCCGCGCCAGCCTCGACAGCTATCTCGCCTTCCTGACCCAGGCCTACCATCACGTACGCCACACGACGCCGCTGCTGATGACCCTCGGTGGCCGCCTGCCCGAGCGCCTGTCGTGGATGCGTGCCGGTGTCGCCGAGTACATCGAGGAGGAAATCGGCCACGAGGAATGGATCCTCAACGACATCGCCGCTGCCGGCGGCGACGCCGACGCGGTGCGCAACAGCCGCCCCGATCTGCCGGCCGAACTGATGGTCGCCTACGCCTACGACCTGATCAACCGCGGCAACCCGGCCGGCTTCTTCGGCATGGTCTTCGTCCTCGAAGGCACCAGCGTCGACCTCGCGCTGAATGCCGCCGACCGCATCCAGGCAGCGCTGGGCCTGCCCGACACGGCCTTCTCCTACCTGCGCTCGCACGGCACGCTCGACCAGGAACACACGCAGCACCTGGCCAACATCCTCGACCTGATGACGCCGGAAGATCAGGCCGACGTGCTGCACGCCGCCAAGGTCTTCTTCAAGCTCTACGGCGACATCTTCCACGCCCTGCCGGTCGAGGTCGCAGCATGCAACTGAAAGGCGCCCGCATCGTCCTCACCGGCGCCAACGGCGGCCTCGGCCGGGTGCTCGCGCGCGAACTGGCGAACGCCGGTGCCGCCCTGCTGCTGACCGGCCGCGACCCGGCAGCACTGGCCCGCATCGACCTGCCGGCCGGCTGCGACTACCAGTTGCTGCAAGCCGACCTGACGCACGGCGGCGGCATCGACAGCACGGTCCAGGCCGCCCGCAGCTTCGGCGCCAACATCCTGATCAACAACGCCGGCGTTGCCAATTTCGGCCTGCTCGCCGAGCAGGACTGGAACGACGTCGAACGCATCCTGGCGACCAATCTCGGCGCGCCGATCCGGCTGACCCAGGCGCTGCTGCCCTGGCTGACGCAACAGCCGGAGGCGGCGGTGGTCAACATCGGCTCGACCTTCGGCAGCGTGCCCTTCGCCGGCTTTACCGCCTATTCGGCGGCGAAGGCCGGGCTACGCGGCTTTTCCCAGGCGCTGCGGCGCGAACTCGCTGACAGCACGGTACGCGTCATCCATGTCGCACCGCGCGCCATCGACACGCCGATCAACCCGCCGGCGGTGCGCGCGCTGAACCGCACCCTGGGCAGCGCCACCGACAGCCCGGAACTGGTTGCCCGGCACATTGTCGCCATGCTCGCCAACGATGTCGCCGAAGGCCATATCGGTTTCCCGGAACGCTTTTTCGCCTGGCTCAACGGCTTCGCCCCCGGTCTCGTCGACCAGGGCCTGCGCGGCAAGCTGGCCAAGATCAAACAACACGCCACCAAGGCGTGACCTTCAACAGAACACAGGAGGCATCATGTCCCGTTTGAAATCCCTGCTTTTCGCCGTCGGCCTCGGTTGCGCGACGCTGATTCACGCCGCCCCCGGCGACGAACTGATCCGCCCGATCCAGGACCGCTGGGCGGAGATCAAGTACCGCCAGCCGGAAGACCGGCAAGCCGACCTCTACCGCGACCTGGCCGCCCAGGCAAAACAGCTTTCCCGCAACAACCCCAACCTCGCTGCCGCGCTGATCTGGGAAGCCATCGTCGTCTCCAGCGAGGCCGGCGTGCGCGGTGGCCTCGGCGGCCTGTCGCTGGCCAAGGAAGCCCGGGCGCTGCTCGAGGAAAGCCTGAAGCTCGACGAGAAGTCGCTCAACGGCTCCGCTTACACCAGCCTGGCGACGCTCTACGCCAAGGTGCCGCGCTGGCCGCTCGGCTTCGGTGACAAGGAAAAGGCCGAGGCGCTGTTCAGGAAGTCGCTGGCCGTCAACCCGGACGGGATTGACCCGAATTTCTTTTACGGCGAGTATCTGATCGATCAGGACCGCGTCGCCGAAGGCCGCCGCTATCTGGAAAAAGCCCTCGCCGCCCCGGCCCGCCCGGGTCGCGAAGTGGCCGACCAGGGCCGGCGCCAGGAAATCCGCGCCCTGCTCGCCAAAACCGCCGGAGAGGCACGCTAATTGAGACTGTTGCTGGTTGAAGACGACACCCTGCTCGGCGACGGCATCCGCGCCGGGCTGATGCTCGCCGCCTACGCCGTCGACTGGGTGCCGGACGGCAAACTGGCCTTGCTCGCCCTGGCCGATCACAGCTACGACGCCTGCGTCCTCGACCTAGGCCTGCCGGGCAAGGACGGGCTCGCCGTGCTGCGCGAGATGCGCGGCCGCGGCGACCAGACGCCGGTACTGCTGCTGACCGCGCGCGACACGGCGGAGGACAAGATCGCCGGCCTCGACCACGGCGCCGACGACTACCTGACCAAGCCCTTCGACCTCGGCGAGCTGCAGGCGCGCATCCGCGCCCTGCTCCGCCGCGCCGGCGGCAAGGCACAGCCGCTGCTCGAGCATCGCGGCGTCAGTCTCGACCCGGCGAGCAAGCGGGTCAGCTTCAATGGCCAGGAAGTGCCGCTGTCGGCCCGCGAGTACGCCCTGCTCCACGCCCTGATCAGCCAGCCCGGCCACATCAAGAGCCGCAGCCAGCTCGAGGAAAGCCTCTACGCCTGGGGCGACGAGGCCGGCAGCAATACCGTCGAGGTCTATATCCACCACCTGCGCAAGAAGTTCGGCGCCGATTTCATCAAAACGGTACGCGGCCTCGGCTACCAGCTGACCGACGACTGACGATGCGCCGCCTGCTGCCGTCGCAACGCCTCAACTCGCTACGCTGGCGGCTGCTCGCCGTGATCGGTGCGGTCGTCATGACGACCTGGCTGCTCACCGGATGGTTCAGTTACAGCAAGGCGCAACACGAAGCCGAGGAGCTGATGGACGGCAGCCTGGCGCAGACCGCCCGCCTGCTGCTGGCGATCACCCACGACAACGAGGATGACCTCGCCGAACTCATCCCGCGGCTGGCAACGGTGCGTGGCGCCGCAGACATCTACGAACCCCCACTCGAATTCCAGATCGGCCACGGCGACGGCAGCATCCTCGCCCGCTCGCCGGATGCGCCGGAGTTTCCCATCCTCGGCGTCGCCGGCTACAACGACATCATCCGCCATGAAGAAGCCTGGCGGGTACTCAACGCGGTTTCCGCCGACGGTCGCTACCGGGTCCAGGTCGCCCAGGCGATCGGCCTGCGCGACCGCGCCGCGCTCGAAGTCGCCACCCAGACGGTGCTGCCGCTGCTGCTCATCACGCCTGTGCTGGTCCTGCTGATCTATCTGTCGATCATGCGTGCCCTGCGACCGCTGGACCAGTTGGCCCGCGAAGTCGCATCACGCACGCCGGACAGCCTGGCGCCCTTGACCACCCGCCGCGTCCCGACCGAGGCGCAACCGCTGGTGGCGGCAATCAACCGACTGTTTGGCCGCGTCGGTCGCACGCTGGACAACGAACGCCGGTTCACCGCCGACGCCGCCCACGAGTTGCGCACACCGCTCGCCGCGCTCAAGGTTCAGACCCAGGTGGCACGACTGAGCGGCGATTCGCCGGTACGCGAGCATGCGCTGCAGCAAATCGAAGCCGGTGTCGACCGGGCCGGCCGACTGGTCGAGCAACTGCTGCGCCTGGCCCGACTCGACCCACTGAGTTGCCCGCCGCACAGTCAGACGGTCGACCTCGGAAAGCTGGTCGACCGCGTCATTGTCGCCAGCCATGCCGAGCACGCCGTCGCCAGCCCGCAACTGGACGCCGCCTGTCTCGTCCAGGGCGACGACGACCTGTTGCAGATCGCCGTGCGCAATCTGGTGGACAACGCCCTGCGCTATTCCCCGCCGGACAGCGCAATCCGCGTCACCATCGCGCGCCGCGACGACGCCAGCTACGATCTGACGATCAGCGACAACGGCCCCGGTGTCCCGGAGGCCGTCCTGGCCCGCCTGGGCGAACGCTTCTTCCGCGCCGAACCGGGCAAAACCGAAGGCAATGGGCTGGGGCTGGCGATCGTCGCCCGCATCGCCGAATTGCACGGCGCCAGCCTGCACTTGGCCAACCAGCCGAGCGGCGGCCTGGCGGTCAGCCTGCAGGGCTTACGGGCGGCGGGCGGGTGAGGCGATAGAACAGGTTGGGTTCGCTGACCACGTAGACCCGCCCCTGGTCGTCCAGGGTCACCCCCTCCGCTTGCGGTACCGCCTTCTGCAGGCCACTGCGGCCGGCGGCCAGCGAGAGGCTGCTCAGCGGCCGGCCGTCGGTGGCAAATTCAACCAGGAGGCGGGATTCCTCCGACAAGGCCAGGAGGTGGCCGCTTGCCGCGTCGAAGTGCAAGCCGGCCAGGTCGGTGCCGGGCAAGGCGGCATCGCGCGCCGCATCTTCGGCAATGTCGACGGCCGCCGTTGCCGAGAAGGGGAAACCGCGCACCTCGTAAATGCGCTGAGGATCGCGCTCCTTGGCGACGAACAAGCGACCGCTGGCGGCGTCGAAGGCCAGCCCCTCGAAGCCCTTGTTGCCGTTGCGGCCAATGCCGAGTGCCAGGCGCGGCGCCCGCCCGGCATCGATCGCCCGCGTCCCCGCGTCGATCCGGACATGCACCAGCGCCTGTCGCCGTTCATCGGTCAGCACGAACTCGCCGGGCCCGACATACTCGATGGCCTCCGGATCGCGCACCCCGCTCAGCGGGATGCGGCGCAGCACATCACCGCTCAGCGACAACTCGATGATTTCCGGGGGGGCGTTGGTGATTGCGAACAGGCTCCGGCGATCGGGGTCGTAAGTCAGTCCGGAGAGATTGGCGGCGATGCCGGCCAACGGCCGGGCTTCGATGTCGACCCGGTAGTCGGGCAGCCACACCGCCTGCTCGCGTTGCGCAGCATCGGCCGTCGCCTGCTGCCAGAGCAGGGCGACGAGCGGCCAGCGCCCGAACAGCGCGGCACCGGCGAGAACGAACAGGATCGCCAGCAGGAAGCCGCCGTGCGGCCAGCGTAGCCGGGGAGCGGATAGGGAAAGCGGAACAGAGAGGCTGCGAGTGGTGGACATGACCTAAACAGTTGCAGTCGACGACGGCACCATCCTGCCGCCCCGACGCTAAACGCCGCCTGACGCTACAATTCATCAACCGTTTATCCTGGTTGCCGCAGCATGCGCCCCATGAAACTCCTGCCCGCCCTCCTGATCCCCCTACTCCTGCTGCCGCCCGCCCACGCCGAAGAGCAATACGTCATCCGCCGCGCCGTCGAGGCCGGCCAGCTCAAACCGCTGGCGGAAATCCTGGCCGGTGTCCAGAAAACGCATCCAGGCAAGGTACTCGACGTCGATCTCGAACGCGACCTCAACGGCAGGCGTATCTACGAGGTCACCGTGCTCAAGAGCGACGGTCAACGCAGCAAGCTGCTGGTCGATGCGGTGAGCGGCGGGGAGTTGCCGCACGCGACACCGGCAATGCCGCGTCTCGACATGGCCAAGGCGCTGCGCGCGCTGCTCGCCCGCCACCCGGGCAAGGTCCTCGAGCTGGAACTGAAGCTGGCGGCCGACAGCCGGCTGATCTACGAGGTCCAGCTCATCCTGCAGGACGGACAGTTGCGCGAGTTCGTCATCGATGCCCGGAGTGGCGAGCTGATCGACGGCAACGGCCACCGCCAGGAGGTCCTGAAAAAGCTGATGCCGCTGCCCGACCTGCTCGCCCGCCTACCCGCGCGCTACCGCGGCACCATCCACGAAGTCGAACTGGAATACGATCAGGACGGCCACTATTTCTACGAGGTCGAAGTCCGACTCAACGACGGCCGCGTCTTCGAACTCGACATCGATGCGGTCAGCGGCAAGCTGCTCAACGACGAGGAAGTCAGCCGATGAAGGTGCTGCTGGTCGAGGACGACCGCGAACTCGCCGCGAAAGTCGCCGCCGCGCTGAGCGCCGACGGCATGATCGTCGATACCGTGCACGACGGCGACGAGGCGGCTTTCGTCGGCAGCACCGAGGACTACGATGCCGCCGTGCTCGATCTCGGCCTGCCCGGCCAGGACGGCGTCTCGGTGTTGCGCCACTGGCGCGAGCAGGGGCGCCGCCTGCCGGTGCTGGTACTGACCGCGCGCGGCCGCTGGAGCGACAAGCTGGCCAGTTTCGACGCCGGCGCCGACGACTTCCTGACCAAGCCTTTCCTGCACGAGGAAGTCGCGCTCCGCCTGCGTGTCCTGAAGCGGCGCGCCCTCGGTCACAGTTCGCCGATCCTGCAGGCCGGCCCACTCAGTTACGACGCCAACGCCGACCGTTTCACGCTCGACGGCGCGCCGCTCAACCTGACCGCCCAGGAAAAACGCATCCTTGCCTACCTGATCCAGCGCAAGGATTGCGTCGTCAGCCGCAACGAAATCAGCGAACACGTCTACGCGCGCGACCTCGACCCGGATTCCAACACCCTCGATGTCCTGATCGGCCGTATCCGGCGCAAGCTCGGCGTGCCGCTGATCCAGACCGAACGCGGGCGCGGCTTCTGCCTTACCGAAGTCGATGCCGTCTAGCCGGCTGCACCGTTTTGGTCTGGCCTCGCGCCTGGTCGCGCTGGCCGCGATCGCCGCCCTGCTGGTCAGCACGGTCGGCGGCTGGATCTTGCGGCAGAGCGTGCAGGGCACCCTGCTCCGGCATTTCGAGCAACGCCTCGAAGAACGGACCGAGCGACTGCTCGCCGGTTTCTCCATCCTGCCCGGCAGCAGCCAGATCCACTGGCTCGGGCGCAGCAACGACGAATTCGGCCGCATCTTCTCCGGCTGGTACTGGCAGTTGGAAGGCAGCGGCGAACTGCAGGCTTCGCGCTCGCTGTGGGACAGCCGCCTGGATACCGCTAGCAACCGGCCCGTACCCGGCAACCCCGAGCTGCGGCAGGGGGTCGACCCGCAAGGACTGGCCGTCATGGGCATCGTCCGCGTCATCGAAGTGGATGGACAAGCGGCCCACCTGCACGTCTATGGCCCGGCCGCCGAGATCGCCAGCGAACTCGATCGCCTCGACCGCATCCTGCTCCTCACCCAACTCGGCCTGATCGTCTCGCTGCTGCTCACCAGCATCCTGCAGGTCCGTCTCGGACTGCTGCCGCTGCGCCGGCTACGCGACCGGCTGGCGGCGGTGCGCACCGGCAGCGCCGCCAGCGTCGGCAACGACTACGGCCCGGAACTGGCGCCGCTGGCCCAGGAACTCGACCTGGTGCTGGCCCGCAACGCGCGCATCGTCGACCGCGCCCGCGGCCACGCCGCCGACCTCAGCCACGCGCTGAAAAAGCCGCTGTCGCTGCTCGCCGCCGATGGCGAACTGCAGCGCAATGCCCTGTTGCGCCAGCAGGTCGGCGCCATGACCCAGTTGATCGACCGCCACCTGGCCCGCGCCGGCAGCGGTGCCGGCAGCGTCCGCCAGGTGGCGGTCGGCGACTGCATCGACAGCCTGATCGGCCTGATGCAGCGCCTGCACCGCGAACGTGGCCTGAGCTGGCAGCTCGACGTCAACCGCGACCTGCACTGGCGGGGCGAACAGACCGATTTCGAGGAAATGCTCGGCAACCTGCTCGACAACGCCGGCAAATGGGCAAGATCGCGGGTCAGCGTGCGCGCCCGCCGGCAGCACGACGAAGTCGTCGTCGAAATCGGCGACGACGGCCCCGGCCTGTCGGCGGAACAGATCCGCGAAACCGGCGTACGCGGCCGACGCTTCGACGAAGACGTCGAAGGCAGCGGCCTCGGCCTGGCGATCACCGGCGACATCGCCGAAACCTACGCAGGCGAGCTGAGCCTCGGCCGTTCACCGCTCGGCGGCCTGCTCGCCTGCCTGCGACTACCGGGCTGAGGCACAATAGCGCTCCCGGACGAACTTAATGGCCGTTTAATCGATCTGATCCAGACTTTTCCGGCCCGCTTCCAACGAGATTTCCATGCCTCAAGCCGCAATTCCCGCCTCCCCTATCTCCCGTCTCTGGCAACGCCTCGATTTCTGCGGCCCCTACGCCGGCATCGCCATGCTCTTCCTGGTCGGCCTGCCGCTGCTGACGCTGTCGCGCGCGGCGCTGATGCTGTGGCAGTCGGAGCGGGTCGCCGCCACCGGCATCTGGAGCACGATGCTGCTGCAGGGCGTGCGTGTCGACGTGATCCAGCTTTCCCTGCTCGCCCTGCCCCTGCTGCTGCTCGCCCCGCTGCTCGCCGGCAAGCGCCTGTGGCCGGCCTGGCGCAGGCTGAACGTCGGCTGGATGACGCTGATGATCGCCGCCCTGGCGCTGCTCGAGATCGCCTCGCCGGCCTTCATCAACGAATACGACAGCCGGCCGAACCGGCTCTTCGTCGAATACCTGAAATACCCCAACGAAGTCGTCGCCATGCTGTGGAGCGGCTTCCGCCTGCACCTGGTCGGCGGTCTGCTGGTCACCGGCCTGCTCGGCTGGTCGGCGTGGCGGATCATGCGTGCCTGGCAACGGCGCGAGGCGCCGTGGTCGGGCTGGAAACTGTGGCTGAGCTGGCCGCTGCTGGTGCTGATCTGCGCCCTGGCCATCCGTTCCAGCCTGCAGCACCGGCCGGCCAACCCGGCCACCTTCGCGCTCACCGCCGACCCGATGGTCAATACGTTGATCCTGAATTCCGCCTGGTCGGTGACGCACGCGATCTACGGCATGCAGCACGAGGCCAATTCGAGCGAGATCTACGGCAAGATGGAAAGCGCCGACATGCTCGCCGAGTTCCGCCACGCCCGCACCAGCCTCGGCAACCCGCATCCGCTGGTCGGCGACCCGGAAATTCCGACCCTGGTCGACCAGCAGGCGACGGTACGCCGTGCCAAGCCGCTGAACCTGGTGATCATCCTCGAGGAAAGCCTGGGCGCGACCTTCGTTCAGTCGCTCGGCGGCGTCCCGGTGACGCCCAACCTGGAAAAGCTGAAGGAACAAGGCTGGTGGTTCGAGCAGCTCTACGCCACCGGCACCCGCTCGATCCGCGGCATCGAGGCGGTGACCACCGGCTTCCTGCCGACGCCGGCGCAAGCCGTCGTCAAGCTGTCGCTGGCCCAGCGCAATTTTGCGACGCTGGCTTCCATCCTCGGCCGCCACGGTTACGAATCGGAGTTCATCTACGGCGGCGAAGCGCATTTCGACAACATGCGCGGCTTCTTCACCGGCAACGGTTTCACTCACATCACCGAACAGAAGGACTTCAAGAACCCGAAGTTCGTCGCCGGCTGGGGCGTTTCCGACGAAGACCTGTTCGACAAGACGCACGAGCGCCTGAACGCCAAGCACGCCGAGGGCCAGCCCAGCTTCACGCTGGTGTTCACCTCGACCAACCATTCGCCCTTCGACTTCCCCGACGGCCGTATCGAGCTTTACGAGCAACCCAGGGCGACCGACAACAACGCCGTCAAATACACCGACCATGCCCTCGGCGAGTTCATCGCCAAGGCCAAGGCCAGTCCCTACTGGCAGGACACCCTGTTCGTCGTCGTCGCCGACCACGACATCCGCGTGCGTGGCGACAGCATGGTACCGGTCGAGCGCTTCCACATCCCCGGCCTGATCCTCGGCGCCGACCTCAAACCGAAGCGGGTGAAGACCGTCGCCAGCCAGATCGACCTGGCGCCGACGCTGCTCTCGCTGATGGGCGTCGACACCAAACACCCCATGCCGGGTCGCGACCTGACGCGCGAAGCCGACGACCTGCCTGGCCGGGCGATGATGCAGTACGAGCAGAATTACGGCTGGATGGAAGGCAACCAGGTCGTCGTCCTGCGCCCAGAAAAAACCCCGGCCTTCGCCCACTATGACCGCCAGACAAAGCGCCTGAGCGCCGCCGAGGCGCCGCCCGCCGACGGCGACGCCCTGGCTAAACGGGCGCTGGCGCACGCGCTGCTGCCGGCCTGGCTGTACCGCGAACAGCGCTACCGGCTGCCCGAGAAATAATTGAGTCGGGTCAGGCTGCCGTAGTCAGGCGCTGGCCGGCGCTGGGCTGCCGCCAGCGTTTCTCCGGCAGCCGCGGCGAGCAACACGCGGATCGCGCCGGCGTGGGTGACCAGCAGATGCGCTCCGGCCGGCAGTTCATCGACGAAGGCGAGCACGCGCCGCTGCAACTGGCGCGGCGCTTCGCCGCCGGGCGGCGCGTAGCCGTCAACGTCGGCGGCCCAGGCGTCGAGTTCGGCGCGCGCGATGTCGTCCCACGGACGACCTTCCCAGGCGCCGAAATCCAGTTCCATCAGCCGCGCATCGAGCCGCGGCGCCGGCTGCAGGGCTTCGGCCAGCGTCCGGCAGCGCTGCAGCGGGCTGCTCCAGAGCGGCAACCCCGGCGGCAGTTCGCGGCGCAGGCGGTCAACAATCGGCGCCGGATCTTCGGCCGCGACATCGAGCTGACCGTAACAGACGCCGGGCGCGATCAGCGGCCGCGGGTGGCGCACCAGGTACAGCGTCAGCGCGGCCATTGCGCGAGCAGCCCGAGGTAGAAGGCAATTTCGGCGAGCTGTTGGGTGGCACCCAGGCAATCGCCGGTGTAGCCGCCCAGCCAGCGGTGGAACTTGGCCGCCAGCCAGGCCGTCGCCAGCAGCGCCAGCAGCAGGCCGGCCACCGCTTGCGGCCAAGGAAGGCAGAGTAACGGCGCCAGCGCGAACGCCAGGGCGAACAGCAGCGCCCCCCCAGTCAGGCGTTGGGCCAGCGGCCTGGCCTTGGACTGATCGTCGTCGCGCGCGTAGTCCATGCTCGCCAGCAACAGCGTCGCGCAGCCGCGCGACCAGGCATGCCCGGCGAGCAGCGCCGCCGGCACCAGCGCCGGATCGAACGCCGCCAGCAATACGAACTTGCCGGTCAGCCCCAGCCACAGCGCGACCACGCCGTAACTGCCGACCCGCGAATCCTTCATGATCGCCAGAATGCGCGACTTCTCCCAACCGCCGCCGAGGCCGTCGGCGGTGTCGGACAGGCCGTCCTCGTGGAAGGCGCCGGTGGCGTACAGCGTCGCCGCCATCGCCAGCAACACCGCCACCGGCTGCGGCCAGATCTGGAGCGCCGCCAGGTAGACCAACGCGGCGATGCCGCCGACGACCAGGCCGACCGCCGGCAGCCAGCGCGCCGAATGCTGCAGTGCCTCGGCCGAATGACCAACCCAGGCCGGCACCGGCAGCCGGGTGAAGAAACGCAGGGCGCCGAGGAAGTAATCGAGCTCGCGGCGCAGCATGGCTAACCGGCGACGCCGGCCGACTCGAAACTGGCCATTTCGTTGAGGAAGGCGACCGCCGCCTGGACCAGCGGAAAAGCCAGCGCGGCGCCGGTACCTTCGCCCAGGCGCAGGCCCAGGTCGAGCAGTGGCTCGGCCTGCAAGGCCTGCAACTGGGCACGGTGGCCGGGCTCGGCCGAATGGTGGCAGAAGACGCAGTAGTCGAGCAAGGCCGGTTCGAGGCGCGCGGCGACCAGCGCCGCCGCGCCGACGATGAAGCCGTCGATGAGCAGCACCATCTTCGCTTCCGCCGCCGCCAGCATGGCGCCGGCCATGGTCGCCATCTCGAAGCCGCCGAACTCGGCGAGCACGGCAAAGGGGTCGTCGTCGCCGCCTGCGACGCGATAGCGGGTCAGCGCCTGCTCCAGCAGCACCTGCTTGCGCGCCAGCCCCGCGTCGTCGAGGCCGGTGCCGCGCCCGACGCAATCGGCCAGCGGCACGCCGGTCAGGCAGTGGGTGATCAAGGACGCCGAGGCGGTGTTGCCAATGCCCATCTCGCCGAAACCGACCACTTGGCAGCCCGCGGCCGCCAGCCCGAAGACCACGCCGGCGCCCTGCTCGATCGCCTGCGCGCATTGCGCCGCCGTCATCGCCGGGGTTTCCAGGTAATTGGCCGTGCCCGGCGCCACCTTGAGATCGATCAGGCCTTCACGCGGGCCGCCGAAATCGTGCGCCACGCCGGCATCGACCACCGCCAGGCCGAGACCGTTCTGGCGCGCAAAGACGTTGATCGCCGCGCCGCCGGCGAGGAAGTTCTCGACCATCTGCCAGGTCACGTCCTGCGGATAGGCCGAGACGCCGGCCCTGGCGGCGCCGTGATCGCCGGCGAAGACCAGCATCTGCGGCCGCTCGAGCGACGGCGTCAGCGTCTGCTGGATCAGGCCGATGCGTACCGCAAGCGACTCCAGTTGCCCGAGCGAGCCGGGCGGCTTGGTCTTGCGGTCGACCTTGTGTCTGAGCGAATTTTCAATGCCCCGGTCGGGGGCGACGATTGCGAAGGAATGCATCCGATTCTCCAAAAGCGAAAGGGCCTCGTGCCCGCATCGTCCAGACGCGAACACGAAGCCCTGTCCACAGGCTTTCTGTTTTTCCGTCCGACAGGTCTTCTGGCTCCCGGATCGTCCCCCTGACCGCGCCTTCCCGGAGCGTCTGTTTCCGCTCGTAGTGGCTTATTGCGATGGGGTCCCCGGTTACAGCGGCGGGCCCGCCCCGGAATTGAGTTGTCTCGCACCGGGTTCCGTTTTGTCGAACGCGGCGATTATACCCGCGCCACGCTAGGGCGTGTTCACATTAGCCAGATGTAAGCGCAGGCAAGTTGCAAGAATGCGTTGAAGCGCGTAGCCAGTTTTTCATAGCGAGTTGCCAGTCGGCGGAATTGCTTGAGGCGGCAGAAAAAACGCTC
>NZ_JBKJAD010000050.1:0-2028 GCF_048146105.1 Azonexus caeni
GCGCTGAAACGTTTCGGCTATTGGCCCGAAACCGCAGCCGCCTAGCCAGACCGGTCTTCTCCTCGCTATCCCGCCTACCCGGCAGGGAGCTACATCATCGCCCATCGCGCCGGGGCTTTCACGGTAACGGTTGGCTTCCAACAAACGTTCTGATATATCTTTAATGCATTTGTCTTCGATGCTTTTGATAGCCATTTGAGCCTCCCTTCTTGGAGTCGTACCATGCTAGGCCGCCTCGTTACTTTAATTTTTCTGTTGTTATTCAACGCATCAGTTACTGCATCAAATGCGGCGGAACCAACAAGCGAACGACCTTCGAGCTTCTCTGACGATAAAGGCTTGGTTGCTCTCCGGATAGTTACCAACACGGCCGCCATTGATCTAGCCGTGGGATTTTCAAACAAATGGGGCAGTCTCAATGTTGAGCACAGCGACGGAACTCGCGCACAGCTTATTGCTGAAAATGATGACGGCAGACGTAGCACCCAAATCTTTGCTGGCCTGATTCCTGAAGGGAGATACCAGATAACCGGGCTCGTCGCCGGGCAAGGAGGATTGGGCCGTTCCGTATCGCTCAAAGATCAGGGCATGACATTTGAAGTGCGCCGGGAACACATTACCAATCTCGGCACGCTGATCTATCAGCCAATCGGAAACCGCGAGACAACTGTGCTTCGGTATCCAAGTACCGACGATGTTCAGAGGTTTCTGCGCACGAATTTTTCAGGCTTGAGCGAGTTGTCGGCGGGACGCCCGGTGCTTGGATGGTTAGATGTAGAACAGAATACCAGTGGGAAGGTTGCCAGCGGCAGCGTGATAGTGGTCAGCAACTCGGCCACCATGGGTATTGTTGGGACAATTACCATGGGCGTAATGCAGGCCATCTCAGACCGCGCTGGCGCGACAGCCTCCATAGCCGAATGGCATGAGACTACCGATGCCGCAGCACGCTTAAGCCTAGCTAAGCAGAGCACTTACGCTCTAAACAACATTCAGGAACTTCCGTCGGGGGAGATTATTGCGGGGACTAACCTTGGCCAAATTGTCTTTCTTCACCCCGAACGCGGTTGGAAGAGCGTTGACATAGGAGATCCTCGGGAAATTACGGCAATCAGCGCCACTGACGCCGACAGCATTATTATTGGCGGCGAGGAAGGATTGATGCTGTCGTCAGCTAATGGTGGTCGCACCTGGAAGGCCAAGACCTCACCCGTGCCGGATGGCTTGATAATGCATATCGGGCGCCACGCCGACGAACTCTTGGTGGTAACCCTATATCGAAATGAGTTGTTGGTTCACAGTCAAAAAGACAAAGAAGGAGCAGCTTGGGACGAACTTCGGCGAATACCGATCGCCCAGCCATCGCTGGTCATCAATTGGCCCTCGCTTCAAGGTTTAGCCGCTATTCAAAACCAAAAATACCTTGTGATGGTGCCAGGAGGTCAAGTCCACACGTTCGACTTCGAATCACGCGAATGGAAAAGCTATCCGGCGCCGGGTTGGTCCCGAGAGGTGCGAACGCAGGGTGCTGACCGTGTCTATACATCTCAGACCTCCCGAGCCCCACATGCGTTTACTACAGACGGTGGTGCGACATGGACCCCCTACAGCAATACATGCGCTGGCATCTACACGTGGGCGCTTTCCGTCGCGGCAGTTTCCAGAGACGAGCTATACATGTTGTGCTTCGGAACCGGAATGTTCGTTGGCTCAACTAGCCTCCACAAGACCTCAAATGGGGGCAACGATTGGACTGAATTGATCAAGGAAATGCCGGTAATAGCAAGCCAGATGTATGCGACCAAGAACGTGGTCCTCTACATCGACCTAACGGGTAGCGTTTACGCTTCCAATGATGCTGGAAGCACCTGGTCAAAGATCAAGCGTACGCGAATGTAGTTCTCCCGAGTTCGACAGTTCGAGCCCAAAAAAGGCCATTTTCGAGAAGTTGCCCACGCAGCCATGCGGGTTTCAAGGCGATTTTCCAAAAAAGTCGTGTAGTGGCACGTCGCTGGTTTTTTTGGCTAT
>NZ_JBKJAD010000051.1:0-1924 GCF_048146105.1 Azonexus caeni
TCCCGAGTTCGACAGTTCGAGCCCAAAAAAGGCCATTTTCGAGAAGTTGCCCACGCAGCCATGCGGGTTTCAAGGCGATTTTCCAAAAAAGTCGTGTAGTGGCACGTCGCTGGTTTTTTTGGCTATATTTGACAAGCATTTACTGGCTGGTAAAGTCTTGGCATGTTCCTCAAGATCACCCGCTCCGGTCCGCGCCAATATCTTCAGCTTGTCGAAGCTTTCCGCGACGACGCCGGCAAGGCCAAGCATCGCACCTTGGTTACGCTCGGGCGCCTGGATCAACTGACCGACAGCCTGGATTCCGTCATCTCCGGCCTGCTCAAGGTCACCGGTCGGCCGGATTTCCTGAATGCGCCATTGCCCGCAGTCGAGTTCGAATCGGCGCGTGCGCTCGGCAACGTCTGGGCGCTCAACGAACTGTGGGAATCGCTGGGCTTTGGCGAGCTGCGCCGTGTATTCGGCAAGACCCGGCACAGCATCGATGTCGAGGCACTGATTCGGGTCATGGTGTTCAATCGCCTGTGCGATCCGGAATCGAAACTCGGGGTGTTGCGCTGGTTGGATACGGTAGCGATGCCGGGCGTTGAGGTGGAATCGATCACCCACCAGCATCTGCTGCGCAGCATGGATGCTCTGGTCGATCATCAAACCGAGGTCGATGCCGTGGTTGCTAATCTTCTGCGTCCCTTGATCGACCAAGAATTGTCGGTGGTGTTCTACGACATGACCACCATTCGCACGGAAGGCACCTCTGACCAGGAAGGCGATGTCCGCCGGTTCGGCATGGCCAAGGAAGGCCTCATCGCTCGTCAGGTGATGCTCGGTGTGGTGCAAACGGGTGATGGTCTGCCGATCTACCACGAGGTGTTTGCCGGCAACACGGCGGAATCGCCGACGCTGTTGCCGACCTTGAAGACGGTGCTCGAACGCTTCCCTTCGATTCGCCGGGTGGTGCTGGTGGCCGATCGTGGCTTGCTGTCGCTGGATAACCTGGAGGAGCTGTCCGAGATCCGCCTGGAAAGCGGTGAGCCACTGGAATTCGTGCTGGCCGTTCCCGGCCGGCGCTACCGCGAATTTGCCGAACTGCTCAACACCTTTCAGGCGCAGTGCGTCGATGCCGAGCAGGAAATCGTCGCCGAATTGCCGTGGCGCGGCTTGCGTCTGGTTGTTGCGCACGATCCCGAAGTGGCCAAGGATGCCCAGGCATTGCGCCGCGAACGGATCGAGACACTGGAAGCCCAGGCGAGCGCGTGGGTCGGCAAGCTCGATGCGCAGGATGCCGGGGTGAAGGCTTGTGGCAAAAAGCTCTCTGACAGCGGCGCCAAGGCGCGGCTGTATCACGCGGTCAAGGAGGCCCATCTGGCGAACATCATCCGCGTTGATTTGAAGAATGAGCTCTTTGCCTACGAAATCGACCATGACGCGCTGGCGCTAGCTGAACTGATGGATGGCAAATTGCTGCTGGTAACCAATACGCCGGATTTGTCGCCGCAGGGCGTGGTTGACCGTTACAAGTCACTCGCTGATATCGAGCGCGGTTTCCGGGTGCTGAAATCGGAAATCGAGATCGGCCCGGTGTTTCATCGGCTGCCGGAGCGGATCAAGGCGCACGCCACCATTTGCTTTACTGCCCTGATCCTTTACCGCGTCATGCGACAGCGACTGAGCAGCGCCGATGCGCAACTGTCGCCGGAGCGGGCGCTGCAAGAGTTGCAGAAGCTTCAGCATCATCAGATTCGCATCAATCAGGCCGAACGGCCAGTCACTGGCATCTCTCGTCTCTCCGAAACACAGGACCGCGTTTTTGCCGCATTGAGATTGAAAAAACCGACGCAACCTCAGCAACTTTCTCTCTTGTAGTACACGTTTTTGAACTGCGGTTCATATGAAACAACAACTTACGCGTTTAACTGTCGAACTCGGG
>NZ_JBKJAD010000052.1:0-1837 GCF_048146105.1 Azonexus caeni
ATCGGGATAGGGGCGGCCAGATTACCTGACCGGCCCCTCCCACACCACCCGGCATGCGGGTCCGCACCGGGCGGTTCGAGAAGTTGAGGTTATGAGAGTCGTGGAACCCTGAGTCCATCAAAGTAGGCAATGGTCAGTATCATGTTCAGTTGCTTGGCAGAGTTCCGCCACCATCTGCGTGAATTTCCAGTCACTCGTCGTGCCACCGTTTCCGAGGCACCCAGCGCTTTCAATTCCCGATACATTGTCGGAGCGCGGTTCCAGTGTTTGAGCTGAATCGCTCGCAACCGGTGCCGCATCCATTCGTCCAGCGTTCGCCAGACTTTCGGTGTTTGCGATAACCGGAAGTAGGTTTTCCAACCCAGAACATAGGGCCGCAGCCTTTCGACGACTTCCACCATACTGCGACCACCCGAGCGCCGGGTCAGTTGCCTGATCCGCTGCTTGTAGGTCGCCATCGGCTTCGCCGACACACCACACTTGATCTCCCCTTTCGGGGCAACCCAGAACTCAAACCCAAGAAACTTGCGGCCAAACGCACTCGCCACCGCACTTTTGGCCTCATTGACCGTCAGGCGCAGCTTGGCGTACATCGTCCGCAGCAAAGCCATCACCCGCTCACCCGCCTTCCGGCTACGAACATACACATTCGCATCATCGGCGTAGCGCACGAAACAATGACCTCGGCGTTCCAGTTCCCGATCCACTTCATCCAGCAATACATTCGCCAGCAGCGGCGATAGGGGTCCGCCTTGCGGCGTTCCCTGATGCCGCAACTGAACAATGCCATCCTGCATGATCCCGCTGTTCAGATACGCCCGAATCAGCCGAAGTACGCCGGCATCTCCCATACGTTTCTGTAGGCGACCCATCAGAATGTCGTGATTGACCCGATCAAAGAATCTCTCCAGATCAACATCCACCACGATCCGGCGTCCCGATTGAACGTAGGCTTGCGCACGAACTACCGCTTCTTGTGCGCTTCGCCCCGGCCGGAAACCAAAGCTGTATTCGCTGAACGTCGGGTCCAGAATCGGCTGCAATACTTGCAGCAGCGCTTGCTGGATCAGCCGATCCGTTACCGTCGGGATGCCAAGCTCGCGCTCACCACCATCCGGCTTCGGAATCGTCACCCTTCGTACCGGACTGGGCCGGTACGTCCCCTGCAACAACTGTCGGCGAATTTCCGGCCAGGCGCTCTGCAGGTAGCGGGCTGCCTCGGGAATGTCCCGACCATCCACACCTGCCGCACCTTTGTTGCCCTTCACCCGCTTCCACGCTCGTTGCAGGTTCTCCCTCGTCAGCGCCGCTACCAACAGCGCTGACCCTGTACTCTCCGTTTCAGGTCGCGGGCATAAAGCTTCGTCGCTGGTGCGTGCGCGAGCAGCTTCACCGCTCACTTCCGGCACCCGCCCCGCTGACGCGGGCATCTGACGCTTGGCTTCACGCATCGACATGGCGTAAGGCACTCCTTCTCGTTTGGCCCTTCGCCCCATACCGGCAGCTACTATGGCCGCTGCTGACTTCTCGCTCCGCCTCCCGGCGTCGCCCTTTCAGGCCCAAGGCGAGATATCCCCGGGTAAGAACGCACTCCTTCACTGCACAACCGCCGGATTTACGCCACTTCGCCTTGATCACAAGAGCTTCGCGGTCACATGCCCGCTCGCCCTGCTCAGCAGCGCCTTCTATCCGCTTCTTGTTCATCGGCTCGCAGTTTATGCTCCACGCTTCCTCCCCACGCTCGGTCGCCCTCACGCAGTTGCGCTTCACTTCGTTCGTCGTGATCAACTTACGGCGGGACTTACACCCGCAGGAGTGCGCCCGTGCCGGGCGCACA
>NZ_JBKJAD010000053.1:0-1620 GCF_048146105.1 Azonexus caeni
CTCCCCTTCACCGAGAACGTCCCCGGGCAAGCGAAGGTGATGTTCGATCCTTCGAGGGTGACCGAGGATTGCCCGCCGACCAAGCGGATTTGCTTGTTGGCAAGGATGTGGATTTCGTCGTTGGAGCTGGTGACGGTGACGGACTGGTCGGCGAGGATTTCGAGTTGGTCGGTGTGGGCGTGGATGGTATGGCTGCCGGCTTCGGCGATACTCTTGATGCCGCCTGAATGGCTGAACCAGCTGGCGGCTTCGCCGACGGTGACGGCGAGGGTGTGGGCGGCGGCGAGGTGGAGGTCCTGCTGGATGGTGGCGTGCAGGTGGGCGCCGGCGAAGAGCAAGGTGCTGGCGGGGCTGGTGAGGGCGATGTCGCCGGGGGCTTCGGCGACGATGGACGGTTCGTTGAAGCGCTCGGTGGGGTCGCCCAACTCACGGCTGCCGGGCTGGGCCTTCTTCGCTGCCTGACCGCCGACCGGGGCGGTGAATTTGCCGTCTTTTTGCGGGTCGAGGGCGGTGATGAAATCGCTCTGCTTCGCGTTGGCGTTGAGCGGCAGCGCCTGCTGGGCGCGGGCGGCGTCGGAGAGGGCCTTGGCGGTTTCCTCGGCGGAGCGCATCTGGCCGACCGCCTCGACGATGTCCATCTGGGTGGAGACGGCGTTGGGGCGGGCGGTGGCGGAGACCAGGATGCCTTCGCCGGCGCGCACGGCGAGCCAGCCGTCGCTGCGCAGCTCGAAGCCGCTGCCGCGCCAGGCGCCGCGGCTGGCCGATTCGGGGGCCTGGTGGATGAGGTGGCCGAGGGCGAGCTGGCTGGCGTTGTCGGAAGCGGCGAGGCGGGTGCGCAACTGGCCGGGGGCGTCGTCGATCACCCACTGGTTGTGGCCGGACTCGAAGTTGTGGCTCATCCAGCCGGCGAGCACGCCGGGGTGGTTGGCACTGGCTTCGTGGCCGGCGGAGAAGGGCGGCAGGTCGGCGCCGTTGTGGATCTGGCCGGCGATCACCGGGCGGTCGATGTCGCCGTCGAGGAAGCTGACGATGACCTCGGTGCCAATGCGCGGCAGGAAGTGGCTGCCCCAGTTGGGGCCGGCCAGCCATTCGGTGACGCGGACCCAGGTGCCGGACTGTTCGTTGCCCGGCGCGTTGCCGGACTTGCCCGGGGCGTCGGCGGCGAGGCCGCCCGGGTTGGGCTGCTCGCCGCGCTGCCAGGGAAACTGGATCTTCACCCGGTGATCGCGCTCGGTGGTCAGTGGTGCGCCGCTGACGCCGACCACCAGAGCGATCTGCGGCGGAGCGAGGGGTTTTTGCAGCGGCTGGGGGACGACGGGCAAGGCGGCCGGCTGGGCGTGCAGCCGGTTGCGGTAGCTGCCGGCCTCGACGGCGGTGCTGCCGAGCAGCTTGGCGGCCTGGGCGCCGAGGTTGTTGGCGCCGTCATGGTCGACGGCGAGCAGCGTGAAACGGGCGTCGTCGCCCTGGTATTCCTCATGCTGGGAAAGCGTGAAGTTCTGCCCGGCGGCGGCCTGGCGCACCGTGCTGTCGCCGGCGAAGCGGCGGTAGGCGGCTTCCCAGGCGGCCAGGCGCAGATCGGCATGGCGGCGGGCGGCGGCGCCGTCGGTGTAGCGGTAGGGG
>NZ_JBKJAD010000054.1:0-1581 GCF_048146105.1 Azonexus caeni
TTACCGTGAAAGCCCCGGCGCGATGGGCGATGATGTAGCTCCCTGCCGGGTAGGCGGGATAGCGAGGAGAAGACCGGTCTGGCTAGGCGGCTGCGGTTTCGGGCCAATAGCCGAAACGTTTCAGCGCCTTGAGCCAGCGTGGAGCATTTTTAGCCACGTTCGCCGCCGCGTAATCAATCCCCGAATCGTGATACGCCTGGCGGCGGGTGAGCATGAAGTAAATGGTACGAATGAGTTTATGAGCCAAGGCCACGATGGCTTTCTTGTGTCCGCGCCGAACCACGAGTCCCTGATATTTGGCCTTGAAGACCGACAGGGTACATCGGGCCGCATTGGCGACTTCGCAGAGCAAGGCGCGCAGCAAGCTGTTGCCCTTGCGCGTCTTGCCGCTTTTCCGCTTGCCCGCACTTTCGTTGTTGCCCGGACACAAGGCCGACCAGGAAGCGAGGCGCTGTGCGCTGCCAAAGCGGGTCATGTCATCGCCGATCTCGATCAGGATGGCGGCGGCCGCCATGGCATCAATGCCGGGAATTGTCTGCAGCAGCTCGAAGGCCCAGGCATAGGGTTGCATGGCCTCGGTCAGGTAGGCATCCAGTCGGTTCAAACGGGCTTCCTGTTCGCCGATATGGCCGCGCAGTTCGCGCAGCAACATCGTGTGACGGGGCGACAGGCCGCCATCGAGGGAGGCGAGGAGGTCTTCCTTGGAAGCCCGCAGGCGACCGGTGAGTTTGATCAGTTCGCTCGTGGGCAAACCGTCGATCAGGCCGTCGACAATGGCCTTCGCCGCCTTGCCATTGATGTCCGCGACGAGACCCCCCAGCTTGATGCCAGCATCGTCGAGCAGTTTGTGCAGCCGGTTCTTCTCGGCAGCCAGCATGGCGACCAGTTTCTTGCGGTAACGCGACACCAGACGCAGTTCGCGCAGATCCCCGGGTGGGATAAAACTGCCACGAACCAGGCCAAAACGCCCCAACTGGGCCAGCCACTCGGAATCGGCCACGTCCGTCTTGCGGCCGGGAACGTGTTTGACATGATGGGCATTGACCACCCAGGCTGGCACGCCGGCATTTTCCAAGTGAGCGTAGACGCTCTTCCAGTAAATGCCCGTACTCTCCAGAATGACCAATTCCACGCGCTGTTCCTGCAGCCAGCTGGCCAAGGTCTTGAGGTCACGCTTGAAGCCGCAAAACTCACGCTGCTGTTTGATGGTTTGGCCGCTGTCGTCCTCGATCAGGACGGTCACGACGTGTTTCATGCGATGCACGTCAATGCCGGCGACCCGTTTGTGAAGGGTTTCCATGATCCATCTCCTATGGCTAAACTGCACCGTGGGAGACGGCGGACAACCCGGCCAGTTACGCCTTGCGTCGGAAATCGGCGCAGGCCTCTTTACCGTGCGTCCTCTGCCAACAACGCAGGGAACAATCGGGGGTACGGACTGTCCAGGTCGGGTCCGGTTAGAGCGCGGGGTGTGGCCGCCAAATGTTAATCGACCTCTCGTCCACCCTCTCCCACCCGCACATCATCGCCCATCGCGCGGCTTTCATGTTCGGGGGCGAGACTCTGAATCATGATGGTTAG
>NZ_JBKJAD010000055.1:0-1535 GCF_048146105.1 Azonexus caeni
CTAGCAGCCTGTCGGACTAACTCTTTCCTGATGGGATAATGGCAGCGAGCCAACCGAACCGAGCCAGAGAGATGAGCCGTTTCCATCCTGTTGACCGCCAGACCGGCTACCTTTTACCGCCCTCGCTCGATGAATGGCTGCCAGAAGATCACCTCGCGCGGTTTGTTGTCGAGGTTGTTGATGGACTGGAGCTCAGCGCCCTGGAGAAAGCCTACGCTGGAAGAGGGAGCGCGGCATATCACCCTTCGGTGTTGTTAGCGTTGCTGGTGTATGGCTACGCCAACGGCGTGTTTTCGAGTCGGAAGATTGAACGGGCGACCTACGACTCGGTGGCCTTTCGCTTCATTGCAGCCGGCACTCACCCTGACCACGACACATTGGCGAGTTTTCGGCGGCGCTTTCTTGACGAGTTGGCTGGCCTGTTCGTGCAAGTGCTGGAGATGGCGCGGGAGATGAAGCTCCTGAAGCTGGGTACGGTCAGCCTGGACGGGACCAAGATCAAGGCGAATGCGTCGCGCCACAGCGCGCTGTCACACGGGCACATTGAGCAACTGGAAATTCAGCTCAAAGCAGAAGTCGAGTCCTTGCTGGCGATGGCCGAGCAGGCCGACCAGTCTGCGGTGGCGGACGGGATGAATCTACCGGAAGAGATTGCTCGCCGCCAGGCACGACTGGAGGCCATGGCCTGCGCCAAAGCCAAGATCGAAGCACGAGCGAAAGAGCGCTTCGAGAAAGAACAAGCCGAGTACGAAGCGAAGCTGGCTCGTCGCGAACAGAAGGCCAAGGAAAGCGGCAAGAAGCCTGGCGGCAAGCCGCCGAAACCGCCGGCTGTTGGGCCGAAGGCGCAAGACCAGCTTAATCTGACGGATGAACAATCGCGGATCATGCCGGTGGCAGGCGGTGGCTTTGAGCAAGCGTACAACGCTCAGGCGGCGGTCGATACGGACAGCATGCTGGTCGTTGGACTCGGCGTAACACAAGCCTGCAACGACAAGGAACAGGTGTTGCCGATGCTCGAGCAACTGGCAGCATTGCCGGCCTCATTGGGTCGGCCGCTGGCGCTGGCGGCGGACACGGGTTTTTACAGCGCCAGAAATGTTGAAGCCTGCGCAGCGCAAGGAATTGATCCGTTCATTGCGATCAAGCGGGAGCAGCATCATCGCGCGCCGCTGGAACGCTTTACCGAGCCGGGCGCCTTGCCGGCCGACGCAACACCCGCCCAGGCCATGGCACACAAACTGAAGACGAAGGCGGGGCGAACCCTCTATGCCCTGCGCAAGCAAACCGTCGAACCCGTATTCGGCATCATCAAGTCCGTACTCGGCTTTCGTCAGTTCTCCCTGCGCGGCTTGAAGAAGGTCACGGGGGAATGGGCTCTGATTTGCCTCGCCTGGAATTTGAAACGCATGGCCGTATTGCGTCCGCAGTAGCAAAAACAAGGGAAAATCGTGCGCTTCCAGATAAAAATCACCAAATCTCGGCCATCCAAGCTCAATTTCAGCAGCCAGGTCGCCTCAAGTCCGACAGGCTGCTAG
>NZ_JBKJAD010000056.1:0-1509 GCF_048146105.1 Azonexus caeni
TTCTACTTTGTCAGATTCCCCCAAAGTCATCTGAAGCCGTCATGTGATAAAATGCAAGCTGTTGTTTTAAATGAATTTACAGAGGCTTTGGATTTTCATGACGGCCTCAATATTCCGAATGCATTCGCGAGCTGGTCCGCTCGGCACTCGCCCACTTTGACGACCATTTCCGCCCTTATCTGCCCTGTTTTCAGCGCCGGACCCGTTCGGTTGAGGACGCCGCCAAACGCTACCTCCATGGCCTTTTCCAGTGCGACCGGCGCAACATGGAACAGATGGCCGAACAGGTGGCGGGCAGTCACTACCAGCGGCTTCACCACATGTTGAGCGAATCGAACTGGTCGCGCGCCGAGGTTCGGCGACAACTGATCACCGACGCCAATGCCCAGTTCGGCCATGGCGCAGCCTTGGTGTTTGATGAATCCGCCTTCGCCAAGAAAGGCGAGAAGTCGGTCGGCGTGGCACGCCAGTGGAATGGCCGTCTGGGCAAGACCGAGAACAGCCAGGTCGGCGTCTTCGCGGCCTTGGTGCGAGATCGCGCGTGTGCCTTGGTCGATGGTGAGCTGTTCGTGCCCAAGCACTGGTTTGATGATCCCCAACGCTGTCAGGAAGCAGGGATGCCGGAGTCTCTGGAATTCCGGACCAAGGGTCAAATTGCTCTGGAATTGTTGTTACGTCTGCGGCGCGAGGGCCTGCATTACAGCCATGTCGTGTTCGATGCCGGTTACGGCCATCTACCCTGGTTATTGAACAATCTGGATGACGAAGGCGAGACCTTCCTGGCCGAGATTCATGCCGATCAGGGGATCTATCTGGAGAACCCGCAACCGCCCCTTGCCGAGCGCACCGAGCCTCGCGGCAGGGCGCCGAAGATGCTACGGGCGCAAGCGGACGTTCAGACGGTGACGGCTTGGGCGCAAGCGCAACCGGAGAGCGCCTGGCGCCGCCTGTCCGTCCGCGCCGGGGAGAAAGGGGATGTCGTTGCCGAGTACCTGAGCTGTCGGGTCTTCGTCTGGGACGGCAAAGCGCCCCAGGCGCGTCGCTGGCATCTGCTGGTTCGCCGGGAAATCGGCGGCAAGAAGCTCAAGTTCTGTTTCGCCAACGCCAAGCCGCAGGCTTCGTTATGCCGATTGGCCAGCATGCAGGCTGACCGCCACTTCGTCGAACGCGCCTTCGAGGACGCCAAGAGCACCTGCGGCATGGCCGGCTACCAGGCCCGCGGCTGGCAGGCCTGGCATCACCACATGGCGCTGGTCATGATCGCCTTGATGTTCCTCGCCAAAGAGCGCCTGGCGCATCGCGACATCACCGCCAGCATGCTCTCCTGCCACGACCTGATCGACATCCTGCGGCACAAGCTGCCCAGCAAGGTCAAAACCGACGACGACATGGCCGACATGATCACCGAACGCCATCGCCGACGACTTGAGGCGATGCAATCCGCCTACCAAAAACAGGCCAAAACCCTTCGGGCATCAAAGTAATGCCGAATCTGACAAAGTAGAACTA
>NZ_JBKJAD010000057.1:0-1367 GCF_048146105.1 Azonexus caeni
AGCTCAACCCGGACGAGTATCTGAATTGCGACTTGAAGGCCTTGGTCCATGGCGGGAAGCCAGCCAAGAATCGGGACGAATTGGAATCGAAGGTGCGTGGCGCAATGATGAAAATACAGAATCGACCGGAACGGGTTATATCCTATTTCAAGCACCAGAAAATCCAATATGCTGCGTAATGAACCTATTGGATTGCCGGGTTAATATATCACGGTTATCATTTTTTAATTAGCATCAGGCTTTTTCGTTACGAGGCGTCGGACAAGCATCATTCATTCAAATGGAAAATTAAAAATGACACCCATAAAAATACTAATTTTGAATCTCTACTGCGCACTTTGCTTAACCTCAGCTGGATGCAACAGTCTGCAGCCGTTAATGCGTGATCAGGCAGAAAAAATTTCATCCGTCAGAATTAAGGCATTTATGCCTAGTGATTTGCCTACTTTTCGTGAGTTTTCCGGCAACTCATTAAGCGATGACCAAAACAAATTTAATAACGTTGTTGCTCCTTTGACATGGGAAAAAAATCCAGCCGCAGGAACAACTGGAGCCACCATGGTTGGAGGAGTGCTTGCCGCCGGGATCATTGCAGCATTAACTCATAATGAATCAGCTGTTCGCTATGAGAACGAAATCCGAAGTCTGGTGCCAACGTTCTATTCTTCTTTGGACCAAAATATTGCGGGAGATGAGCTAACCAGAAAACTCCAGGCGTTAGCATCAGAACCACGCGATATTCGCGTGGAGCGCTTTGATGTAGCAACCCCCACCAAAAACTCAGGCACAGCAATTGGTGGTAAAGCTGCCACGCTAACCATAAGTCTTGAGCAGATGGTTCCGCCAGATTTCTCCGGCCTCCGGATGAAAATGAGGGCGGAAGCCCGCGGCGCGGAGGGAAATTTGATTTTCTCCCAGAGCTTCTACTACCTTCCGAGCATGGAATTACCCGGCCAAAATTTGACTGAACGCGTGGCAGCATGGGGAGCCAACAACTCAAAGCTGTATCGCGACGAATT
This sequence comes from Azonexus caeni, assembly GCF_048146105.1. Lineage (NCBI taxonomy): Bacteria > Pseudomonadati > Pseudomonadota > Betaproteobacteria > Rhodocyclales > Azonexaceae > Azonexus > Azonexus caeni. Next base: position 1,020 of record NZ_JBKJAD010000057.1, read on the forward strand.
AAAACGCGGAATCGATGCCCTGTTCGGCGCACTTAATGTTGTCTTTCTCTCTTATCGCTCCCTGCCAGACGAAATAAAACTAGCAAGTGCCAAAGAGGCGCTATCAAAAGTGCAGTGCTACACACGTGACTATTTGGTTCCTATCCCGCCTAGCGCTTTCGATGACGGCAGACTTCTTGCGGAGAACAACAGCGGTTTCAAGATCGTCCGCCTAGCCAACAATGAAATCCTTGTTTTCCCGAACTGCCAATAGAAGAACTTTCAGTTGGTGTAGCCATCAATCCATGGCCCGATCGGCCGCCCGTTGCTCAGGCCCTATTGACTCGCCACGATAATGGATATCAGGGA
>NZ_JBKJAD010000058.1:0-1278 GCF_048146105.1 Azonexus caeni
GGGAGAAGCAAACCGGCTCGATCATGCTTGCGTAGCTGCTCGGGAATCACTGGGTAGGCCGCAGGGCGAAGCCTTCCGAGAATGGTCTGGCCATCCGTTGGAGAAACCGTCAGCAGGGGCTTGATGCAGCGTCTCATGGCGGTCCTCGGGCCGTTGCCCCGCGCTGCGGCAGCAGCGTGGCGGTAACCCGAAACTGCCCGCCGCAGTGCGGACAGCACATCGACGCAAGGCGAGCCACCCGCTGCAGGAATGCCGTCACCGATTCGATGATCGCCGGTTCCGGCGGCGGCACGGCCAGGGCCGAGCGCGCTGCCGCCAGCCCGACTTTCTTTCTCGCCGGCGAGAGCAGGCCATAGTGCCGGATGCGCTTGAAACCGCTGGGTAGCACATGCAACAGGAAGCAGGCGATGAACTCGCTTCCCGCCAGACGCAGCACGCGCTTCTTGCCCCCGCTATCCGCCCGTACCCGGAAAGCCACCTGGTCATGGGTGATGCCAACGATGCGCTCATTGGAAATCGCCACCCGATGCGTGTAACGCCCGAGATAGTCGAGCACGGCTTGCGGCCCACCCAGCGGTTGCTTGGCATAGACCACCCAGTCGTGGGCGTAGAGGTCTTGCTTGAGGTTCTGCCAAGCGAGCGGATTGAGGAAATCGGGCAGATACCCCTGCCGGTACAAGTCATCGAGGCCGGCAACAAACTTGCCGCGAAACACTTTCGACAGGGCCCGGACCGGAAACAGAAAGCCCTTTTTCGGGCTGATCCATTCCCCGGTGTCGGACAGTGCGCCACCGGCGACCAGGGCATGCACATGAACATGCCGCCCGAGATCCTGTTTCCAGGTATGCAGCACCAGCGAGAACGCCGGCATTCCGCCCAGATGGCGCGGGCTGGCGGCAAACTCGATGAGCGTTGCCGAAGCAGCGGCGAACAGGTTCTCGTAGAGCCGGCGCGGTGCGGCGCCGATCAGGCCGTTGAGCGCGTGCGGCAAGGTGAACACCAGATGGAAATACGGCACCGGCAGCACCTCGCGCCGCCTTGCGGCGAGCCACCTCTCCTTGGCCCGCGTTTGACAGCGTGGGCAATGCCGGTTGCGGCAGGAATGATAGACGTGCCGGCTCGTCCCGCAATCGGTACAGGATTCGACGTGCCCGCCGAGCGCTGCGGTACGGCAGGCAAGAATGGCCCGCCAGACCTTGGCCGCGCCACGCGGCAGTTCATGGCTGGCGAGATAGGCCGGACCGAAGGCGGACAGCACCTCGGCCAGGCCGGCCGGGG
>NZ_JBKJAD010000059.1:0-1274 GCF_048146105.1 Azonexus caeni
CAGGGCTTCCGCACTCGAACCGCATATTCCCGAATGACATGACCGATAGCAGATAGTCGTTAACCTTCAACACCTTATGCAAGCATCTTGTGAACCCATTGGAAATCACGTCTACTCTCTCCTTTTGGGCGACGAGAGTGGCTGCAAACAATGGGGTGTCCTTGATGAGCTGTTTGACCGAAATCGATGATCCGCGCAGTCCCAGCAATGGCACCTTGCACGACTTCCGGGAAATTCTGGTGATGGCCGTTGCCGCCATGCTCTCGGATTGCGACACCGTTGAGGACATCGCCTTCTGGGCGCGCAAGAAGGAAACGTGGCTGCGCCAGTTTTTGGTGCTGAAAAACGGGATTCCGTCCGAGGACACGTTTCTGCGCATCTTCCGTGCCCTTGACCCGAAGCACTTCGAGGCCGCGTTCCGCCGCTGGGTTAGCGGCGTGGTGGGCGCCCTGAGCGGCACGATTGCCGTCGACGGGAAGACGGTGCGAGGCTCGGGGAGCGGCGGCGAAAGTGCGATCCATATGGTCAGTGCCTTCGCCACCGAATTGGGCGTGGTCCTCGGACAGGAAAAGGTGGCCGAGAAATCCAACGAGATCACCGCCATTCCGGAGTTGCTCGAAGCCTTGTACCTCAAGGGTTTGCTCGTTAGCATCGATGCCATGGGGTGCCAGAAGGGTATTGCCCGCCAAATCACGGACCAAGGCGGCGACTATCTGTTGATGGTCAAGGGCAACCAGCCAACGCTGCTTGCGGCGGTCGAAACGGCCTTCATCGATGCCGCGCCCATCGACCGGCATCAGCTGGCTGAAAAGTCCCATGGCCGTCTCGTCGGTCAGATGGCATCGGTGCTGCCGGCCAAGGGGATCGTCGATGCCGCGGACTGGCCAAAATGCAAGACGATCGGCCGCATCGACTCGGTCCGCTGGGTGGGTGATCGGGAATCCGCGCTGGAACAGCGCTACTACATCAGCTCGCGCGACTTGCGCGCTGAAGCGCTTGCCGCAGCGGTCAAATCGCACTGGGCGATCGAGAACCGGCTTCATTGGGTCCTCGATGTCAGTTTCGGTGAGGATGGCAGTACGATCCGCAAGGACAATGCGCCGCAGAATCTCTCGCTGCTCAAGAAAATCGTCCTCAACATCATCCGTACCGATACCACCCACACCGCCAAAGCCAGCTTGCGCCTCAAGCGTAAAGCTGCCGCCTGGGATGATGAGGTCAGAATGAACATGCTCGGACTCAGACCATTATGCTAGGCGAGTGCGGAGCCCCTG
>NZ_JBKJAD010000005.1:0-191080 GCF_048146105.1 Azonexus caeni
AGCGAGGGCGGTAAAAGGTAGCCGGTCTGGCGGTCAACAGGATGGAAACGGCTCATCTCTCTGGCTCGGTTCGGTTGGCTCGCTGCCATTATCCCATCAGGAAAGAGTTAGTCCGACAGGCTGCTAGCGCGGGGGACGTCCAACTTTCTCGACGACTTGCGTCGGCAACTATCCGGCCAGCCTCCCGCGGGAACGGAGAACTTCGTCGTTGGGCGCGACGTAGCGGTCACGGAAGGAAAAGTCGTTCTGAGAAATCGACTGATCGAACTGATTCAGTACACGCCCACTACCGAGAAAGTCCATCCCGAACCGATCCTGATCATTCCTGCCTGGATCATGAAGTACTACGTACTGGATCTGTCACCGCATAACTCGCTGATACGGTATCTGGTTGCGCAAGGGCATACGGTTTTTTGCATCTCCTGGAGAAATCCGGATGCTGAGGATCGAGATTTGGGCATGGATGAGTACCTGGAGTTCGGCCTGCATGCAGCGCTGGACGCTGTGACTTCCGTCGTCCCCGGGCATGGAGTCCACGCGGCTGGTTATTGCCTGGGCGGAACGCTACTGGCCATTGGTGCTTCAGCCATGGCGCGTGATGGCGATACGCGGCTGGTGTCGGTAAGCCTGCTTGCCGCACAGACGGACTTCAGCGAACCGGGCGAGCTGAGTCTTTTCATCAACGAGAGTCAAGTGGCGCTGTTGGAAGCCAGCATGGCTCAAACCGGTTATTTGACCTCCGACCAGATGAGCGGAGCTTTTCAGCTACTGCGTTCCTACGATCTCATATGGTCTCGCATGATTGACGAATACCTATTGGGCGATCGCCGGGCAATGACCGACCTGATGGCTTGGAATGCCGATGGGACTCGCCTCCCCGCGAAGATGCATTCGCAGTATCTCCGACGCCTTTACCTGAATAACGATCTCAGCGCGGGGCGTTATCCCGTCACGGGTCGCCCCGTTTCAGTGGGAGACATCGCTGTACCGGTGTTTTGCGTCGGCACTGCCTCGGATCATATTGCGCCTTGGCGCTCGGTTTACAAGCTGCATCTCCTGTCTTCGGCCGAGCTGACTTTCGTGCTGACCACTGGAGGACACAACGGCGGCATCGTGAGCGAGCCCGGCCGAGGTAACCGCCAATATCAAATCCATACCCGCGCGGCCGGTGATGGATACATGGCGCCGGATGAGTGGCAAGCGACGATGCAGACGCATCCGGATTCCTGGTGGCCCGCATGGTCGGCGTGGCTGCGAGAGCGTTCCGGTGATGTTGTTGCGCCTCCGCTCATAGGTGCTGAATCCAGTGGATACCCCACTGTTTGCGACGCCCCAGGGGAATATGTACGCAACTGAATAAGCGTATCCCGCGTCCGCTATTGCGACACGGTATACGCAATATCTGTTCGTCATCCCGTTCTACTCTGATAACTGGAGACATTCATGTACTCAAGAATCCTGGTTCCGCTCGACGGAAGTCCTACTGCCGATTTGGCGCTCCACCACGCTGCGGTGCTGGCACGCCTGAATGGCGCAACCATCGTCTTGCTGCACGTCATCGAGGAGATGAAGCACAGCAACGGCTTCGAGAGGCCGAGGATCTATATTGAAGAAGTGAGGCCGGGCTTCCTGGCGGCCGGGCAGAAGCTGCTGGACGAGGCGGCGCTGCGGCTGAGGCAGGAAGGCCTGGCGGTTGAGACCGTCCTTCTGGAAAGCAAGGGCGAGCGCGTCTCGGTGCTCATCGCTCAGCAGGCACTGACCACTCAATGCGAGTTGGTGGTGTTGGGTACTCACGGACGCCGGGGCGTGGACAGGCTGCTGATGGGAAGCGATGCAGAGCAGCTCGCTCGCATCGCACCAGTTCCGGTGATGCTGGTGCGCCAGCCCCAATCGGTCATTGCGACTGCAACCCCTGGGCAGGGTGGCACGCCAGCGTGACGAAGGTTCAGTCCACCGACCAAACTGAATGGAGGCTGAAAGTCGCAGCCCCCTTGCTGCTGCTATTGCTGAGCGCCTCCGCACAGGCCCAGTCCTGCCACCAGGACAACCCGCTGCGCTCAACGGGAACGCTCAATCTGCGGATCGACAACGACATGTTCGGCGGCATTGGACAAGACCAAGGGTACTCCAACGGGTTTCTCGCCAGTTGGGTTTCCCCCAACCTCGTGGACTATAGCGATGACCCTTGTCTACCGCGTCTCGTCCGTGGGCTGAATCGCTTTCTCACGATGCTCCAACCCCAAGGCTTCGACGAACAGAACATGACCATCGGCTTCGGGCAGATGATGTACACCCCGAACGACAAAACGCGCAGCGATCTCATCAAGGATGATCGTCCTTTCGCGGGCGCCTTGATGTTGAGCCTTGGCTATAACGCGAGGCGGGGCGATACGCTGCGCACTTCGCAACTCCGCGTGGGGGTGGTGGGGCCCTCCTCCCAGGCCAGGCAAGTCCAGAACTGGTGGCATGACACCGTCGGAGTGGACAGATTCAATGGCTGGAGACATCAACTGCGCGACGAACCCGTGCTGCAGTTGCTCCACGAACGCCGAACACGAGTCATCAGGCAAGAAAACGTCAGCGGTTGGGGTTGGGATCTGACCCGCCACTGGGGCGGCAGCTTGGGCAATTTCGCCACCTACGCGAATGTCGGCGGAGAACTGCGCTATGGCCTACGCCTGCCGGACGACTTAGGCACCGCACCGCTGCGCCCGGCTGGAGAAAACACCTCGCCCGTGCGTAAGACCGCTGGCAGCAACTGGAACGGGCACCTGTTCGTGGCACTCGACGGTCGCTGGGTTTTGCACGACATCACGTTGGACGGCAATACGTTCAAGTCCAGTCATAGTGTTGATAAACGGCCATTCGTGGCCGATGTGGGCTATGGCATCGCGATGACTCAGGGCAACTGGCGCATCGCGATAGCCCGCTACCACCGCACCCGCGAATTTCGTGGACAAAAGGAAATCCCGGTCTACGGAACGATCACCGTAGGACGGCGATTCTGATGCAGATCGATTCCTTGAACGCCATGCAAGCCACTCTGTTGCTGTTCATGACAAGAGCCTGGTTGCTTGTGGAGCTACCACGTCGACGCAGTACTGCCAATGCCGTCGTCATTAGCCAGTTGGCAAGGTGAACACAGCGAGCTGAACGATAAGGCACCCGCGCTCGATAAGAGACCAAGGACAACAAATAAGGAGATAAATGGATGCAACGACTCACCCTGGCCCTACCCGGCAATGAAGATCTGGCCCGCGGCATCGCGCAGGCATGCGGCAGCGAAGCCGGCCGCATCGAAACGCGCCGATTCCCCGATGGCGAGAGCTATGTCCGGTTGCATGGCGAACCTGCCGATCGGATCGTGGATGTGATTTGCACGCTGGCCCATCCTGATCCGCAGTTCCTGCTTCTGGCTTTTGCCGCTGACGCGGCGCGCGAACTTGGCGCGCAAGAGGTGAACCTGATCGCACCGTATCTGGCCTACATGCGCCAGGACAAGCGATTCCATGACGGAGAAAGCGTGACGTCGCGGTCCTTCGCACGTCTGGTCTCATCGACCTTCGACAAGCTGCTCACGGTGGATCCGCATCTGCACCGCTATCCGACACTATCAGCGGTCTACACGATCCCCACCATCACCTTGCATGCCGCACCACTGCTGGCCGACTGGATCGCGAATCATGTCGAAGAACCTTTGATCGTGGGCCCCGACGAGGAAAGCGAGCAGTGGGCCGGCGCCATCGCGTCCCGCATCGGCGTACCGCACGCTGTGCTTCGCAAGACACGCCATGGCGATCGCAGCGTGGACATCGATGTTCCCGACCTGTCGATCTGGCGCGGCAGAACGCCGGTGCTTGTGGACGACATCGCATCATCAGGCCGCACGCTCGCCGTCGCGGCGCGCAAGCTCGCCGAGCAAGGAATGCGCAAGCCGGAGTGCGTAGTGGTGCATGCCCTGTTCGCCGAGGATGCCTGGGCCCAATTGACACCGTTGTTTGCCCGAATTACGTCCACCGACGCAGTACCGCATCCGAGCAACCGGATTGGTCTCGCTTCGCTGATTGCCGACGCTCTCTCTAGCGGGAAAACCGATCCGCGAGGCTGATCTTTTTATCGATCCAACTATTTTCAAGGAGACCTGAAATGTCCTCTCAAGCTAACCTCGCAACCGATTGGCGTGCTGGTTACGGGCCCATCGCGCACAGGTCTGAAACCATCGAACGTATGCAGGCCCTAGTGCAACGTCTGGTCGCGCAAAGGCGTATAGCAGACGAAGCCTCGGCCCATGCGCTGCTGGCTGCAGCCGACCGGGTGGCCTGCACGGCCATGAGCGTAGTGGCGCATATGACCTATGCCCGGCGCATCGACCGAAGCGGCTGCCCACTGGGCTCCGATGATTTCAAACAAACGCCCGAAGGCCACACCGGCGGCTCGCTCAACATGGTGCCAGCCTTCGTGGGTTATCTGTTGGCCAACGCGCTGACCGGGACGACACGCGGCTGGCTCATGGGGCAGGGGCACTGCGTGGCCGCGATCGAGGCGGTGAACGCACTGACCGGCGATGTATCCGCCGCCCAGCGTGGACGCTACGACCGCAGCGAGGCGGGCCTGTCGCGTTTGATCGCGGACTTCTACTCCTATGCCATCGATAAGCAGGGTCGGCCCGCGGTACCGCTGGGTAGCCATGCCGGGCCGAACACGGCCGGCGCGATCTCCGAAGGCGGCTATCTGGGGTTCGCCGGGCTGCAGTATGTGCACACGCCGTTGCCGGGAGAAAGCCTGGTGGCATTCCTCAGTGATGGCGCTTTCGAGGAACACCGTGGCTCGGACTGGGCGCCGCGCTGGTGGCGCGCCGAGGACTGCGGCTTCGCCATCCCGGTCATGATTCTCAACGGACGGCGCATCGAGCAGCGCACCCAGATCGTGCAGGAAGGTGGCGCTACCTGGCTGGCCGAAGATCTGCGCCACAACGGCTTCGATCCCGTCATCGTTGATGGACGTGATCCGATGGCGATCGCATGGGCCATTGTTGAAGCCGAAGACACGCTGAGCGCCTTCGCCGCACGCTCGGATCGGCGCTATCCGGTCAAGCTGCCCTACGTGATCGCCGAGACGGAGAAAGGTTTTGGCTTCCCGGGCGCGGCGACCAATGCCGCCCACAACCTGCCGCTGAACGGCAATCCGCGCGAGGATGCGCAGGCACGCGAGGCCTTCAACGCAGGGGCTGCGGCGCTGTTCGTGCCCGAGAGCGAACTGGAAAACGCGCTCACCGTCCTTGCGAATCACGGCCAGAGCCAGCGCTCGCGCGAAAGCGAGCACCCCATGGCCCTACGCCATCCAGCGAGCCCTCATCTGCCGATGCCGGCCTGGGCGCCAACGGAGGTATCGGGCAGCGCCATGTCCGCACTGGACCGTTGGTTCGTGGAGCTGGTGCAGGCAAATCCACAGTTGCGCATCCGGATCGGCAATCCCGACGAACTGGCCAGCAACAAGATGGGGGCCACTCTGGCGCTGCTCAAGCACCGCGTCAACGTGCCCGAACCCGGCGTCCCGGAATCGACGGATGGCTCGGTGGTCACCGCACTCAATGAAGAAGCCGTTGCGGCCGCCGCCCTCGCCAACAAAGGGGGGCTGAACCTGATCGTCAGCTACGAGGCATTCGCGGTCAAGATGCTTGGATTGATGCGCCAGGAGATCATCTTCGCGCGTCGGCAGAAGGAGCTGGGCCAGCCGCCAGGCTGGATCTCCGTCCCGCTGATCGTCACATCCCACACCTGGGAGAACAGCAAGAACGAGCAGTCACACCAGGACCCGACCATTGGCGAAGCATTGCTGGGGGAGATGTCGGACACCGCACGCGTGTTGTTCCCGGTGGATGAAAACACGGCGTGCGCCGCGTTGCGAGCGGTCTACGCCAGCCGCGGCCAAGTGGCTTGTGTGGTGGTCTCCAAGCGCGACACGCCGAATCACTTCAGTGCCGCCGCGGCTCAATCGCTGATCGAGCATGGAGCAGCCCATGTAGCCGGCGATCCGTCCACCGCACAACTGCAATTCGTAGCGATTGGCGCCTACCAGTTGGAGGAAGCGCTCAAAGCCCATGCCCGCCTGGAGCACCATGGGCTTGCGTCGTGCATCACCGTGGTGGTCGAGCCCGGCCGTCTACGCATTCCGCGAGACGAACTTGAGGCCGCCTTCGTGCTCGGTGACGAATCCCTGCAAGCGCTCTTCCCGCCTCACCTGCCGCGCGTGTTGATAAGCCATACCCGCCCTGAGCCGATGCTGGGCGTGCTTCGCCGCATTGACAGCGGCCCTTCGAAGACGCGGGCTTTGGGCTACATCAACCACGGCGGCACCCTCGATGTGGCTGGAATGCTGATCGCCAATCGATGCACCTGGGTGGATGCCATCTATGCCGCTGCGCAAGTGACCGGCTGGAACAGTTCGCAGGCTGCTGCTGCCGCGACCGACGCGTGAATTTCAAGTGGTTCTGACACGGTCCGCAGTGACCGCGCCAGCTCCTGATTTCACAACCCACCAACAAGCGAGGAGACAACTTCATGCTCTCACTGACCAGCCTGGGCGGTGCCGGTACCGTCACCGGCTCCAAACACCTGATCACATATGGCAGTACCCGCATCCTGATCGACTGCGGACTTTTCCAAGGACTGAAGAACCTGCGCGAGCTGAACTGGCAGCATCTTGTCGTTGAGTCCAAGGACATCGATGCGGTTGTACTGACGCACGCGCACCTGGATCATTGTGGATATCTCCCCCGATTGGTGCTGAACGGGTTCCGCGGGAAGATTTTCTCGACGCCAGCCACACGGGACGTCGCCGAACTCATCCTGCTCGACAGTGCTTGGTTGCAGGAGAAGGATGCCGAGTTCGCCAACCGGAAGGGATTTTCCAAGCACAAGCCAGCCCTTGCCCTGTATCGGGTCCGAGATGCCGAACGCACGCTCTTGCAGTTCAAGCCCGTGCCACTGCATCAGGAGACGGTATTGCCGGGCGGTGCACGCCTGGTTCTACGCAGGGCCGGCCACATTCTTGGAGCGGCGACGGCGCAGATCGACATCGGCGGCAAGCGTTTGGTGTTCTCCGGCGACCTGGGCCGCTATGACGATGCGGTCATGCCTGATCCTGAACCCGTCACGGAAGCGGACTACATCATCATCGAGTCCACCTATGGCAATCGTCATCATGACCGTTCCGATGCCGTCGAAGCGCTAGGCGACATCATCGAGCGTACGACTCGCCGCGGAGGCACCGTAGTGATTCCCGCTTTTGCCGTAGGACGCGCGCAGTCGTTGATCTATGACCTATGGCTGTTGCGACAGCGCGGTCGGCTCCGCAACGTGCCCGTCTATCTGGACAGTCCCATGGCCACCAGCGCAACTGCGCTGCTGCACCGCCATGCCGACGACCACAAGCTCGCTCAACACGATTTCGAGACGGCATTCTCAGAAGTCACATACGTGCGCGACGTTGAAGAGTCCAAGGCGCTATCGGCGAATCGATACCCCAAGGTGATTATTTCCGCCAGCGGCATGGCCACCGGCGGCCGCGTGCTGCATCACATAGAAGCGTTTGGCGGTAGCCATCAGAACACGCTGCTGTTCTCTGGATTCCAAGCAGCAGGTACGCGCGGGCGCAAGCTGCTTGAGGGCGCTCGCGAAGTCAAGATCCATGGACGCTGGATGCCGATCAAGGCAGAGGTCGCCGAGCTTGCGATGTTGTCGGCTCATGCCGACAGCGATGAGCTGATGCGATGGCTGCGCGGCTTTACCAAGGCGCCGGAAAGAGTGTTCATTGTTCACGGTGAATCTGATGCCTCTGAGGCGCTGCGCGAACGTATCCAGCGCGAACTCAATTGGCACGCATCGGTGCCCATGCAAAACCAGGAGTTCGCCCTGTGAGTGCCCGCATCACGCCCCAGACACCCGCCTTGCAAGCATTGCGCATGCGACTGCATGCCCAGCATCAACCCGTCGTCTTGATGCGTACCGATTGCCATGTCTGCCGTGCCGAAGGGCTGGCACCGCGGTCACAGGTACTGATCATTGCCGGCGACCGCACTGTGCAAGCGCTACTGTACCAAATCGACAGCGATCTGCTCAAAACCGGACAGATCGCTCTGTCCGAGGCCGCCTGGGATGCCCTGGACATTCATGAGGGCGATCTTGTGCAGGTTCGGCATCCTCCGCTGCTCGAATCGTTGTCGGCCGTGCGTGCGCGAATTCACGGCCACCGACTGCAAACGACGGAGTTGCAGGCGATCGTCCGTGATGTGGTCGATGGTCGCTATACCGATGTCGCACTTTCGGCCTTCCTGACCGCAACGGCGGTACTGCCTCTGGATATGCAAGAGACCATCCATCTCACCCGTGCGATGGTCGATGTCGGGGATCACCTGCAATGGCAGGCTCCGATTGTTGTGGACAAGCATTGCGTGGGCGGATTACCGGGAAATCGCACCACGCCGTTGGTGGTTGCCATCGCCGCAGCCAATGGATTGGTGATGCCCAAGACCTCATCACGCGCCATCACCTCTCCCGCTGGCACCGCGGACACCATGGAAACGCTGGCTCCTGTAGACCTGGACCTGGATACGCTCAGAAAGGTCGTGGAGAAAGAGGGTGGATGCGTGGCGTGGGGCGGCGCGATGCACCTCAGCCCCGCGGACGACATCTTCGTGCGTATTGAGCGTGAACTGGATATCGACACGCAAGGACAACTGATTGCCTCGGTGTTATCCAAGAAGATTGCAGCAGGGGCGACCCACATCGTGATCGATATTCCGGTTGGGCCAACCGCAAAAGTCCGCAGCCGGGAAACTGCCGAGCATCTTGCGCATCACCTTTCGGAAGTCGCCGCGTCATTTGGCCTTGTATTGCGTTGCCTGTTTACAGACGGGAATCAGCCTGTCGGCAGAGGTATCGGCCCGGCGTTGGAGGCGCGCGACGTGTTGGCCGTATTGCGCAACGAGGCGGATGCGCCGCAAGACCTATGTGACCGCGTGGCGTTGGTGGCGGGCGCGGTGCTTGAGCTTGGCGGCGTCGCCAAAGAAGGGGAGGGACTTCGGTTGGCTCATGAGACGATCAGCAGTGGCCGCGCGTGGGAAAAATTTCAGAGAATCTGCGCGGCTCAGGGGGGATTTCGTGAGCCGCCCCAAGCTCTCTATGTCGAACCGCTTTTGGCAACCACTTCAGGCCGAGCAGTACACATCGACAACCGTAAGCTTTCTCGTTTAGCCAAATTGGCCGGTGCGCCTGAGAGTCCAGCCGCAGGGATTCAATTGCAGGTGCGCTTAGGTGACGAGATAACACGCGGACAACCATTGATGTTTTTGCATGCGCAAACCTCTGGAGAGATGGCCTATGCACTCGCATACGTACAAGGCATTGGGGACATTGTAAAGATTGAACCTTAGCGCCGTGGATAAACAGGGCTCTTGAATGCTCGGTCAAACACAGCCCGGCCTCTCGTTTGGAAAAGTTGAACGCCTACATCTCATGCTCAAGAACATATGAAAAAACATCGCTTAAAAGAAGTTTTCAACCTGCATCGCGTGGAGCAAACAGAAGGAGGTCGTCAGCGCCTGAATAGGAACATTGCTCATGGAACTGCGGCACCTGCGTTGCTTTATCGTTTTGGCCGAAGAACTTCATTTCACACGGGCGGCTGAGCGTCTTCACATTGAGCAACCTCCTCTGTCCCGCGCCATCAAGGAGCTTGAGGACGAGTTAGGCGCTGTGCTCTTCGACCGGGACCGCCGGGGCACCCGACTGACCGCTGCGGGTGCCGTGTTCCTGCAGGACACTCGCCGGCTATTCACCGTCCTGGAGCAGGCCCGCGAGAACGTCAAGGCTGTCGCGGCGGGCTTGCGAGGCAGCCTGCGCATCGCCGTATCCGACGGCGCGCTCGATCCCCGGCTGTCGGCGTTTCTAGCCCGTTGCCGTGCCGAAGAACCCGAGATCGAGATACGGATGTCCGAAGTGCCTTTGGCCGAGCAGTTGCGCGGCCTGCGCTCGGGCGACTTCTGCATCGGATTCGCTCATACCGCCGACGTCGGTGATGGCATCGTCGCCGAACCTATCTGGCAGGACCCGCTGGTGGTCGCCTTGCCAGCCCGGCACGCACTGCTCGTCCACAAGGAGGTTCCACTCCATGAACTCCGGGGGCATCCTCTTGTCCTGTGCGATCCCCAGGTGTGCGAAGGCTACTGCCGCGAGTTGGCGCGCCTCCTGCAGACCCAGGAACACAAACTGAATGTCGTTGAGGAGGTTTCCTCGCTGGACATGATGCTCACCTTGGTCGGTGCCGGCTACGGCGTGGGCTTCATGACGGCGACCAAGATTCCGGTCAGCCAGCGACCGGACGTGGTGATCCGTCCATTGGCGCTGGATACAGCCGTGATCACCACCTACCTGCTTCGACTCGAAAGCAGCAACTCATCGGCTTCGCTGGTGCGATTTATCGACCGCCTCCGGGACCCTTCGAGCGACTGACGCAACGGACCGCACCACTTAAGATTGGGCATCGGCACGAAGATTGCGTTCCGTTGCACTCATCAGCTCTGCCGCACTTATGCTGAGGGCAGCGGAGATTTTCAGTATCAATGCGAGCGTGGGCATGTGCTCCCCACGCTCGATCTTGCCCATATGCGAGCGAGCTATACCAGCCATGGACGCGAATTCATCCTGAGCGACTCCCTGCGCCAAGCGGGCAGCACGCACCGCTTGGCCGAAGGCCAGTGCCGGCTCGGCTTCATAGGTGGTTGTGCCAGGGGGGCGGCCCGGTTGAACGCTGCGCTTCTGCATCACCAGAAGCGTCGATCAATCGACCGAATTTAACCACGTTAAAGATATCTCTTTTGGCTATCATGGTGGCTCGCCTTTTTGATCCGATCGCTTTGTGGGGGCTCTCATGCACGACGCCACCAGCCAGTTTTCCTTTTCCAATTTCAGGCTTGCCATAGCGCCTGGCGTACCGTCATCGCATCTTTCGGCATTGCTTGCGTTGCAGCGTGCGGAAGAGCCGGAAGTCACCATTTCGTTTCATGAGGTCACAGCCGATGATTTGATTGCGGGACTTCGGGAAGGCCGCTACGACGCGGGCATGACGCTTGAAGGATCGAGCGATCCGTCGCTGAAAAGCCAACCTCTATGGACCGAGAACATGGCCGTCGCCATGCCGTTGCGCTTTCCCTTACTTGACCAGGCGAAGCTCACGATCGCCGAACTGTTGGACTACTCCGTCTTTCGCTGGCCTGCAGAGAATTGCCCTTTGCTGGATCAGCGGCTGCCTTCTCTTCCCGCGGTGAGTCAACAGAACATTCAGCGTGTCTCTTCCTTCGAGATGATCGCGCTATGGGTCGCTGCCGGCTACGGCGTCGGGGTATCCGCGCAATCGCGCATTGAGCATGCGCAGGGATGGGGCATTCACACACGGCCGCTGTCTGACGGACCCTACGAGATCGTGACCCACCTGCAGCGGCCCTGCGGACAAGCCGACGTTGTTTCAGAGCGGTTCGAGCGCAGAGCACTGCAGGTCGCCAAGAATGCTCCAACCTAGTCGAGTGCCAATGTCCTCGTTCTGCGTCTTCAGTTCAAGGTGCTACACGTGCATTAGGCATTCCACTCGCCAAGCAGCAGACATCACTCGCGCTCTATGACACGGAGCAGCGCCGTTCTACGCTTCGACATGGGGCCAAACGCCTTCGTGACCCCTTCAACGGGTTTCCCTGCCTGCAATGAGTCAAGGATGTCAGCCCAGTCCTGCATGATTACCTTGCGGGACTCCACAAACTTCGTGTGATCGTAGGGCGCGCGCGATGAGTCCTTGCTCTTTTTGGAATGAGCGAGTTGAAGATCGACCCGCTTCTCCGGATATCCCAACAGTCCAAGGATCGTCGTTGCGGTCGAGCGGAAGCCATGGGACGAAAACCGTCCGCCATAACCCATGCGCTTGAGTGCTTGATTGAGCGTCGTTGCCGACATCACTTGTCCCGGCTTTCTGTAGCTCGGGAACAATACTTTGCCGCCGCCAGTTAGAGCATGTAGTTCCCTAAGAGCGGCCACCGCCTGCCGTGACAGGGGAACCAGATGGGGGCGTCGCATCTTCATGCGCTCGGACGGAATCGACCACATGGCGTTGTCCAGGTCGAACTCTTCCCAGGAGGCCTTGCGCAGTTCTACGGTGCGCACGTAGGTCAAAGCCATCAGCTTGAGGGCGAGGACTGTCGTCTGGTAACCCCCTTCGTTGTCCACACGATTGAGAAAGTCCGGGATCTCTGCCCATGTCAACGGAGGGTTGTGGCGGACCTGAGGGCGCTTGACCAGTCCCTTGAGCAAGGCGGCAGGATCGTATTCGCAGAGACCTTGGGCAGCCGCATAACTGAAGATTTGCCCACACCACTGGCGGATGAGGATCGCCACAGTCTTCGCGCCACGAGCCGCCACATCCTTGATGATGGGGCGCAGATGTGGAGCCCTGATGCTGCTGATCGGCAACTTGCCAATCCGGGGGAAAACATCCTTCTCAAGGTAGCTGGTGACCTGGTTGGTGTAGTACTCGCTCCAGTGAGCATTGCTGACGATCCACTCCCGAGCAACGGTCTCGAACGTGCGTTCGTATGTGTCGGCCTGGAGGGCGATCGCCGCCTTTTTCTCCACGATGGGGTCGAGGCCCTTCTTGACCAACGCCTTTGCCCGGTCCCGTTCCGCACGGGCTGCCTCCAGCGTGACCTTTGGGTACACCCCGATTGAGTACACCTGTTCAGCGCCGCCCAGCCGGTAGCGGTACCACCAGAGCTTGGAGCCGTTGGGCTGAACGCGCAAAAAGAGGCTGCCTCCGTCCCGGAGTTGGTACACCTTGGGCCTGGGCTGCGCCGTTTCCACTTTGCGCGCCGAGAGAAGATTGAGTGCTGTGAGTGCCATGTGTATAACGCCTCCAGTTTGGCCCGTTACACACTCCATTACACACATGAGCACTGGATTTGTCCAGCTTTCAGAATCGCTCGATGGACGATCAACCCTTTAAAAACATAGACTTAGAGTTGTTCCATGGAGGTTGATAGACGCCAGTAGACCTCAATCGTAGTTATCGATCATCAATAACATGGCTGCTCCCTCAATCCATCCGCGTGTTCAGGCCCTGCTCGGCCAGTTCGGCGGCGCGCAGCACGGCGCGCGCCTTGTTCCGGGTTTCTTCCCATTCGGAATGCGGATCGGAGTCGGCGACAATGCCGGCGCCGGCCTGGACGTGCAGCTTGCCGTCCTTGACCACGGCGGTGCGGATGGCGATGGCCAGGTCCATGTCGCCGTTGAAGCCGAGGTAACCGACCGAACCGGCGTAGATGCCGCGCTTGACCGGTTCCAGTTCGTCGATGATTTCCATCGCCCGCACCTTGGGCGCACCGGAGACGGTGCCGGCGGGGAAGGTTGCCTTGAGCACGTCGACCGCATCCAGCCCTTTTTCCAACCGGCCTTCGACGTTGGAGACGATGTGCATCACGTGCGAATAACGCTCGATGACCATGCGTTCGGTCAGCTTGACGCTACCGATCTTGGCGACGCGGCCGCAGTCGTTGCGACCGAGGTCGAGCAACTGGGTGTGCTCGGCCAGCTCCTTGGCGTCCGACAACAGGTCTTCGGCCAGCGCCGCATCCTCTTCCGGCGAGGCGCCGCGCTTGCGCGTGCCGGCAATCGGGCGCACGGTGACGCGGTCGCCTTCCAGCCGCACCAGGATTTCCGGCGAGGCGCCAACGACGTGGTAGTCCTCGAAGTCGAAATAGAACATGTAGGGCGACGGGTTGAGGCTGCGCAGCGTCCGGTACAGCGCCAGCGGGCTGGCGTGGAAGGGCTTGGTCATGCGCTGCGACAGCACTACCTGCATGATGTCGCCGTCGGTGATGTAGTCCTTGGCCTTCTTCACCGCCTGCTTGAACGCCGCCTCGCCGAACACCGACACCGCCGGTTCCGAATGCGCCGGCTTTTCGGCGGGAATGGTCACCGGCTGGCGCAGCCCGGCGAGCAGTTCCTTGAGCCGGGCGCGCGCCTTCTGGTAAGCGCCGGGAAAGCCGGGTTCGGCATAGACGATCAGCGTCAGCTTGCCGGACAGGTTGTCGACGACGGCGATTTCCTCGGACAGCAGCAACTGGATGTCGGGCGTACCGATTTCATCCGGACGCTGGCTCTTGGTCAGCTTGGTCTCGATGTAGCGGATCGTGTCGTAGCCGAAGCAGCCGACCAGTCCGCCGAGGAAACGCGGCAGGCCGGTCGCCTCGGGCGCCCGGAAGCGCTTCATGTAGCTGTCGATGAAATCGAGCGGGTTGGCGTCGTGCTCGCGCTCGGCGATGCGGTTGCCGGTGAGCACCAGCACCTCGTGGCCGGTGACGACGATGCGCGTCGGCGACGCCAGGCCGATGATGGAATAGCGGCCAAAGCGTTCGCCGCCCTGCACCGATTCGAGCAGATAGGTGAACGGCCCGTTGGCGAGCTTCAGATAAATCGACAGCGGCGTGTCGAGATCGGCAAACGTTTCCAGCGTGACGGGAATACGGTTGTAGCCTTGCGCGGCGAGCGCGTTGAATTCGGTTTCGGTCATGGGATACCTCGGGTACGACAACGATGACGGGGTGCTGCAACTGGTTGCGCCGACAGACTCGGCGCCAGACGGGCGAGAGATTATGGACGCCAGGGGCGCCAACGAAGCTCGATGATCCAGTTGCGGGAAGCAGTCATTTGTCGTGAGGTCTAGAGAAGGCCCGGCCGGAGGCAGCGGGTGGAACGCAGTCTAGCGCATGCGCTTTGCCGCTGTCCACCCGGTCTCGCCTCAGACTTTGGCCAGTTCGCTGCGCAGGGCGGCGATGATCGAGTCGTAGCGGTGCGCGTCGCTGTCCTTGCCGGCGCCGTAGATGGCCGAACCGGCGACGAAGGCATCGACGCCAGCGCGGGCGATTTCGGCGATGTTGGCGGTGTTCACCCCGCCGTCGATCTCGAGGCGGATGCGCCGACCGCTGTCGCGTTCATAGGCGTCGAGTTTGGCTCGCGCCGCACGCGCCTTGGCCAGCGTGCCGGGAATGAACTTCTGGCCGCCGAAGCCGGGATTGACGCTCATCAGCAGGACGACGTCGAGCTTGTCCATGACGTAATCCATGTAATCGAGCGGCGTCGCCGGGTTGAAAACCAGGCCGGCCTGGCAGCCGGCATCGCGGATCAGCGACAGCGTGCGGTCGATGTGCTCTGAGGCTTCCGGGTGGAAGGTGATGATGTTGGCGCCGGCCTTGGCGAAATCAGGCACGATGCGATCGACCGGCTTGACCATCAGATGCACGTCGATCGGCGCGTCGGTACAGGGGCGGATCGCCTCGCAGACCAGTGGTCCGATGGTCAGGTTGGGAACATAATGGTTGTCCATCACGTCGAAGTGAATCCAGTCGGCGCCAGAGGCGATGACGTTGGCCACTTCCTCGCCCAGTTTGGCGAAATTGGCGGACAGAATGCTCGGTGCAATGACGAAATCCCTGGCTGACATGATGTTTCCCTGAAAACAAGAGACCAAATTATCCCATGAGCGCCCCCGACAAGTACCGCATCGAAATCATCCCTACCCCGCAGTTCATTCCCGAGCAGTCCGACCCCGACGACAACCGCTACGTCTTCGCCTACACGATCGCCATCCGCAACGTCGGCAGCGTGCCGGCGCAACTGGTGTCGCGTCACTGGATCATCACCGACGCCAACAATCAGGTGCAGGAAGTGCGCGGCCTCGGCGTCGTCGGTAAGCAACCATTGCTGCAACCAGGCGAGCGTTTCGAATACACCAGCGGCTCCTCGCTGACGACACCGATCGGCACGATGAAGGGCAGCTACCAGATGGTGGCCGAGGACGGCACGCATTTCGACGCCGAGATTCCCGAGTTCGTCCTGGCGATTCCGCGCGCGCTGCACTAAGGCGAAGCGGCCGCTGCCTGGTTCAAGCGCCCCAGGATGCTTGTCCAGGTTTGATCACCGCAGCACTCATGTGCCATTCCCGGCAGGACCAGCACTTCCGTGCCCGGCGGTAGCGCATGCAGCATTGCCGCGGGGGGTACATTTGTGTCGTTGGTACCGAATATCGCCTGCCGCAACACATCTGCGCGCCAGTGACGCAGCTTGGCAACATTCAAGGAACCGGCAAGCGGCGAATATCCGTGCAAGGCCGTCCAGCGCTCATGATCCAGTGGCGAAGCAAGCGTCACCACCCGCCGGACTTGCGGAACGCGCTCGGCGAGCAGCATGGCGAGGACACCGCCCCCCGAGTAGCCAACCAGACTGACACTGGCGATCGCCGGTCGACGCGCCAGCCAATCGGCAAGCGCATCAGCCATGGCCTGAACCACGCGCTCTGAATAACGCTGGCTGGTCCACCATTGCGGCGAGCAGACGGCATCGCCAACGCCGACGAAATAACAGGGGCGCCCCAGATATAGCGCAGCGCGCTCGTCCTGAACAAGGAGTTCAAGCGCCATGGGTTTGCGCGGGGTCGGGTCGGCGGCGACCACCTCGCCTCCCGCAACCCAGGGACGCCCATCACCTTCGATGTAAACATGAACGTGGCCACCTTGCTCGATCAGCCTTGAGCGCTCAAGCAGCAAGAGGCGAAACCCTTGCGCCGAAACGACTTCCTGACGCAAGGAAGCGCTGTCACGCAAGCTTTCGAAGCGGGCCTGCGAACCGGCACAACCGGCCACCAAACAACTGACCGAAAATGCCAGCAGAAAAGACAAAAAAGCTGGCGGGGTCGATCCCGCCAGCTTTTCTTTCAAAGGCGACACGGTTGCCGGATCAGAAGCTTTGCCGATACTTCAGTTCCAGCGTGTAATCGCGGTAGTCGCTATTCCCGACGACACCGTCGAGGTTGACGAAGAAGGAACGCTCGCGATCGATCTCCTTGCTGACACCGACCGCAACGCGACCATAATCACGCTGACCGTCCACGCCCTTCACCCGGAACACGGTGTTGGCCGGATCGGCAACGAATGCCGTGCGGATCGAGCGGCTATCGTTGCTGAACTCATGTTCCCAAGCCAGGCTACCATTGACCGACCAACCGTTGTTCAGCTTGCGCTCGGCGGCAAGGCCGAGCTCGGAAACCACGGAATCGATCGTGTTGTCTTTGTACAGAAGGGCCGGCGCGCCACCTTTTTCCCGATAGCCGTCAATCGCGACATTGGTGTAGTGCAACTGCCCGAAAGGCTTCAGGGTAGTCGCTTCGTTCAGGGCGATTTCCTTGGTCACACCAACCGAGAGATTCCACTGGTTGGCGTGCGTATTACCCGTCACCCCCACCCCGGCGGCGTTACGCTTGGTGTCGAGCGCCACCCGACCGTAACCGGCAACACCTTCCAGATACCACGAAGGAGAAAACTCGTAGGAACCATAGGCGGAAAGCATGTAGGTACTGGCGTCGGAACCGCTACCGGAAAGGCCGCTGACATCGGAGTCGGTATGCACATAACCGAGCGAGGCACCGAGCAGGAAGCTCTTGCTGATCTGCTTGTCGGCACCGATGGCAATGCTGTAAGTATCGGCACGATAGCCATTGACCCCATCATCGCGAGACTGGCGGGCTTCGCCGTAAGTTCCGCGAACGAAGAAACTGAGGTCGCTGGCCGAATCGGCACTCGCCCCGCCGCCATTCAAGCCGGCGCTGGCCTGCGCCGCATCGCTGATGTTGACGTTGTTACCGGCCAACGAAAGCCCGCCGGACGACGCGCGCAAGCCCTGGCGAACGTCGGCAATCCGGCTGAACAGGATGCGACGATACTGGGCGGCGCCGCGAACGATGGAGGAACGCGCGGCCAACAAGGTATGCGGTGCCATCTGATTGAGTTGCTTGAGCACAGCGGCGTTATTGCCGTTCGGCACCAGCGCTGAAAGCGACGACGACTTCAGCAAAGCCCCGCAAAGCGCCTTCGCCGGCCCGGTCGCGATGTTGCAATCGATCCCGACGACGGTACCCTGCCCTTGCGAAATCGCAGCGACGATCTTGGCCAGTTCCTGCGACAACGAACTCAATGCTGTCAGGTCATGATAGACGCTGCGCAATTGGTCGATATCCATTACCGTGCCGCCGGTCTGCAAGGATAGCCGCGTGTAATCGACCTCGGTCGTATCCCAATTAGGGACAATCGCGTACCCCTGAACCTTGGTCACCACCCCGGTAACCGGGTCCTTGACGAAAGCAAAGCCCGTCGCTGGATCTGCGCCAACGATGGCGATTGCTGCATTACCCTGGCTATCCGTGAAGCGCTGATTGACCACACTATGCAAAACGATGTGTTTCTGAGCCAACATCTGCTGCATTACGGCAGTATTTGCCGCAGCATTTGCATCGTAAATCGTCTGCCCTTGTGGCAAGCCCGTGGTAACCGGGGTACCGCTGGTGTCGATATCGCGATCCTCGTCGGTAATCATCAAGATTGAGGCCCCAGCGTTGTTACGGAATTGATAGTTACGCAACACGTAATCGATCATCCGGTAACCATCCTCGGTACCACCCGACGTGGCCAATTCCGGCGTCACCAAATTAAACTGGGAAGCAGACCCCCACACCGCATCGACACCGCTAGTCAGATTAAGATGCCGGTAAAGAGCGCTACTACTGGTTTCGCGCCCGGCTTCGCTGGCTGACGCCCCCTGGTATGCCCCCCCACCGAACCCACCCAATCCGTAACGGTTGACTGTCACGTTCTGAGTATTCAAAACATTGTCAAGGTTCTGGATGTACGAGCCAATGAACTGATTATGCTCTCCGGACATCGAGCCACTTTCGTCGATAGCAACCACCATGTCGATGGTGCTAGCGGCGTGGGCTGCCCCTCCCAATGCCGAAACCACCGCTGCACAAAGCAGATTACGCTTGAAACCCTTCATGAAGACTCCTCGATCAATGCAAAATATCACCGCCGAATAGCGACAGCCTCGGAAGATTTTTGCATTTATTTACATCTTGAACAAGACAGACGAAAGGCATAACGGATTTCAACGCAATGTTCGCAAATATTTGCAACACTTGACCGGAATGACCGAAACACGCTTGCTGAAACACAGCTACCGCCTGCTTACGCCGATCTACGACCTGGCCGTCGACCGGGCGACACGATCGCTGCGCCAGCACAGTCTGACCGGGCTTCCCGCAATGCCGGGCACCATCCTGCTCGCCGGGGTCGGCACCGGCCTCGATCTGCCCTATCTGCCGCCGCAGCACCGCTACGTCGGCATCGACCTGACCGGCGCCATGCTCAGGCGCAGCCTGCCACGTGTTGGCCGGCTCGATTTCCGTCCGGTGCAGGGGGACGTGCACCATCTGCCGTTTGCCGATGCCAGTTTCGACGCCGTCGTCGCCCACCTGATTCTGGCCGTGGTGCCACAGCCGGCGCTGTGCCTGGCGGAAATTTCGCGGGTGTTGAAACCGGGCGGCGAGGCGCTGATCCTCGACAAGTTCCTGCGCCGCAACCAGAAGGCACCGTTGCGGCGCCTGCTCAATCCGCTAGCGCGGCGTATCGCCACCCGGTTCGACGTGGTTTTCGAGGACTTGCTCGACGCCAGCCCCGGCCTCGCCCTGCGCGACGACCGCCCGGTCCTCGCCGGCGGCTGGTTCCGCCGCATCCGGCTGGTCCGGCGCTGAATCGTCGCCGAGGGCATCGGCGATCCACGCCTGGAGCAGCGTCCAGGTGATGGCCAGAACCACCGGTCCGACGAAGATGCCGATCAGGCCGAAGCCGAGCATGCCGCCGATGACTCCGGCAAAGATCAGCAGCAAGGGGAGATCGGCGCCGCGCCGGATCAGCATCGGGCGCAGGAAGTTGTCGAGGCTGCCGACGATCAGGCTCCACACCACCAAAAACACCGCCCAGCCGGTATCGTCCATCCAGAACAGCCAGCCGGCAGCCGGCAGCAGGACCAGGACCGGACCGACCTGGGCGATGCACAGCAGCAGCATAACCGCCGACAGCAGGGCGGCAAACGGCACGCCGGCCAGCGCCAGGCCGAGGCCGCCGAGCACCGTCTGGACCAGCGCGGTGACGCCGACGCCCAAAGCCACGCCACGGATCGCCTGACCGGCCAGGATCACCGAATTCTCGCCGCGCGCACCGGCCAGGCGGCGGCCGAAACGGCGCACCAGACGCGCCGCCGGTTCGCCGCCGGAATACATGATGGCGGCGATGGTGACGATCAGCAGGAACTGCACCAGCATGCCACCCAGGCCGCCGACCTGACCGAGCACCCACTTGCCGGTATCGGCGGCATAGGGCGTGACCTGGGCGATGATGCCATCGGTGCCGCCAGCGGCCAGTTGCGCCCACAGCCCGGCCAGCGTGGCACCGACCAGCGGCAGTTCGGCGATCCAGCGCGGCAGCGGCGGCAGGCCGTTGGCGATCAGGTGATCGGCGAGCGCGGTCAGGGTGCCGGCGTTGCCGGCGATGGTATCGACCGCCAGCCACAGCGGCAGCACCAGCAGCAGCAGCATGGCCAGCGTCATCAGCGCGATTGCCGGCGCCCGGCGGCCGCCGAAACGCGCTTCGAGCACCAGGAAACCCGGCCAGGTGGCGACGACGATCATCGCCGCCCACACGCCGGCGGCCAGGAAGGGCCGCAGCACCCACAGCGACAGGCCGCCGAGGCCGACGACAAAGAAGATGGCCAGCGTGTTGCGCGTCAGGTCGCGGTGGATGTCGCGCATCGCTTACGAGCGGTAGTCGGCGTTGATCTTGACGTAGTCGTACGAGAAGTCGCAGGTGTAGACCTTGGCCGCCGCGTCGCCGCGCCCGAGGGCGACACGCACGGTGATCTCGGCCTGCGCCATCACCCGTGCACCATCGGCTTCCTGGTAGGCGGCGGCACGGCCGCCGTTTTCGGCAACCAGCACGTCGTCCAGCCAGACCTTCACGGCATCGACATCGAGGTCGCTGATACCGGCATAGCCGACGGCGGCGAGGATGCGGCCGAGGTTGGGGTCGGAAGCGAAGAAGGCGGTCTTGACCAGCGGCGAGTGGCCGATGGCGTAGCCGACCTGGCGGCATTCCTCGACCGTTTTTCCTCCCTCGACGGCGACGGTGATGAACTTGGTCGCACCTTCGCCATCGCGGACGATGGCCTGCGCCAGCTCGACCGACACGGCAACGATCGCCGCCCTGACCTCGGCCCAGCCGGCGTCGCTTGCCGCTGCGAAGCTGGCACCCGACTGGCCGGTGGCGATCATCACGTAGGAATCGTTGGTCGAGGTGTCGCCATCGACGGTGATGCAGTTGAACGAAGCGTCGGCCGCTTCCTTGACCAGCTGGTCGAGCAGCGGCTGGGCGATGCCGGCGTCGGTGGCAAGGAAGCCGAGCATGGTCGCCATGTTCGGCCGGATCATGCCGGCGCCCTTGGAAATGCCGGAAATCGTGATTTTCCTGCCATTGACCTCGACCACGCGCGAGGCCGCCTTGGCCACGGTGTCGGTAGTCATGATGCCGTGCGCGGCGGCGTGCCAGTTGTCCGCCTTGAGGTCGGCGAAAACCGCCGGCAGGCCGGCCTTGATGCGCTCGACCGGCAGCGGTTCGAGAATGACGCCGGTGGAGAACGGCAGCACCTGTTCCGCCGCCACGCCGAGCAGTTCGCCGACCGCCTCGCAGGTCTGGCGGGCGGTCTGGCGGCCGGGTTCGCCGGTGCCGGCGTTGGCGATGCCGGTGTTGATCACCAGGGCGCGGATTTCCTGGCCGTTGGCCAGATGCTGGCGGCACAGCTGGACCGGCGCCGCGCAGAAACGGTTCTGGGTGAACACCCCGGCCACCGTGCAGCCAGCGTCGAGGGCGACCAGCGTCAGGTCGCGGCGGTTCTTCTTGCGGATCTCGGCCTCGGCGACGCCGAGACGGACGCCGGCCACGGCGTGAAGTTGATCGGCGGTCGGGGTGGCGTAATTGACGGGCATGGTAAGGGCTCCAACAGCATCAAGGCACCGCGAAGGGTGCCTTGGATCGGGTTACTCGAATTTCAGGACAGCTTGCCGTGACAGTGCTTGTACTTCTTGCCGGAACCGCAGGGGCAGGGGTCGTTGCGCCCGACCTTCGGCCCGTTCTCGACCGGCTGGTTCACCTCGCCGCTCTCGTCGGCGAGGGCCTCGTCGTAACCGGCATGCTGGTACTTGACGTTGCTGACATCGGCATGCGGCGCGGTTTCCTCGACGTCTTCCGGCGAGCGGATCTGCACCGTGAACACGACGCGGGTGACCTGGGTCCGCACCTGGTCGAGCAGGGTCTCGAACAGCTCGAAGGCTTCGCGCTTGTATTCCTGCTTCGGGTTCTTCTGCGCGTAGCCGCGCAGGTGGATGCCCTGGCGCAGGTGGTCGAGCGCCGCCAGATGCTCGCGCCAGAAGGAGTCGAGACTCTGCAGCATGACGTTGCGTTCGAACTGGCGGAAGGTTTCGCCGCCAACCATTTCGACCTTGGCCTGATAGGCCTGGGCCGCGCCTTCAAGGATGCGGGTGAGGATTTCCTCGTCGGTCAGCGTCGGCTCGGCCTTGACCCAGTCGGCGACCGGCGGCGCGATCAGCAGATCGGCCGCGAGTTCCTTCTGCAGCCCGTCCAGGTCCCACTGCTCCTCGACCGATTCGGCCGGCACATGCTTGCGGAAGATGTCGGCGATGACACCGTCGCGCATCGCGGAAATGGTTTCGGCGATATCTTCGGTTTCCAGCAGCTCGTTGCGCTGCTGGTAGATCACCTTGCGCTGGTCGTTGGCGACATCGTCGTATTCGAGCAGTTGCTTGCGGATGTCGAAGTTGCGGGCCTCGACCTTGCGCTGCGCCGATTCCAGCGAACGGGTGACGAGCGGGTGCTCGATCGCCTCGCCTTCCGGCATCTTCAGCTTGTCCATGATGCCGCGCAGGCGCTCGCCGGCGAAGATGCGCAGCAGCGGATCGTCGAGGCAAAGGTAGAAGCGTGACGAACCGGCGTCACCCTGGCGACCGGCACGGCCGCGCAACTGGTTGTCGATGCGGCGCGACTCGTGGCGCTCGGAACCGATGATGTGCAGGCCGCCGGCGGCCAGCACCTGGTCGTGCACCTTCTGCCACTCGGCCTTCATCTCGGCGACCTTGGCCTCGCGGGCTTCCGGCGCCAGCGACTCGTCGCCGCGAACGGCGTCGAGCAGCTTCTCGACGTTGCCGCCGAGCACGATGTCGGTACCGCGACCGGCCATGTTGGTGGCGATCGTGATCATCCCCGGGCGGCCGGCCTGGGCGACGATCTCGGCTTCGCGGGCGTGCTGCTTGGCGTTGAGCACCTGATGTGGCAGCTTTTCCTTGTCGAGCAACGACGACAGCAGTTCCGACGACTCGATCGAGGTGGTACCGACCAGCACCGGCTGACCGCGCTTGGCGCAGTCCTTGATGTCGGCGATGATCGCCGTGTGCTTCTCGTCGGCGGTCTTGTACACCAGGTCGTTCATGTCCTTGCGCACCATCGGCCGATGGGTCGGGATGACGACGGTTTCCAGGCCGTAGATCTGCTGGAACTCGTAGGCTTCGGTGTCGGCGGTGCCGGTCATGCCGGCCAGCTTGCCGTACATGCGGAAGTAGTTCTGGAAGGTGATCGACGCCAGCGTCTGGTTTTCCGACTGGATGGCGACGCCTTCCTTGGCCTCGACCGCCTGGTGCAGGCCGTCCGACCAGCGGCGACCGACCATCAGGCGACCGGTGAATTCGTCGACGATGATGATCTCGCCGTTCTGCACCACGTAGTGCTGGTCCTTGTGGAACAGCGTCAGCGCGCGCAGGGCGGCGTTCAGGTGGTGCATCAGCGTGATGTTGGCGGCGTCGTACAGGCTGCTGCCTTCGGCCAGCATGCCGGCGTCGGCCAGCAGTTGCTCGGCGTGCTCGTAACCGGCTTCGGAGAGATGGACCTGATGGCCCTTCTCGTCGACCCAGTAGTCGCCCTCGGCGTTTTCCTCGGCGGCGCGCGACAGTTGCGGCACGACGCTCTTCATCCGGACGTAGAGGTCGGTATGGTCGTCGGCCTGGCCGGAGATGATCAGCGGCGTACGCGCCTCGTCGATCAGGATCGAGTCCACTTCGTCGACGATGGCGTAGCCCAGGCCGCGCTGCACGCGCTGCCCGGCGCTGTAGACCATGTTGTCGCGCAGGTAGTCGAAACCGAATTCGTTGTTGGTGCCGTAGGTGATGTCGGCGGCGTAGGCGGCCTGCTTGGCCTCGTGGTCCATCTGCGACAGGTTGATGCCGACGGTCAGCCCGAGGAAACGGTGCAGGCGCCCCATCCATTCGGCGTCGCGACTGGCCAGGTAGTCGTTGACCGTGATGACGTGCACGCCCTTGCCGGAAATCGCGTTGAGGTAGGCAGGCAGCGTGGCGACCAGGGTCTTGCCCTCGCCCGTGCGCATTTCGGCGATCTTGCCGTAGTGCAGCACCATGCCGCCGATCAACTGGACATCGAAGTGGCGCATGCCGAGCACCCGCTTGCCGGCCTCGCGGACGACGGCAAAGGCTTCCGGCAACAGATCGTCGAGCGCTTCGCCGGCGCCGTACCGCTGGCGGAACTCCGCCGTCTTTGCCTGCAACTGCGCATCGGACAAGGCCGCGATCTGCGGCTCGAGCGCATTGATGCGCTTGACGGTCTGCGAGTATTGCTTGATCAGCCGGTCATTGCGGCTGCCGAAAATCTTTTTGAGTAGGCCGGATATCATCGCACTGGAATGGATTCTTGCGCCGACAGGCGCAATGGAGCCGGGATTCTAGCATGCCCGCCGGGAGCGACGGGCAGCACAGCATCGTACCGGCAAGATCGGGGTCAGCGCCGCTTCAGGCTGGCAAAATGCTCGCCCCGCTTGAGGAAGCTGGCCGGGTTCTGGGGCACGCCCAGCATGCGCACCTCGAAGTGCAGATGTGGCCCGGAGGAACGCCCGGTACTGCCGACGGCACCGATATTCTCGCCGCGGCGGACGATCTGCGACTCGGTGACCTTGATTTCGGAAAGATGGGCGTAGCGGGACAGCAGGCCCTCGCCGTGGTCGATATCGACCATGTTGCCGAACTCAGGGTGAAAGGAAGCCGCGACGACCACACCATCGGCGGCGGCCAGCACTGGCGTACCGGTCGGCGCGGCGAAATCCAGGCCATCATGGCGCGAACGCAGGCCGCTGAAAGGATCGTTGCGGTAACCGAAACTGGAACCCATCAGCGCATTCCTGACCGGCAGCGTCGTCGGCATCAGCCTTTCCTCGACCCGCTTCTCAAGCAACTTGAACTCCATGAAGCTGAGGTCGTCGGCCTTGCGATCGACTTCCGCGGCCAGGCGCTCGATTTCCTGCTGCAGTTCACCGGCCGACAGGGGCGCCGGGATGAACGGCCCACCCTGCCCCGGCTTGGTTTCGGCGGCTACGGCCGGACTCTTTTTGATCCCGGCGAGATCGGAGACGCGATTACCCAGCGAATCCAGTTGCAGCAGGCGCCCCTGCAGTTCACCGAGGCGGGTGGCCATCATGTTCAGGTTATTGGTGATGTAATTGCGTGTTTCCCGATTTTCCTGCTGCTGGATCGAAACCAGGACCCGCTCGACGATCGGCAGCCGGAAATGCAGCGACATCATCGAGAACAGCACCGACGACGAGAGGACAAGAAGCAGGAAAACAGCCACCGCGGCAAACACGT
This sequence comes from Azonexus caeni, assembly GCF_048146105.1. NCBI lineage: Bacteria > Pseudomonadati > Pseudomonadota > Betaproteobacteria > Rhodocyclales > Azonexaceae > Azonexus > Azonexus caeni. The sequence continues at coordinate 25,696 of NZ_JBKJAD010000005.1, forward strand.
GACGGGGCATAATGGTGATCGTGCGCGCCGATTTCAGATGGCGCGAAACCAAGATGATCTGCACGTAACCTCCTATGTACAAAGCGCCGCAAGACTACCTCGACGCCGATGCTGCCGCGGGCCGCATCATGGCCCATGCCCGACTGCTGATGAAGCTGTCCAGCCAATTCGACGCGGTCGCCCCCGCCGCCCTGCGCCATGCCGCGCATGTCGCCAACTACAAGTCGGGGAAGCTCGTTATCCACGCCGATAACGGCGCGGTCGCCGCCAAGATCCGCCAGATGCACCGGCGGCTGTGCGACGAGTTATCCAAGAAAGCGCCCGAGTGTAGCGACATCGAGGTAAAAGTTCAACCTCGACAAAATCTCGACCGATCAAGCACTTCCACGATCAAGCCGATTTCCGGCGCGGCGGCGGCGACACTCGCCAGGACGACGGCCGCCCTACCGCCGGGGCCGTTGCGCAGCGCGCTGGACAGCTTGCTGCAGCGCGCTGCTAGACAGGAATGATGGCCAGGCGCTCGACGAACATCAGCGCGAAGACGAGCAAAGCGAACAGGATGCCGTAACGCAGCAGGCGCCAGCTGAAGGCGAGATATTCGCGGCGCCCGGTGAAGGCGTAAAGGACGACGCCGACCCCGACGGCGATGACGAGAACGACTGCCAGCAGGCGCAGCAGCCACATCGCGGTGTCAGGCGGTCTGCGCCAGCCAGCGCGTGACGCCTTGCGGCACGCTCGCCGACTCGGGAAAACTGACCAGTTCCCAGGCTTCCTGCTGCTGCAGGAGGGCGCGCGCCAATTGGTTGTTCAGCGCGTGACCGCCCTTGTGCGATGCATAGGCAGCAAGCAGCGGATGACCAAGCAGGTAGAGGTCGCCGACCGCGTCGAGGATCTTGTGCTTGACGAACTCGTCGCCATAACGCAGTCCGTCCTGATTGAGGACGCGGAATTCGTCGAGGACGATCGCGTTCTCCAGTCCGCCGCCCAGCGCCAGACCGTTCTCGCGCAGGTATTCGACTTCCTGCATGAAACCGAAGGTGCGCGCCCGCGACACTTCGCGGACATAGGAGTGTTCGGCGAAATCGATTTCCGCCTGCTGCGCCGAACGATCGATCGCCGGATGGTGAAAGACGATGGAAAAGCTCAGGCGATAGCCGTCGTAGGGCTCGAAGCGCGCCCACTTGTCGCCGTCGCGGACTTCGATCGGCCGGGTGACGCGGATGAATTTCTTGGCGGCATTCTGTTCCTCGATGCCCGCCGACTGGATCAGGAACACGAAGGGCGCGGCAGAGCCATCGAGGATGGGCACTTCCGGCGCATCGAGGTCGATCCAGGCATTGTCGATGCCGAGGCCGCAGAGCGCCGACATCAGGTGTTCGATGGTGCCGACCTTGACCCCGTCGCGCTCCAGGCAGGAACACATGCGGGTGTCGCCGATCAAGACCGCCTGCGCGGGAATATCGACTGGTTGCGGCAGATCAACGCGACGAAAGACGATGCCGGTGTCCGGTGCGGCCGGGCGCAGGGTCAGATTGACCTTGACACCGCCGTGCAGACCGACGCCCGAGGCATGAATGACCGTCTTCAGCGTGCGTTGCTTTAGCATGTTGGCAAGTGATTGAAATTACTGGGGAAGGCGGCGCATTCTAACACAATGCGCCGCCGCCCTTTTCAGAGAGAGCTTTTGTTACAGGTCAATCCGCCTGCTTGCGCAGGAAAGCCGGAATGTCGTAACGATCGACCCCGCTGTTGGCCAGCGCCTCGACGGTGACGTTGCGCTTCCTGACCACGGCCGGCACATCGGCAATCTGGTTGTAGTCGATCGCCGCGCCGCTGGTGAAGGAAACGGCATCGTGCGTGCCGGTGGCAACCGCCTCGACCATCGGCGTGTTGATCACTTCGAAGCTCTGGCGCTTGGCCGCTGCCTGGCCGAGGCCGGTGGCGACGACGGTGACGCGCAGCGCATCGCCCATCAGTTCATCGTAGACGGCGCCGAAGATGATGTGCGCGTCGTCGGCGGCGAAGGCCTTGACGGTATTCATCACCTCGTTGACTTCCTTCATCTTCAGGTTGCCCTTGGCGGCGGTGATGTTGACCAGCACGCCGCGCGCGCCGGACAGGTTCACGCCTTCGAGGAGCGGCGAGGCAACGGCCTGCTCGGCAGCGATGCGCGCCCGGTCGACACCGGCCGCAGCGGCCGAGCCCATCATGGCGCGGCCCATTTCGCCCATCACCGTGCGCACGTCTTCGAAGTCGACGTTGACCAGGCCCGGGTAGGTAATGATTTCAGCGATGCCACCGACCGCGTTCTTCAGCACGTCATCGGCCGCCTTGAAGCAGTCGTCGACGTCGGCGTCGTCACCCATGACTTCCATCAGCTTGTCGTTGAGGATGACGATCAGCGAATCGACGTGCTTGGAGAACTCGGAAATGCCGGCTTCGGCCGACTTCATCCGCTTGCCGCCTTCGAAGCTGAACGGCTTGGTCACCACGCCGACGGTCAGGATGCCCATTTCACGGGCGATCTCGGCGACCACCGGAGCAGCGCCGGTACCCGTGCCACCGCCCATGCCGGCGGTGATGAAGGCCATGTGGGCGCCGGTCAGCGCTTCGCGAATCTCGTCGCGGTGCGCGTCCGCCGCCGCCTTGCCGGCTTCCGGCTTGGCGCCGGCGCCCAGCCCGGTCTTACCGAGCGACAGCTTGCTCGACGCGGCATTGCGTGCCAGCGCCTGGGCGTCGGTATTGGCGGCGATGAATTCAACGCCGTTCACTCCTTCGCGGATCATGTGCTCGATGGCATTGCCGCCGGCACCGCCCACCCCGAACACCTTGATCACGGTGCCGAGTTCCTCTTCCTTCTCGATGATTTCAAACATGACGACCTCCTCTGAAAAGACTTTTCAACAAACAATCAGAAATTCTTGGAAAACCACTGCTTCATGCTGGAGAAGACATCCTTGATGCCCTGCTTCTCCTGAATCTTCAAACCGCGCTTGCGCTGCGCCTGCGCTTCCAGCAGCAGGCCGAAAGCCGTCGAGAAACGCGGGTTCTGGACGACGTCCGACAGACTCGCCTCGTACTTGGGATTGCCCAGGCGGACCGGCATGTGGAAGATTTCCTCGCCGAGGTCGACCATCCCCGGCATCACGCTGGCGCCGCCGGTGAGGACGATGCCCGACGACAGCACGTCCTCGAAACCGGCACGACGCAGTTCGTGCTGAATCAGCTCGAACAACTCTTCGACCCGCGGCTGGATCACGTCGGCCAGCGCGCGGCGGCTCAGCTTGCGGCTCGGCCGGTCGTCCACCCCGGCGACGTCGAGGTTCTCCGAAATGTCGGCGAGTTGCGCCAGGGCGCAGCCGTACTTGCACTTGATGTCCTCGGCTTCGCGGGTCGGCGTGCGCAGCGCCATGGCGATGTCGTTGGTGATCTGGTCGCCGGCGATCGGGATCACCGAGGTGTGACGGATCGCGCCCTGCGTCCACACGGCGATGTCGGTGGTACCGCCGCCGATGTCGATCAGGCAGACACCGAGATCCTTCTCGTCCTCGGAAAGGACCGCGTAGCTGGAGGCGAGCGGCTGCAGCACCAGGTCATTGACCTCCAGGCCGCAACGGCGCACGCACTTGACGATGTTCTGCGCCGCCGACACGGCACCGGTGACGATGTGCGTCTTCACCTCCAGGCGCATGCCGCTCATGCCGATCGGCTCGCGGATGCCGTCCTGGCCGTCGATGACGAATTCCTGGGTGAGGATGTGCAGGATTTCCTGCTCGGCCGGGATCGGCATCGCCCGCGCCGTCTCGATCACGCGTTCGACGTCGGCCTGCGTCACTTCCTTGTCCTTGATCGCCACCATGCCGTTCGAGTTGAAGCTCTTGATGTGGCTGCCGGCGATCCCGGTGTATACGTGGCTGACCTTGCAGTCGGCCATCAGTTCGACTTCCTGGATGACGCGGCTGATCGTGTGCACCGTCTCCTCGATATTGACCACGACCCCCTTCTTCAGCCCGCGCGAATCCTGCGAGCCCATGCCGATCACGCTCAGCCGTCCCTCGTTGTCGATATCGGCGACCAGCGCGACGATCTTCGACGTTCCGATATCCAGGCCAACCACCAGATCCTTGTTGTCCCTGCTCATAGTCTTACTTTCCCTTCCCATCGCCCGCGACCTTCATCGCGAAACCATTCGGATACCGCAAATCCACGACCGCCGGCAGCACCGGCAAATTCCCGACCATCGTCGGATAAACCTCGACAAACCGCTGCAGGCGCGAGCCCACCGTGAATTTCGGATGCTCGCGCCCGACTTCGATGCGCATCCCGTTGCCCAGGCAGACCTGCCAGGCCAGGCGCGGCGACAGACTGACCTGCACCGGCGTCTCGCCGATCGCCGAAAAACTCTTGCCGAAGCTCACGAATCGCTGCAGGACTTCCTGGGCAGTTCCCGGCGGGCCGACCAGCAAGGGCAAGCGCGCCATCTCGCTTTCCGGCAGCAGGGCGGCGAAGACCTCGCCGTGGCTGTTGACCATTTCCGCGTAGCCCTCGCCCCAGCGCGCCACCGGTTGATGCTCCTCGACCCGCACTTCCAGTCCGGCCGGCCAGATGCGCCTTACGTACGCCTTGCGCACCCAGGGCAGTTGCTCGAGCGCGACGCGCACGGCTTCCAGATCGAGGCTGAAGAAGTTGCCGCGCAGCGCCGACGGCAGCACCTGCTCGATCTCGCCGCGGCGCACATGCGCCAGCGGCTCGACGAAAACGACCTGCTTGACCGGCAAGGACGGCACCCGCACCACCCAGACCGCGCCGGCCGCCAGCAAGGCGGCGGCGCCGACCAGCAGCAGCAGGTCGGCGATCGCGTTGAGGAGTTGCGGTTTGTGCCACATTCATTGTCTCAGTCGTTGGCCGCCAGTTCGAGGACGCGGCGCACCAGCGCGGCGTAGTCCATGCCCGCCGCCCGGGCGCCCATCGGCACCAGCGAGTGGTCGGTCATGCCCGGCGCGGTATTCACTTCCAGGAAATAGTGCTTGCCGTCTTCGTCCATCAGGAAATCGACCCGCCCCCAGCCGCGCCCGTCGAGCATGCGGAAAGCTTCCAGTGCCTCGGCGCGTATCTGCATTTCCTGCGCTTGCGGCAGGCCGCAAGGACACAGGTAGCGGGTGTCGTCACGCTTGTACTTGGCTTCGTAGTCGTACCAGTCAGTCGCTGGCTCGATCTTGATGATCGGCAGCACCTGGTCGCCGACGATGCCGACCGTGTATTCGCCGCCCATGACGCCCTTCTCGGCAATCACCAGCGGGTCGTGGCGGGCCGCCTCGGCATAGGCGGCCTTCAACTCGCCCGGCGCCTTGACCTTGGTCACGCCGATCGACGAACCCTCGCGCGCCGGTTTGACGAACAACGGCAGACCCAGTTCTTCCTCGATTTCGGCGAAATCGGACGCCGCGTTGAGCAGCGCGTATTCCGGGATCGGCAGACCGGCCGCCTGCCACATCAGCTTGGTGCGGAACTTGTCCATGGCCAGCGCCGAAGCGAGGACGCCGGAACCGGTGTAGGGAATGTGCATCACTTCGAGCGCGCCCTGGATCGTCCCGTCCTCGCCGTGCCGGCCGTGCAGCGCGATGAAGGCGCGGTCGTAGCCTTTCAGGGCGTCGAGCGGCTGCTCGGCGGGATCGAAGGCGTAGGCGTCGATGCCCTGACCCTGCAGCGCGGCCAGCACGCGCGAACCGCTGTTCAGGGAAACCTCACGCTCAGCGGAGGTTCCGCCGAAGAGGACTGCAACCTTGCCGAAGTCGCTCATTTGCCTTCCACCAGTTTGCCGGGTACCGCGCCGATCGAACCGGCACCCATGGTCAGAACCACGTCGCCATCTCGGGCGACATCCATGATCGTTTGCGGCATCGCCGCGATCTCTTCGACGAACACCGGCTCGACCTTGCCGGCAACGCGCAGGGCGCGCGCCAGGGTACGGCCGTCGGCGGCGACGATGGGCGCCTCGCCAGCGGCGTAGATTTCGGCCAGACACAGCGCGTCGACCGTCGACAGGACCTTGACGAAGTCCTCGAAGCAGTCGCGGGTGCGCGTGTAGCGGTGCGGCTGGAAGGCCAGCAGCAGGCGACGACCGGGGAAAGCACCGCGGGCGGCGGCAAGCGTCGCCGCCATCTCGACCGGGTGATGCCCGTAGTCGTCGACCAGCGTGAAGCTGCCGCCGGCCGGCAGGGCGACTTCGCCGTAGCGCTGAAAGCGCCGGCCGACGCCCTTGAATTCGGCGAGCGCCTTGACGATCGCCGCGTCGCTGACGCCGACTTCGGTGGCGACGGCGATCGCCGCCAGCGCATTGAGCACGTTGTGCATGCCCGGCGTGTTGAGCGTGATCTCCAGACGCGACTCCGAACCGTTCACGCGGACACAGGTAAACCGCATCTGCGCCCCGTCGGCAACGACATTCTCGGCGCGGATGTTGGCATCCGGCGACAGGCCGTAGCTGACGATCTGCTTGCTCACCTGCGACATGATCGCCCGCACATTGGCGTCGTCCGCGCAAAGCACGGCGACGCCGTAGAACGGCAGGCGGTTGAGGAAATCGACAAAGGCGCCCTTGAGCCGCTCGAAGTCGTGGCCGTAGGTTTCCATGTGGTCGGCGTCGATGTTTGTGACCACCGAAATCACCGGCGACAGGAAGAGGAAGGAAGCGTCGGATTCATCGGCCTCGGCCACCAGGAAATCACCGCTGCCCAGCCGCGCGTTGGCGCCGGCGGCATTCAGGCGACCACCGATGACGAAGGTCGGGTCGATGCCGCCTTCGGCCAGGATGCTGGTCACCAGGCTGGTCGTCGTCGTCTTGCCGTGCGTGCCGGCGATGGCGATGCCACGCTTCAGGCGCATCAGCTCGGCCAGCATCTGCGCCCGCGGCACCACCGGGATGCGCTTGTCGCGGGCGGCGACGACTTCCGGGTTGTCTTCCTTGACTGCCGTCGACACGACTACCGCGTCGGCCCCGGCGATGTTGTCCGCGGCATGGCCGATAGTCACCCGCACGCCCTCACCTTCCAGACGGCGCGTCGTCGCGCTGGCGGCAATGTCGGAACCGCTGACCGTATAGTCGAGGTGGGCGAGCACTTCGGCGATGCCGCTCATGCCCGAGCCGCCGACGCCGACGAAGTGGATGTGTTTGACCTTGTGTCTCATTTGGCTGCTTCGATACAAAGATTGACCACGTCCAGCGTGGCGTCCGGCTTGGCCAGGCTGCGGGCCTTCTCGGCCATTTCCAGCAACTGACTGCGCGAATAATTGCGGATCAACGCCACCGCGTCCGGCGTCAGATCGCGCTGCGGCAACAGGAAGGCGCCGCCGACATTGACCAGGAAACGGGCATTGGCGGTCTGATGATCGTCCACCGCATGCGGGAAGGGCACCAGGATGCTGGCCACGCCGACCGCCGCCAGTTCAGCGATGGTCAGCGCGCCGGCGCGGCAGATCACCAGATCGGCCCACTCGTAGGCACCTGCCATGTCCTCGATGAAAGGTACGCAGTGCGCCTGCACGCCGACCGCCGCGTAGGCCGCCTTCAGGGCATCGATGTGCTTCTCGCCGGCCTGATGGACGATCTGCGGCTGCTGTTCGGCGGTAAGCCGCGACAGGCCTTGCGGCACTGTCTCGTTGAGCGCCTGGGCGCCCAGGCTGCCGCCGATCACCAGGAGGCGCAAGGCCCCGTCGCGACCGGCGAAGCGCTCGGCCGGCGGCGCCACGGCGGCGATTTCCGGACGCACCGGATTGCCCAGCCAGACGCCTTTCTTCAGCACCTCCGGGAAGCCGCTGGCGATGCGATCGGCAACGCCGGCCAGCACCCGGTTGGCCAGTCCGGCGACCGAATTCTGTTCGTGCAGTACCAGCGGCACGCCGCTCAGCGCCGCCATCATGCCGGCCGGGAAAGTGATGTAACCGCCCATGCCGAGCACCACGTTCGGCTTGACCTGGCGGATCGCCTTGAGGCCCTGCCAGAAACCGCGCAGGAGATTCACCGGCAGCAACAGCTTGCGCGCCAGCCCCTTGCCGCGCAGCGCGGAAAAATCGAGCCACACCATCTCGAAGCCGTGCTGCGGCACCAGTCGTGCTTCCATGCCCTGCGGGTTGCCCAGCCAGACCACGCGCCAGCCGGCGTCACGCATCTTGTGGGCGACAGCCAGGGCGGGAAAAATATGGCCGCCGGTACCGCCGGCCATGATGAGGATGGTTTTAGACATGGCACCCCCCTTCGCATTTGGCGCCTGCGGTTTGCCACAGCCTGTTTTGTCTCCGGCCGCGCTGCGCGCTTAACTTGCTGCGCAAGTTAGCCTGCGACGAAATCGCCAAGCACGGATTTTGGCTACGGCCGGGCTGCGCCCTTAACGTGCTGCGCACGTTAGCCTTCGCCGAAACAGGCAACGCGAACGTGGTCATAGTTTTCCACCTCTCATGAGTTGCCTGTTTTCCCAGTCAACCCGAAGCAGGATCGCCAATGCCACGCAGTTGGCGAGGATGCCCGAACCGCCGAAGCTCATCAGCGGCAGGGTCAGGCCCTTGGTCGGCAAGAGGCCGACGTTGACGCCCATGTTGATGAAGGACTGGACGCCCAGCCAGATGCCGATGCCCATCGCCACCAGCGCCGGGTAGAGACGGTCGAGCTGCACACACTGGCGGCCGATGGCGAAAGCGCGCTGGACCAGCACGGCGAACAGGGCAATCACGGTCAGGACGCCGACGAAGCCAAGTTCTTCGGCAATCACCGCGAGCAGGAAATCCGTGTGCGCTTCCGGCAGGTAGAACAGCTTCTCGACACTGGCGCCGAGACCGACGCCGAACAGTTCGCCACGGCCGAAGGCGATCAGCGAGTGCGACAGCTGATAGCCGCGGCCGAAGGCATCGGACCACGGGTCCATGAAGCCGAAGATGCGGTCGCGCCGGTAGGGCGAGACGATGATCATGATCGCGAAGGCGATCAGCAGGCCGACGATCAGCAGCACGAACATGCGCGCCTTCAAACCGCCGAGGAAGAGGATGCCCATGGCGATCGAGATGATGACGACGAAGGCGCCGAAATCCGGCTCCTTGAGCAGCAGGATGCCGACCAGCGCCATCGCCCCGAACATCGGCAGGAAGGCCTGCTTCAGGTCGTGCATGACGTTGATCTTGCGCATCGTGTAGTCGGCGGCGTAGAGGACGGCGAACAGCTTCATCAGCTCCGACGGCTGCAGGTTGGCGAAGCCGAGCGGCAGCCAGCGGCGGGCGCCATTGACGTCGCGGCCGATGCCGGGAATGAGGACGATCGCCAGCAGGACGACGCCGACCAGGAAAAGGACGGGCGCATACTTCTGCCAGGCGGTCAACGGCAACTGGAAAGCGACCGCGGCGGCAACCAGGCCGATGCACAGGAAGATCGCATGGCGGATCAGGTAGTAGGCCGGCTGGTGGTTGGTGAAACGGCCGGCCTCGGCGGTGGCGATCGATGCCGAATAGACCATCACCAGGCCGCCGAGCAGGAGCAGCAGCGCCGACCAGAGCAGGGCGTGGTCAATCTCCGCCATTTGCTGGCGCGGCGAGTTGAGCGCGGAGAGCATCACGGCTGCAAGCCTCCGACGGCGTCGATGAAGGCCTGCGCCCGGTGCGCGTAGTTGCGGTACATGTCGAGGCTGGCGCAGGCCGGCGACAGCAGCACGCAGTCGCCCGGCTCGGCGCGGGCGGCCAGCCAGCGCACGGCGGCGTCCATGTCGCCGACGATGACAGTCGGCACGCCGCAGCCTTCGATCGCCATGCCGATCGCCGCTGCGTCGCGGCCGATCAGCGCCACCGCGCGGCCATGCGCGGCAAGCGCCGCCTTCAGCGGCGAAAAGTCCTGGCCCTTGCCGTCGCCGCCGAGGACGATGGCGACCTTGCGCCCCATGCCCTCGATCGCTGCCAGCGTGGCGCCGACGTTGGTGCCCTTGGAATCGTCGACATAGAGCACGCCGCCGATCTCGGCTACCGTCTCGACGCGGTGCGGCAAGCCGCGGAATGCCATCAAGGGTTCGAGCAGGCGTTGCGGCGCGACACCGACCGCCTCGCCCAGCGCCAGCGCCGCCATTGCGTTGGCGACGTTGTGCAGGCCGGAAAGCTGCAGGTCGGCAGCGGCGACCAGTGCTTCCTTGCCGCGCACGATGGCGCCGTCGACATAGCCGTAATCGACCGCGCGCGGTGCCGGCGACAGGCCGAAAGTGACCATCTTGCGCCCGCAGCGGCCGTTGGCCATCGACCAATCGTCGTCGCGGTTGAGGATCATCGTTCCCTTGCCCTGGAAAACGCGCGACTTGGCGGCGGCGTAATTGGCCAGACTACCGTCGTAGCGGTCGAGGTGATCCTCGGAGATATTGAGCACGGTCGCCGCCGCGGCGTTCAGGTGATGCGTCGTTTCGAGCTGGAAGCTCGACAGCTCGACGACCCAGACCGCCGGCAGCGTCCCGGCGTCCTGCGCATCCATCAGCGCGTCGAGTGCCGACGGCGAGATGTTGCCGCAGGCAATCGCCGGCACACCGGCGCCGTTGAGCAGGTGGGCGGTCAGCGCGGTGGTCGTGGTCTTGCCGTTGCTGCCGGTGATGGCGACAATCCGCGAGTCGGGCACCTGTTCGCGCACGCCAGCGGCGAACAGTTCGATCTCCGAAATCAGCGGCAGGCCGCAAGCAGCGATGGCCGGCGTCGCCTTGGCGACGCCCGGCGACAGGGCGACCACTTCGCAGCCGGCGAAGGTGGTGGCGGAAAAGGCCCCGGCGAGCAGTTCAGCACCCGGCGCGACGGTTTGCAGTGCGTCTACGTTGGGCGGATTGTCGCGCGAGTCGGCGACGCGCACAAACGCGCCCTGGCGATGCAGCCACTTGGCCATCGCCAGTCCGGACTCGCCGAGTCCGATCACCAGAACGCGTTTGCCCTTGAGTTCCATCAGCGCAGCTTCAAGGTTGCCAGCCCGATCAGGACCAGCATGATGGTGATGATCCAGAAGCGGACGACAACCTGCGTCTCCTTCCAGCCCGTTTGTTCGAAATGGTGGTGCAGCGGCGCCATGCGCAGGATGCGCCGACCCTCGCCGTATTTCTTCTTGGTGTACTTGAACCACGACACCTGCAGCATCACCGACAGCGTCTCGACGACGAAAACGCCGCCCATGATGAAGAGGACGATTTCCTGACGGACGATGACGGCGACCGTGCCCAGCGCGGCACCGAGCGCCAGCGCGCCGACGTCGCCCATGAAGACTTCGGCCGGATAGGCGTTGAACCACAGGAAGCCGAGCCCGGCGCCGGCAATCGCGCCGAGCAGGATGCACAATTCGCCGGCCCCCGGCACATAGGGAATCAGCAGGTACTTGGCGTATACCGCGTTACCGGTGACGTAGGCGAAGATGGCGAAGGCCGAGGCGACCATCACCGTCGGCATGATCGCCAGACCGTCGAGGCCGTCGGTCAGGTTGACCGCGTTGCTGGTGCCGACGATGACGAAATAAGTGAGGACGATGAAACCGACGATGCCCAGCGGATAGGCGACGCTCTTGAAGAACGGAACGATCAGTTCGGTCTGCGCCGTCGACGTCGCCGAGAAGGCGAGGAAGAGCGCCGCACCGGCGCCGAGCACCGACTGCCAGAAGAACTTCCAGCGGCTGGCCAGCCCGTTCGGGTCACGATAGACGACTTTTTTCCAGTCGTCGTACCAGCCGATGATGCCGAAGCCGAGGGTGACGACGAGCACCGTCCACACGTACTTGTTGGACAGATCGCCCCAGAGCAGCGTCGTGACGCCGATCGCGATCAGGATCAGCACGCCGCCCATGGTCGGCGTTCCCGACTTGACCAGGTGCGTCTGCGGACCGTCGGTGCGCACCGCCTGGCCGATCTTCTTGGCCGCCAGCCAGCGGATGACGCCGGGGCCGGCGATGAAGGAAATGACCAGCGCGGTCATCATCGCCAGCACGGTACGCAGCGTGATGTAGTTGAAGACATTGAAAAAGCGAATGTCCTGCGCCAGCCATTGGGCAAGTTCCAGAAGCATCAGTGGTTCCCCCCGGTAGCGGCGGTGGCGGCCAGTGCATCGGCCACCCTTTCCATTTTCATGAAGCGCGAGCCCTTGATCAGCACCGTGGTGTCCGGACCCAGTTCCTTGTCGACGGCCGCCAGCAGCTTGTCGATATGGCAGAAGTGACGGGCACCTTCGCCGAAGTTGCGCACCGCCTGCTGGCTGGCCTCGCCCAGCGCGTACAGGCGATCGATGCCCTGGCTCTTGGCGTAGCCGCCGATCTCGTCGTGGTATTGGCCGCTGGCCTCGCCGATTTCGCCCATGTCGCCAAGCACCAGCAACTTGCGGCCGATGGTGGCAGCGAGCACATCGATGCCGGCGCGCACCGAATCCGGATTGGCGTTGTAGGTGTCGTCGAGGATTTCCGCGCCCTTGCGGCCAGCGCGCCGTTGCAGCCGCCCCTTGACGCCGGCAAAGCTGGACAGGCCCTCGGCCACCGCGGCCAGCGGCACGCCGGCAGCCAGGCAGGCGGCAGCCGCGGCCACCGCATTGCGCGCGTTGTGACGACCGGGAATCGCCAGCGTGAACTGGATCGCGCCTTCGGCCGCGGTCAGGGCGAGGGAAATTTCCAGGCCGTGCTGGTACACGTTACCGTGCACGTCGGCCGGATGGTCGATGGCGAAACTGCGCACGCGGCGGCCGCCGGCCATCTCACGCCACAGCGCGGCGTAGCCGTCGTCGGCGTTGATCACGGCGATGCCGTCGGCGGGCAGACCGGCGAAGATGCTGCCTTTCTCACGCGCCACTTCGTCGAGGTCGCCCATGCCCTCGAGATGGGCGCGCTGGGCGTTGGTGACCAGCGCCACGCTGGGCGCGCCGATGCCGACCAGGTAGCCGATTTCGCCGGGCCGGTTCATGCCCATCTCGATCACCGCCGCGCGGTGCCCGGCATTGAGGCCGAGCAAGGTCAGCGGCAGGCCGATGTCGTTGTTGAAGTTGCCGCGCGTCGCCAGCACCGCGTCGCCGAAGGCGGCGGCGAGGATGGCGGCGATCATTTCCTTGGTCGTCGTCTTGCCGTTGGAACCGGTGACGGCGATCACCGGCAGCGTGAATTCGGCCCGCCAGGCCTGCGCCAGACGACCCAGCGCGAGCCGCGTGTCGGCGACGACGATGGCCGGCATCCCGGCCGGCAGGCGGCTCTCGTCAGCCACCAGCAGCGCTGCGGCGCCGGCGGCAACGGCGGCGTCGAGGAAATCGTGGGCATCGAAGCGCTCGCCGCGCAAGGCAACGAAAAGCTGGCCGGCGGCAACCGCCCGGGTATCGGTGGACACACCGCGCACAGCGACGTCGGCGCCGCACAGGCGACCGTCGACGGCTGCGGCGACACGGGACAAGGACCAGTTCAGCATGCTTCCTCCTGCGGGGCAGAGCGTCCGGCCAGCGCCGCACGGGCCTGGGCCAGATCGGAAAACGGCAGGCGTTGGCCGGCGATTTCCTGATAGTTTTCGTGTCCCTTGCCGGCCAGCAGCACGACGTCGGCGACATCGGCGACGCTCACGGCGCGACGGATCGCCGTCGCCCGGTCGGCTTCGATTTCCGGTCTTTCCATGCCGCCGACGATGTCGGCGATGATCGCCGCCGGCGCCTCGCGGCGCGGGTTGTCGCTGGTGACGATGACGCGATCGGCACCGGCTTCGGCCACCGCGCCCATCTGCGGACGCTTGCCCGGATCGCGGTCGCCGCCGCAACCGAAGACGACGACCAGGCGGCCACCGCGCGCATCGGCCACCGGGCGCAACGCGGCCAGGGCGTTGTGCAGGGCATCCGGGGTGTGGGCGTAATCGACAACGACCAGCGGCTCGCCGCTGCCACCCAGACGCTCCATCCGCCCCGGTGGCGGCTGCAACTCGGAGAGACGGCGGCCGACCTCGGCCGGCATCACGCCAGCGTCGTGCAACACGGCGGCGACGGCCAGCAGGTTGGAGACGTTGTAGGCGCCGACCAGCGCCGTGTCGACCTGGGTCCGCCCATTCGGCAGGACGAGGTCGAAGCGCTGACCGCAAGGCGTGTCGACGCGGTTCTCGGCGCGCACCAGCGCCGGGAAATCACGCCGCGGCGGCTGCGCTGAATAGCCGATGACGCGCATCGCCGTCGTCTCGCGCATCAGGTGGATGCCGAATTCGTCGTCGAGGTTGATCACCGCGGTACGCAGGCGCGGCCAGAGGAAGAGCTTTTCCTTGGCGGCGGCGTAGGCGGCCATGTCGCCGTGGTAGTCGAGGTGATCGCGGGTCAGGTTGGTGAACACCGCGACATCGACGCGGGCGCCATTCATCCGCCCTTCCTCGATGCCGATCGAGCTGGCTTCGAGGGCACAGGCGGCCGCCTTGCGGGCACGGAAGTCGGCCAGGTAACGCATCAGCGTCGTCGCCTCGGGCGTCGTGAAGCCGGTTTCCTCCAGTTGCTCGGGAAAGCCGGCACCGAGCGTGCCGATGATGGCGCAGAGGCGGGGGTAGGCGTGGGCGATGCACTGGCTGATCGTCGTCTTGCCGTTGGTGCCGGTGATGGCGATCAGCGACAGCCCCTCGCTCGGATGACCGTACACGGCATGCGCCAGCGGACCAGCCAGCTCGCGCAGCGCGCCGACTTCCAGTTGCGGCACCGACCACGCTGCGTTCCACGCGAAGTCGCCGCCAGCCTGCCAGAGGACGGCGACGGCGCCGCGCGCCAGGGCATCCGGGATGAAACGCCGACCGTCGGCGAGATCGCCAGGATAGGCCAGGAAAAGATCGCCCGGGCGCACCTGGCGGCTGTCGTCGGCAACGCCGCTCGGCGTCACGCCGAGGCTTTCCAGTTGATCGAGCAGGGCGCGCGGGCTCATCACAGGCGTCCCTTTCCGTCATTCGTGGTAGCCACCTGCAATGGCGCATCCGGCGGCACGCCGAGCGTGCGCAGGGCACCGGCCATTACCTGCGCAAACGCCGGGCCGGCAATCTGGCCGCCGTAATACTGTTTGCCGCTCGGCTCGTCGATCATCACGGCGACGATCAGCCGGGGATCAGAGATCGGCCCGATGCCGACGAAGGAGGCGATGTACTTGTTGGCGTACACGCCACCTTCCAGTTTGTGCGCGGTGCCGGTCTTGCCGCCGACCCGGTAACCCGGCACCGCCGCCTTCGGCGCGGTGCCGCCGGGCTGCACGACCAGTTCGAGCATGGCCCGCATTTCGCGCGCCGTCTGCGCCGAGAACACCGGCGTACCGCGCACCACCGGCGCATCGACGCGCAGCAGCGACACCGGCACCAGATCGCCGTCGCGGGCGAATACCGAGTAGGCTCGTGCGAGCTGGATCAGGCTGAGCGAAATGCCGTGCCCGTAGGACATCGTCGCCTGCTCGATCGGCCGCCAGTTCTTCCACGGCCGCACCCGACCGGCGGCTTCACCCGGGAAACCGAGCGCCGGCTGGCGGCCGAGGCCGAGGCTGTCGAACATTTCCCACATCGACTCACGCGGCAGGCTGAGGGCGATCTTGGTGGTGCCGACGTTCGACGACTTCTGGATCACCTGGGCGACGGTCAGTTCGCCGTTGGCGTGGGTATCGCTGATCACCGAGCGGCCGACGGTGATCCGTCCCGACCCGCAGTCGATCAGCGAATCGTAGCGGTACTTGCCCTGTTCCAGACCAAGCGCGACGGTGAATGGCTTCAGCGTCGAGCCGGGCTCGAAGGTGTCGGTGACCGCGCGGTTGCGCAACTGCTCGCCGGACAGCTTGGCGCGATTGTTCGGGTTGTAGGTCGGCCAGTTGGCGAGCGCCAGCACTTCGCCGGTACGCGTATCGAGAACGATGATGCCGCCGCCCTTGGCTTCATGCTCGGCCACCGTCGCCTTGAGGTGGCTGTAGGCGAGGTACTGGATCTTGGCATCAATGGCCAGCGCGATGTCGCTGCCATCGCGCGGCGGCCGGGTGGCGCCGACATCCTCGATGATGTTGCCGCGGCGGTCGCGGATCACCGTACGCGCCCCGGGATGACCGCGCAGCGACTGCTGGAAGGCCAGCTCGACGCCTTCCAGGCCCTTGTCGTCGACGCCGGTGAAACCGACCAGATGCGCGGTCATCTCGCCCGACGGATAGTAGCGGCGGTATTCCTTTTCCTGGTGCACGCCCGGCAGCTTGAGCGCCCGCACCTGCTCCGCCACCTGCGGCGGCACCTGGCGCTGCAGGAAGACGAAGGTTTTTTCCGAGGCCAGGCGGGCGTCGAGTTCGCGCGGTTTGAGTTCGACCAACGCGGCCAGTTGGCGCTTCTGTTCCGCGTTCATGCTCCGGGCGTCGGCCGGGATCGCCCAGATCGAGCGCATCGGCGTGGATACCGCGAGCATGTCGCCGTGGCGGTCGGTCACCTTGCCGCGCGAGGCGGAAATCTCGATATCGCGCAAATAGCGCGAATCGCCTTTTTCCTGGAGAAAGTCGTTGTTGATCACCTGCAGGTAAAAGGCGCGCAGCAGCAGCAGCAGGAAAGCCACCATCAGGAGCAGGCCGACCATGCGCGAACGCCAGCCCTGCAGCGCCAGTTGCAGCAGCGGACTCTCGGTATAGCGGTGACCGCGTTGCGGCCGACGACGGACGACCATCAGCGCCCCCCCGCCGGTGCCGCCGCCACCGGCGGCAATACCATGTGCAGACGCTCACGCGCCGTCTTCTCGATGCGCGGATGGGTCGCCCAGGTGGACATCTCGATCTGCAACTGACCGAACTCGATGTCGAGTTGGCGCACTTTTTCCTGTTCCGCTTCCAGCGCCTGGAACAGCTTGCGTCCGCGGTGCTGGGCGGTGACCACGGCGAGTGCACAGACGACGACGATGAAGAGCAGGACGAGATTGACGCGGAACATCACAGCTTCTCCGCCACCCGCATCACCGCGCTGCGCGCACGCGGATTGGCCGCGACTTCGGCAACCGAGGGTTTGACCGCCTTGCCGATCAGACGCATCTTCGGCGGCGGCAGCTGGTCAGCGCGCAGCGGCAGGCCCTTGGGCAAGGCATCGGCAGTCGATTGGGCGCGCATGAAGTTCTTGACGATACGATCTTCCAGCGAATGGAAGGCGATGACCACCAGCCGACCACCCGGTTTCAGCAGATCGAAGGCCTGCGGCAAGGCTACCTCCAGCTGGCGGAGCTCTTGATTGATATGAATCCGTAGAGCTTGAAAGCTGCGCGTCGCCGGGTCCTGCCCTGGCTCACGGGTGCGCACGGCCTCGCGTACGAGGGCAGCGAACTGGCCTGTCGTGACAATGGGCTGTTCGACCCGAGCAGACACAACCTTCTTTGCAACCTGGAAAGCAAACCGTTCTTCGCCATAATCCCTGATAACCTCCGTTATTTCTTTCAATTCGGCCCTAGCCAGCCACTCCGCCGCCGTTTCGCCACGCGTCGTATCCATCCGCATGTCGAGCGGCGCATCCTGGCGGAAGCTGAAGCCGCGCTCCCCATCGTCGATTTGCGGCGACGACACCCCTACATCAAACAACACCCCATCCACCGCCGCCACGCCGGCCTCCGCAGCCGCTTCGGCCAGTTCGCCGAAAGCGCGGTGCACCAGCCGGAAACGCGGGTCGGCAATCGCCGAGCCGGCCTGGATCGCCTGCGGGTCACGATCGAGCGCGACCAGGTGGCCGTTCCCCCCCAGCGCTTCAAGAATGCGGCGACTGTGGCCACCACGACCGAAGGTCGCGTCCACGTACACGCCGTCTTTCTTGATTGCCAGGGAATTCACCGCCTCTTCGAGCAGCACCGTGACATGGGCGCCGCCGGAACTCACAGGACAAGGTCCCCCAGTCCCGCCGGCAGATCGCCGGTCAGCGCCTCGGCCGCCAGATCGTTCTGTTGCTGCCAGCCGGCTTCGCTCCAGATTTCGAAATGACTGCCCATGCCAACCAGGTACACCGTCTTTTCCAGTTGCGCGTAGGTGCGCAACTCGGGTGCGACCAGCAGGCGCCCGGCGCTGTCGGGCTCCTCGGTCCGCGCATTGCCGACCATTACCCGCTTGATTGCGGCCGCCCGTGGATCAAGGCTGGACGCCTTGAGGATCTGGTCGCGGATCGGCTGCCAGGCCGGTGCCGGATAAAGCAGCAGGCAACGATGCGGGTGCGCGGTCAGGACCAGCGACCCGGCGCCGGCCGCGAGCAGGGCGTCACGATGCCTTGCCGGAATGGCAAGCCGCCCTTTCGCATCCAGACTGAGCGCCGTAGCCCCCTCGAACATCCCCGTTTACCCACTTTTCAACACGTTTTCCCACTTTAGAGCATGCACTGATGGGCGTCAATAGAAAAACGGGGAATTTTTTCTTACGCAACAATGACTTACCGGGATTTTTGAAGACAAAATGCTGGGCAAAAAAGACTTAAAAATCAATGCACGAAAAACGTTAGTTAAAGTTAAACATTAGGAGTTTGCCCGGCAAGCCCAAGCCATCACGATGACATTTCCTGTGCGGCAAAAGCGGCATGAAAAAACGGCACATCGCTCCCCATCAGGGAACCATGTGCCGCCTGTGGCGCCCGTCGCCGAGGGCGCGTAAATGCCTTTACTTCTGCTGGCTCAAACGCTGCTCGAGCACGTTGAGCGGCACCGCGCCGGGCACCCTTTCGCCGTCGGCGAAGATGATGGTCGGCGTACCGGTGATATTTAGACGGCGACCGAACTCCAGGTTCCTCTTGATCGCCGTGGTATCGCAGTTATCCCGACCGCCCGGCGTCTTGCCGTCAATGATCCAGTCGTTCCAGACCTTGGCGCGGTCAGCCGAGCACCAGATCTGACGCGATTTCTTCAGCGAGTCCTCGGACAGGATGGGATAGAGGAAGGTATAGACGGTGACGTTTTCCAGCTTCTGCATGTCCTTGGCCAGACGCTTGCAATAGCCGCAATTGGGATCTTCGAAGGTCGCCAGCACCCGCTTGCCGTCGCCGCGCACCTGCTTGATCGCGCGATCGAGTGGCAGGTCGCTGAACTTGATCGCCGTCAGCTTGCGCAGACGCTCCTCGGTAATGTTGCGGTTGGTCTTCAGGTCAACCAGGTTGAGCGCATGCTGGGAACGGATCAGGTCGCCGCCGATCAGGATCGCCGTGACTTTCTCGTCGGTGTAGAAAAGATTGCCGTCGGCGTAAATTTCGTACAGCCCGAAATAACCGGCCTTGGTCACGCTTTCGACCTTGACCCCGAGCCGGGACTCGATGGCTTTCTGGATTTCGGCTTCATTCGCCGAACAGGCCGTCGAGATCAGCAAAAACAATACGGTGGACCAGGCCTTCAGCAACATCAAACTCTCCTAGAAGCCCCCAAGGGCGTAACGAACGAGGACACTCTTTGCGACCGGCAAACGGTTCGTAAAGTTCAGCCCCAGGTTGCGCAAGGGCCGCAACAGCGGCGATGGCGCGGCAAAAAGACGACGCAGCGCATCGGTGGTCGTCTGCATCAAGGTGATTTCCTCACGCCGCGCCCGCTGATAGCCCTGCAGGAAGCGCAGATCACCGATGTCTTCCCAGGCCTTGCTGGCCAGCAACCGATCGGCGAGCGCCTGCGCATCCTGGAAGCCCAGGTTGATACCGTGCCCCGACAGCGGATGGATGCCGTGACCGGCATCGCCAACCAGCGCCAGGCGCCGGGCGACTATTTCCGGTACCCGCATCAGGCGCAGCGGGAAAGCCTGCGCCGGGGTCAGCAGATCAAGCTTGCCGAGAACGCCGCGGCCGGCCAGCTCGACGCGCTCGCAGAGCGCTTCGGGCGACAGCTGGCAGAGTTCGTCGGCCAGCGCATCCGGCGCCGACCAGACGATCGACATGCGCTGCCCGGGCAAGGGCAGGTAAGCCAGCACCCCGTCATCGCCGAACCACTGCCAGGCGATGTTGCGGTGCGGCCGATCGGTCGCGAAGTTGGCAACGACGCCCTTCTCGCCGTAGTGCCGGTTGTGCGCCGGCAATCCGGCCGCTTCGCGAACCCAGGAATCGCGCCCGTCGGCGCCGACCAGCAGTGCCGCCGACAGGGTTTCGCCATCAGCCAGTCGCAACACCGCGACCTCATCGCGAAATTCCAGCGCCGCAGGTTTCTGCCCGATGAATAGCGCCAGGTTGGACTGACGCTTCAGGCCTTCCCACAACTCGCAAGCGACCAGCGACGATTCGAGAATGCACCCGAGATCGGCAACCCCCGTCTCATACGCGGAAAATTCAAGCGCCCCGCCGGCATCGCCAAACACCTTCATCGCCGCAATCGGCGCGATGCGCTGCCGATCGAGATGGCGCCAGGCGCCGATCGCATCGAGGAAGGCGACGTTGGCCGGACTGACCGCGTAGATGCGTGCATCCCAGCCATCTGGACGACGCGGCGGCTGCGCCTCGACCAGGGCGACGCGCAGCGCACTGTCGCGCAGGGCGAGCGCCAGACTGGCGCCGGCCAGACCGCCGCCGACAATGATCAGATCAAAATGCTGCATGCCTGCCCGGACAAAAAGTCTGGGTGTGAATCACACCGCTTCGCCACCGCCGGGCTTGCCTCCCTGGCGCGGCCGACGATTGTTCTTCGAACGCGGCCGATGCTTCTTCTGCGCCGCCGGGGCTGCAGCATTGCCAGGCTTGTTCTGGCGCGGTGCGTTATGACGCGGCTGCCCACCGCCACCGCCTGGTACCGGGCTGCCGGAAATCCGGTTGCCCGGCGCCAGCTGGATTTCCAGCTCGATGATTTCATCCCACTGTTCATCGCTGCGGTCACGCTCGGGAACCGACAACAGTTCGCGCAAGCGGCGCTTCAGGTCAAGCGGCTGGAACTCGGGCGGCTGCTCTTCGACGACGGTCTCGGGAAGCTCGGCATCGACGGCAGGCTCGGTTTCTTCTATCTGGGTATCGCTGTTCGGATTGTTCATTGCAAAGTAAAAAAGCGGAGTCCGTCAAAGACGGCCCCCGCATGTGGTGAGAGCTCGGTTATTTTTTCTTGCCGCCTTTTTTCGGGGCAACGGCCGCCTTGAAAGCCGTACCGGCAGTGAACTTCGGCACGACGGTGGCCGGAATCTTCAGAGTCGCACCGGTTTTCGGATTCTTGCCGGTACGGGCCGCGCGCGGCGCCGACTTGAACGTACCAAATCCGACGAGCGTTACCGACTCGCCCTTGGCAACAGCCTGGACAACCGCGCCGACGATGGCCGACAACGCCTTGTCTGCGGCCGCCTTGGTAATACCAGCTTCTTGTGCAGCAACTTCGACCAGCTCCGATTTATTCATCTAAGTGCCTCCTAGTTACCCAATCAAGTTAAGAAAACCGGCCGTCTGAACGGCAGCGGACTTAAAGTAGCACACCTTTTTCACTTCGTGTTGCCCGCCCGGCCTTAATCTGCGCCATTCGAGAGGGATTTTTGCATGCGGGATACGTTTCCCGGAAAATGTCGCATCGCCGCTTGGCGACAGGACATAGCACTCAACTATGTACTATATTTAAGCAATCAATTGGAACAATCACCACCCCGGTTCTAAGATCACCCCGGTCGTCATAACCAACCTCAAGGAGAAACCCATGTCCATCATCAATACCACGATCAAGCCCTTCACCGTCCAGGCCTACCAGGACGGCAAGTTCATCACCGTGTCCGATGCCGATCTGAAGGGCAAGTGGTCGATCTTCTTCTTCTACCCGGCCGACTTCACCTTCGTCTGCCCGACCGAACTCGGCGACATGGCCGATCTGTACCCCGAATTCCAGAAGCTGGGCGTCGAAGTCTATTCCGTCTCGACCGACACCCACTTCACCCACAAGGCCTGGGCCGACGCTTCCGACACGATCAAGAAGATCAAGTACGTCATGCTCGGCGACCCGACCGGCACCGTCACCCGCAACTTCGACGTCATGATCGAATCGGAAGGTCTGGCGCTGCGCGGCACCTTCGTCGTCAATCCGGAAGGCGAGATCAAGGTCGCCGAAATCCACGACCTGGGGATCGGCCGTGACGCCTCCGAACTGCTGCGCAAGGTCAAGGCCGCCCAGTACGTCGCCTCGCACCCGGGCGAAGTCTGCCCGGCCAAGTGGACGGAAGGCGCCGAAACCCTGAAGCCGTCCCTGGACCTCGTCGGCAAGATCTAATTCCCGCTGCCAGCAGTAACGAAAGACGGCCCGGCGCCAGCCCGGCCGTCTTTTTTCATTGGGCGACCAGGCGCCACAATGAGGTCACTTCGGCGGCGCGCGCCGCGTGCAGCGGATCGTCGCGATCCTGCGCCTTGCCGTGCCGCGGCCGGGTGTCGAGGCGAGCGGCGACGCGCAGGCCGGCGGCGGCGATCCAGCCTTCCAGTTCGCCGGGCGCGCGCAGCCCCAGATGTTCGGCCAGATCGGACATGATCAGCCAGCCCTCCCCACCCGGGCTCAGGTGTGCCGCCAGTCCAGCGAGGAAGCCGCGCAGCATGCGCGACTCCGGGTCGTAGACCGCGTACTCGACCGGCGAGGTCGGCTGTCCCGGCAGCCAGGGCGGATTGCAGACGATGAGCGGCGCCCGCCCCTCGGGAAAGAGGTCGGCCTCGACGATGCGCACCTGTTCGCGCAAGCCGAGTCTTTCGATGTTTTCCGCAGCGCAGGCCAGCGCCCGCGCTGCCATGTCGGTGGCGACGACCTGCAAGCCGCGCCGGGCGAGCACCGCCGCCAGCACCCCGGAACCGGTGCCGATGTCGAAGGCCAGTGCGCAGCCCGCCGGCAATGGCGCGCGGGCGACCAGGTCGACGTACTCGCCGCGCACCGGCGAGAAGACGCCGTAATGCGGGTGGATACTGCCGCCGACGGCGGCCACCGGGACGCCCTTCTTGCGCCATTCGTGGGCACTGACCGCGGCCAGCAGCTCGCGCAGGGCCACCACGCTGTTGCTGCCGTCCGGCTTGCCCCAGGCTTCGCGGCAAGCATCGCGCACGTCCTGGGCGCGGCGCAGCGGGAGCTTGTAATCGGGGCCGAGCGGCACCAGCAGACGGGCGAGCAGCGCGGCACGCTGGCCCTGCGTCGCACGATGGCGGGTGAAGGTCTCCAACGGCGTCGCCGCCGGCTGGCAGCGGAATTGCCGCTCGGCGCGCTGCGTCAGCGCCTGCAGCAGGCGCCGGGCGCTCGGCCAGTCGCCGCGCCAGAGCAGGGTTTCGCCGGCCAGCAGGCGGGACCAGGCGAGATCGGCGGACAGCGACTCGTCGACCACATCGACCGCAGCCGGCGGCGGCAGGCCGGCTTCGGAACGCCAGCGCGCGCTGCGCGGCCGGCCGGCATCGGACCAGGAGATTCGGGGCGGGCTGATTTCGGACATGGCGCATTGTAGGCCAGCCGCTTGCCCTTACAATCCTTCCACCCCAACCCGCCGGACCCCGACCATGCGCTTCTCAGGCACCGACACCTATGTCGCCCCGCGCGACCTGACCCTCGCCGTCAATGCCGCCATCGCCCTGCAGCGGCCGCTGCTGATCAAGGGCGAGCCGGGCACCGGCAAGACCCTGCTCGCCGAGGAAGTGGCCGGCGCGCTCGGCCTGCCGCTGTTCCAGTGGCACATCAAGTCGACGACCAAAGCGCAGCAGGGCCTTTACGAATACGACGCCGTCTCGCGCCTGCGCGACTCGCAACTGGGCGACCCGCGCGTCGCCGACATCGCCCACTACATCGTCCCCGGCGTACTGTGGCAGGCCTTCGAATGTGCGACGCCTTCGGTGGTGCTGATCGACGAAATCGACAAGGCCGACATCGAATTTCCCAACGACCTGCTGCGCGAGTTGGATCGCATGGAGTTCCACTGCTACGAGCTGCAGAAGACGATCCGCGCCCGCCACCGGCCGCTGATCGTCATCACCTCGAACAACGAGAAGGAACTGCCCGACGCCTTCCTGCGCCGCTGCTTCTTCCACTACATCAAGTTCCCCGACCGCGAAACGATGCAGCGCATCGTCGCCGTGCATTTCCCGACCCTCAAGCAGGAACTGCTGCGCGAGGCGCTGGAAGTCTTCTTCGAGCTGCGCGAGGTGCCCGGCCTGAAGAAGAAGCCGTCGACCAGCGAACTGATCGACTGGCTCAAGCTGCTGCTGGCCGAGGACATCCCGCCCGAAGCGCTGCGCGCCAAGGACGCCAAGGACGCGATCCCGCCGCTGCACGGCGCGCTGCTGAAGAACGAGCAGGACATCCACCTGTTCGAGCGGCTCGCCTTCATGGCGCGGCGCAAGGCCCCCTGAAACCGCGATGCTGGTCGACTTCTTCCTGCACCTGAAGGCGCGGCAGATTCCGGTGTCGACGCAGGAACTGCTGGCCCTGCTCGAAGCGCTGCAGGCGCGCCTGGTCGGGCCGGACATCGACGACTTCTACCTGCTCGCGCGCACGCTGCTGGTCAAGGACGAGAGCCATTACGACCGCTTCGACCGTGCGTTCGGCGAATACTTCAAGGGCATCGAGCAACTGCCCGGGCTGGACGCCGAGATTCCCGAAGACTGGCTACGCCTGGCGGCACGCCGCCACCTTTCCGAAGAAGAACGGAAAAAGCTCGAACAACTGAGCTACGAGAAGATCTTCGAGCGCCTGCGCGAGCGCCTCGCCGAGCAGAAGGAACGCCACGCCGGCGGCAACAAGTGGATCGGCACCGGCGGCACATCGCCTTTCGGCCACGGCGGCTACAACCCGGCCGGCGTACGCATCGGCGGCGACTCGGCCGGTAACCGGACGGCGATCAAGGTCTGGGAACAGCGCGCCTACCGCAACCTCGACGACCAGGTCGAACTCGGCACGCGCAACATCAAGGTCGCCCTGCGCCGGCTGCGCCGCTTCGCCCGCCAGGGCGCGGCGAGCGAACTCGACCTCGACGGCACGATCGCCGGCACCGCCCGCAACGGCGGCTGGCTCGACCTGCACCTGCGGCCGGAACGCCACAACGCGGTCAAGGTGCTGCTCTTCCTCGACGTCGGCGGTTCGATGGACGATCACATCCAGGTCTGCGAGGAACTGTTCTCGGCCGCCCGCGCCGAATTCAAGCACCTCGAACATTTCTACTTCCACAACTGCGTCTACGAGCACGTCTGGCGCGACAACCGGCGCCGCCACGACGAACGCCTGTCCACGCTCGACCTGATCCACACCTACGGCCGTGACTACACCTTGATCTTCGTCGGCGACGCGACGATGAGCCCCTACGAAGTGGACCACCCGGGCGGCAGCGTCGAACACTGGAACGAGGAAAGCGGCGCCGTCTGGCTGCAGCGCCTGGTCGCCGCCTGGCCGCGCGTCGCCTGGCTCAACCCGGTGAACGAGGAATACTGGCAATACACCCCGTCGATTGCCGCGATCCGCCGCCAGATCGGCGACGAGCGCATGTTCCCGCTCACCCTCGACGGCCTGGAGCGGGCGATGCGCCGGCTGACCAGCGCGCGCGGCTGAAACGGAAGAATCTGATGGAAAGCCGGCCGATAAGCCGGGTTCTGTTCCCCTCTTGCGAGGTTCGGCAATCATTCCTCTAGGCCTGCCGTCACCGACAGGCTCAAGCAACCTACCCGGAAGCAGCGCGGGCCACGCCTCAGCTTCCCTATTTGGTCTTGCTCCGGATGGGGTTTAGCGTGCCGTCGAACGTTACCGCCGACGCGGTGGGCTCTTACCCCGCCGTTTCACCCTTACCTGCCGGGTTGCCCCGACAGGCGGTCTACTCTCTGTTCCACTTTCCGTTGCCTTGGGTCTTGCGACTTATAGCACCCAGCCGTTAGCTGGCATCCTGCCCAATGGAGCCCGGACTTTCCTCCCGACACTTGCGTGTCCAGCGATTGCCTGGCCGACTTTCCGCGGCGGATTATACGTGGGATCGGCGCTCAGCTGGTTTCGCCGTCGGTTTCGACGACGATGTCGCGCACCCAGGCGCTGCGCCGATCGACGCGCGCCCGGCGTTCGCTCAGCACGAGCCCGGCGGCCGTCCGGAAGGGCGGCGTGGTGACGGGGGAGCGCCGGCGATCAAGACGGCGACGTTCGGAGGAAGTGGGCTGTTTCATGGCTGGCGACGCGAAGGATTGGGTAGTCATGAGAATATCATGAGCCCGCAAACAAGCTCAATCGACCGGCAGGGCGCCGCGATCGACCACCTTGCGCAGCACGAAACTGGTGTGCACGCCGGTCACTCCCGGGATGCGCGTGATCTTGTTGAGCAGCAGGTCCTGGTAGGCATCCATGTCGCGCACCACCACTTTCAACTGGTAGTCGGACTGCTGGCCGGTGATCAGCAGGCATTCGAGAACTTCCGGTATGCCGCCGATCGCCGCGTCCAGGTTGGCGAAGCGCTCCGGCGTGTGCTGGTCCATCGAGATGCCGATCAGCGCCATCAGGCTCAGCCCGAGCTTTTTCGCATCGAGCTGGGCGCGGTAGCCGGCGATGATGCCCGCCTCTTCGAGCGCCCGCACCCGGCGTAGACAAGGCGACGGCGAGAGGCCGATGCGGTCGGCGAGATCCTGGTTGCTGATCCGCCCATCACGCTGCAGGACGGCAAGAATTTCCTTGTCGTAGCGATCCATCTGAATAACGTTGCTCATAAACTCACCATCGCGCAATTTTCTGCCAAAACACAGCAAAATCATGCCACAAAACGCAAGCACCTGCCGCACAGTCTTGCGTAAGATTTCGCCATCGCAAACGTTTTCCGGAGCCGCATCATGGCGCAGCAAAAATCATCCAAGTACACCGCTTTCCCGCCCGTCGGCCTCACCGACCGCCAGTGGCCGAACCGCGTCATCACCCAGGCGCCGATGTGGATGAGCACCGACCTGCGCGACGGCAACCAGGCCTTGTTCGAGCCGATGAACGCCGACAAGAAGATGCAGATGTTCCAGACACTCTGCGCCATCGGCTTCAAACAGATCGAGGTCGCCTTCCCGTCAGCGTCGGAAACCGAGTTTGGCTTCGTGCGCCGCCTGATCGAGGAGCAGCACATCCCCGCCGACGTCACCATCGAAGTCCTCACCCAGGCGCGCGAGCACCTCATCCGCCGCACCTTCGAATCCTTGAAGGGCGCCAAGCAGGCGATCGTCCATGTCTACAACGCGACCTGCCCGAGCTTCCGCGATTTCGTCTTCGGCATGAGCAAGGCCGAGGTGGTGAAGATGGCGGTCGACGCGGTCAAGTTGATCAAAACGCTCGCCGAACAGATGCCGGAAACGAAGATCACCCTCGAATACAGCCCGGAATTGTTCACCGCCACCGAACTCGACTTCGCCAAGGAAGTCTGCGACGCGGTCACCGCCGCCTGGGGCGCGACGCCGGACAACAAGGTCATCCTCAACTTGCCGACCACGGTCGAGATCGCCACACCCAACATCTACGCCGACCAGATCGAGTGGATGCACCGCAATCTCGCGCGCCGCGACAGCGTCATCATCAGTCTCCACCCGCATAACGACCGCGGCACCGCCGTCGCTGCCGCCGAACTCGCCTTGATGGCCGGCGCCGAGCGCGTCGAAGGCTGCCTCTTCGGCAACGGCGAACGCACCGGCAACGTCGACCTCGTGACGCTCGCCCTCAACATGCACACACAAGGCGTCGATCCGCAACTCGATTTTTCGGACATCAACGCCGTTGCCCGCACCTACGAACACTGCACCCAGCTCCCGATCCATCCGCGCCACCCATACGTCGGGGATCTCGTTTTCACGGCCTTCTCCGGCTCCCACCAGGACGCCATCAAGAAGGGGTTTGCCGCTCAAAAGGCGGATGAGACTTGGTCAGTGCCCTATCTCCCGATCGACCCCGCCGACGTCGGCCGCTCCTACGATTCGGTGATCCGCGTCAACAGCCAGTCGGGTAAGGGCGGCATCGCCTACCTGATGGAGACCGAGCACGGCGTGCTCATGCCGCGCCGCCTCCAGGTCGAGTTCTCCGGCGTCGTCCAGAAGCACACCGACACGCACGGCGGCGAGGTCAACGCCGACGACCTCTGGCGCCTCTTCGCCGGCGAATACCTCGACGCCGAAACCCCGGTCCGCTACCGCGAACACCACCTGTTCGAGCACGGCAGCCAGCAGGGCATCCGCCTCACGGTGGACATCGGCGGCACGCCGCACATCCTGAGCGGCGAAGGCAACGGTCCGATCAACGCCGCCATGCACGCCTTGCAGGGCGCCGGCATCGAAGCGCAGGTGCGCAGCTATGAGGAACGTTCGATGGTGCCGATGGGCGAGGACGGCAATGCTCGCGCCGTCGCCTTCATCGAGATGGCGGCCAACGGTCGCGGCGAACGCTACGGCGTCGGCATCGACAGCAACATCGTCACCGCTTCGATCAAGGCCTTGATCAGTGGCGTCAACCGCCTCGGCGTCAACGCCCTCGACGCCGCCGCCTGAGCCGGCCAGGCGCTTGCCTCGGCATGGCAAGCGCCTGAATTTCCGGGACTTTCCTTGTCATCGTGGGCTTGGCGGCGTAGAATCCCGCCTTTGCCGCCGCCCACCGGTGACAGATTTCATCGTTCTGCCCGCGTAAATGCCGCCCCCTGCCGCCTTCGCCACGCGAAACTCCGGCAAGCCGAAACGCCCATTTCCTCGTTGCAAAGCGCCTTCCAACCGCCCGTCCGCACGGCCTTGTGCCAGCTTGCGCGACGTGCCGTAACCAATGGAAACGCATGGTTCGCATCCAGTTTGCGATCGACCTCGACTACGCATTGAATGCTCCCGGCGTGGATTTCGTCTTCAACATCCACGCCGCCCAGACCCCCAGACAACGCATCGTCAGTGAAAGCCTGCAACTGACTCCGACGCTGGCGCCGACTATCGTCACCGAACCGCACACCGCCGCCCGTTTCCTGCGGCTCCACGTCGACAACGGCCCGTTGCACGTCGCGTACCGGGCCACGCTCGACATCGACCTGCATCTCGGCGACCCGGACCACATCCCGGAAACGCCGGTCAACGAACTCCCGCTGGACGCACTGGCCTACATCTACCCCAGCCGCTACTGCCAGTCCGACCGTCTGGCGATGCTGGCGATCAGCGAGTTCGGCCATCTCCCCAAAGGCTACCGCCGCGTCGAAACGATCTGCCAGTGGGTCAACCGGCATGTCACCTTCCGCCCGGCCACCAGCAGTTCGACCACCTCGGCGATCGACACGCTGATCGGCCGGGTCGGCGTCTGCCGCGACTTCGCCCACCTGATGATCGCCATCTGCCGCGCCCTGAACATCCCGGCGCGCTTCACCACCGGCATCGACTACGGCGCCGACCCGGCGCTCGGCCCAACCGATTTTCATGCCTACGTCGAGGTCTTCCTCGATCAGCGCTGGTACATCTTCGACCCCTCGGGCACGGCGATCCCGATGGGTTTCGTGCGCATCGGCACTGGCCGCGACGCCGCCGATGTCTCCTACGCGACCATTTTCGGTAGCGTCAACTCGCCGCCGCCGCTGATCTCGATCAGCGCCCTTACCGAACCCGGACAAGCCTGGCAACTCCCGCAGCGCTGTCCGCAAGCCCTGTCGACCGATACCCCGGTCGCAACGCAGTCCGCCTGCGCAACCCACTGAAGGAGAATACCGCTTGGCCAAGGAAGAACTACTTGAAATGATGGGCGTCGTCGAAGACGTCCTGCCCGATGGACGCTTCCGCGTCACCCTGGAAAACGGCCACCAGATGGTCGCCTACACCGCAGGCAAGATGAAGAAGCACCACATCCGCATCCTGCTCGGCGACAAGGTCAGCCTTGAACTCTCGCCCTACGACCTGAGCAAGGGCCGCATCACCTTCCGTCACCTGGAAACCCGCAGCGGCAGCAGCGCCCCGCCGCCGCCCCGGCGCCGGCACTAAAACCGGTCTCAGCAATCCACGGGACGCCGCTTGCTTAGCGCGAATACGCCTTAAGCCGCGCCAAGTCTCCCGTCACTCCTCCTCGTCGCCGGCCGCCCCCGGCTTCTCGGCGACGAAGGCGAGTTCGCCGTTGCGCACGCGAAAGGCCCCGCGCAACTCGCCCATGCCATCCGCCGGTTCCTCCTCCAGCCGCGCCCAGGCTTCGCAGGTCCGCGACTCCGTGGCATACATGCGCTTGCCGACCTGGACGATGAAGGCGCCGGACGGCACCTGGTAGATCGTCACCCGCGTCTTGTCGGTAGCCGCCCCCAGACTGTGGCGACGGGTGCAGGCCGGCATGCGCGAGACGACCAGGTAGAGATTGACTTTCTTGTCCCAGAACACCGGTTGTTCGCGTACCAGCGTCAGCGTGTGCTCGCGCGTGCCGTCGATCTGCCACGAGGCACGGTCGTCGACGCAGGCACTCAGCACCGGCACAGCAAGCAGGGCTAAAAGCAGGGCACGCAGACGCATGGTCGGATTCCTCAGCGCATTTTCCAGGACAGCGACTCGCCCGCGCGCAGCGGAACGATGTCGTCGGTACTGATGTAAGGATAGCTTGCCGGCACCGTCCATGTCTCCTTGACCAGCGTGATGCTGTCGGTGTTGCGTGGCAGGCCGTACCAGTCCGGGCCGTGGCAGCTGGCGAAACCCTCCAGCTTGTCGAGCGCGCCGGCCTGCTCGAAGGCTTCGGCATACAGCTCGATCGCGGCATAAGCCGTGTAGCAACCGGCGCAGCCGCAGGCCGCTTCCTTGGCACCCTTGGCGTGCGGTGCCGAGTCGGTGCCGAGGAAAAACTTCGGGTTGCCGGAAATCGCCGCCGCGACCAATGCCTCGCGGTGCGTCTCGCGCTTCAACACCGGCAGGCAGTACCAGTGCGGGCGCACGCCGCCCTGGAAGATCGCGTTGCGGTTGTAAAGCAGGTGATGGACGGTGATCGTCGCCGCGACGTTGGCGGCGGACGAAGCCACGAACTCGGCGGCGTCCTTGGTCGTGATGTGCTCCATCACCACCTTCAGCTTCGGGAAACGCTGCGTCAGCGGCAGCAGCACGGTGTCGATGAAGACCTTCTCGCGGTCGAACAGGTCGACCGCCGGATCGGTGACTTCGCCATGGACCAGCAGCGGCAGGCCGACGCGCTCCATCTCGGCGAGCACATCGTAGGCCTTTTCGATGGCGGTCAGGCCGGCGTCGGAATTGGTCGTCGCGCCGGCCGGGTAGAGCTTGACTGCCTTGACGAAACCGGACGCCGCCGCCTTGGCGATCTCGCCCGGCTGCGTGTTGTCGGTGAGATAGAGCGTCATCAGCGGCTCGAAAGCCAGGCCGGCGGGCAGCGCGGCGAGGATGCGCGCACGGTAGGAGGCAGCCAGTTCGACCGTGGTCACCGGCGGCTTCAGGTTGGGCATGACGATGGCCCGGCCGAACTGGCGGGCGGTATGCGGCAGCACGGCGGCGAGCGCTTCGCCGTCGCGCAGGTGGAGGTGCCAATCGTCGGGGCGGATGAGGGTCAGTTGCATGGTCTTCTCTCGGTGGTTTGCGCAATTTTAGCAGCGCCGCGCGCCAGCGACGGCGGCCGTTTGCGCCGCCCGTCCCGCCTATTCCCCGGCCAGCACCGCTGGCAACGCCTTCTGTCCCGGCGGCAGCGGCGCCCCGCCGTCTCCCCGGACACGGCGTATCCAGATTTCGGCAACCCGCTCGGGATGGCGACGGCGGACCCAGTCGTAGATTTCCGGATCGCGCTCGCCGTCGTCGCCGACCAGGACAAAGCGCACCCAGGGCAGGCGTTCGAGGATCACCTCGATCTGCCGCGTCTTGTAGGCGAACTGGTCGAACAAGGGGTCGCTGCTGGCGTCGTCGGTGACCCGCTTGGTGATCAGGACGCCTGCCGGAAAACCGTTGCCGGCCAGGAATTCGTCTATCGTCTCGAACAACTGCCGGGGCGACGCCGACAGGTAGAACAGCGGCGCGCTCGCCGGCTGTGGGTTGGCGGCCAGCGTCCGCGCATAGAGCGCGGCCATGCCGGGAACCGCCTGCCGCTGCGTCGAATTCTTCAGGAAACTGTTGGCCAGCAGGCGGGGCTTGCTGGTCACTTCGGAGACCAGGATGGTGTCGTCGAGGTCGGAAATCATCCCCAGCCGGTTCGCCTGCGGCACCACCAGCAGGCGCCCGCGACCGACGCCCTTCGCGCTGCTGGCGGCGATCTCGTGCCAGCCCGCCGGCAAGACCTGCGAAGTCTGCAGCCGGAAATAACCTTCATCGTCGGTGCAGGTCCGCATGCTGGACTCGCCGACCGTCAGGTCGACCGGTACCCGCTTGCGTTCATCGTTGATCCACAACCGGAAATTGCGCCAGAGATTGCGCAGCCGACCATCGTCGGCGGCCGCCAACGGGCCGTCGCGGCTTTCGACGACGCGCCCTTCGATGGTCAGCGATACGCCGTCGCCGTAGGCCGGATAGACGCTGACCCGGTCCGCCCCGGCCGCCGCCGGCAAGGCGCACGCCAAGGAGAGCAGCCAGGCAAGGGCAAGGCGCCGGATGCCGCCGACGCTCGGCGCGAAAATCCCCGGCCGCCGCTTCACGCTCCCGCCCGGACGATCTCGAGAATGGCGCGCGCCGCCTGCGGGCGGGCCAGCTGGCCCTGGCATTCGCGCATGCGGGCAAGGCGCGCCGGATCGTCGAGCAGGCGGCGAATCTTGTAGACCAGCGCCGCCGTATCGACCGCTTTCAGCGCGCAACCGGCTTCCAGCAGGGTGTCGGCGTTGCGCTCTTCCTGGCCGGGAATCGGCGAGACGACGATCATCGGCAGGCGCATCGCCAGGCATTCCGAGGTGGTCAGGCCGCCCGGCTTGGTGATCGCCAGATCGGCCGCCGCCATCACGCGCTCGATGGTGCGCGTGAATCCCTGCGGATAGACGCGGCCCGGATGGCGGGCGGCGACCGCGCCGAGGCGTTGCAGCAAGTCCTCGTTGCGCCCGGCCAGGGCAACGATCTGCACCGCCGGGAAAGCCAGCGCCGCCTGCTCGGCCAGGCGGTCGATGCCGCCGACGCCGGCGCCGCCGGACATCATCAGCAGCGTCGGGCGCGCCGGATCGAGGCCGAGTTCGGCAGCGGCCGTCGCCCGCGCCGGCGGGGTGGCGAACTGCGGCATGATGGCGATCCCGGTGACGTGGATTTGCTGTTCCGGGATGCCGCGGGCGGCCAGGCGCACGGCAACTTCCTCGGTGGCGACGCAATAGCCGGCGATGTGCGGCTGCAGCCACAGGCCATGGACGTCGAAATCGGTGACGTTGATCCACACCGGCGGCGTCGGCAGGCCGGCGGCGATCCGCCGCGACAGCAGTTCGGCCGGCAAGAAATGCGTGCACACGATGGCGTCGGGCGCGACACGGGCGATCTCCGCGTCGAGGCGACGGGTATTGAGGCGCTCGACGTGGCGCCGCGCCGAATCCAGCCAGGAACTGCTCGGCGGATGATCGGTGCGCTCGTAGAGATAGGCCCACAGTTGCGGCGCCTTCTCGACCAGCTTGATATAGGCGCTGCCGTAGAACTTGCGGAAACCGTCGGAGACCAGGTCGAGCACGTCGAGATGGCTCAGTTCCAGTCCCGGCATTTCCTCGCCGGCGGCGCAGATTGATTGCGCGGCGCGGACATGGCCGGCACCGGCGGAGACACTGAGAACGAGAATGCGCATGCGGTTCTGGCCGGGACAGCCGGCGACGGTCGGGAAAGCGGTCGATTCTGGCAGTCGCCGGCGCGCCCTGTCAATGCATCCGGAATAAGCCGCTCAGTCCGCCGCCTTCAACGCCAGCGCGCGCTCGTAAAGGGCGTTCTTCGCCTCGCCGCTGATCGCCGCCGCCAGCTTTGCCGCCTGTTTGGTGCCGAGGCCTTCGTCGAGCAGCAGGCGCAGCACGCGCTCGCCTTCGCCGCTGGCGGCGTCGGCCGGCGCACCGGAGACGATCAGCACGAACTCGCCGCGCTGACGGTTGGGGTCGGCCTTGAACCAGTCGAGGGCGGCGGACAACGGCAGCGCGTCGACGTTCTCGAACAGCTTGGTCAGCTCGCGGGCGACGACCAGCGTGCGCTCGCCGAACGCGGCGGCCATCTCGGCGACGCTGTCGAGGACGCGGTGCGGCGCCTCGTAGAAGACCAACGCGTAAGGATGCCCGGCCAGTGCCGCGAGCGCCTGCTGGCGCTGGCCGGCCTTGCTCGGCAGGAAGCCGTAGAACAGGAAATGCTCGTCGGCCAGCCCGGCCGCCGACAGCGCGGTGGTCGCCGCGCACGGGCCGGGCAACGGCACGACCTTGCAGCCGGCGGCGCGGACGGCGGCGACGATGCGCGCGCCGGGGTCGGAAATCCCCGGCGTACCGGCATCCGAGACCAGGGCGACGGCCTCGCCGGCCTGCAATTTGGCGACGATGCGGGCGGCGGCTTCGTGTTCGTTGTGCTGGTGCGCCGGCAGCGTCCGGGCGCGGGCGCCGAGCTGCTTCAACAGCGGCGCGCTGTGCCGGGTGTCCTCGCAGGCAACCCAGGGCACGGCACGCAGGACTTCCTCGGCCCGCCGCGTCAGGTCGCCGAGGTTTCCCAGCGGCGTCGGCACGACGTACAATGCCGCGATCAATTCGTTTGTCATTTTCGGCGATGCAGGCAAAAACCAACGATACCACCGTCGCCCGCGGCCGCGAAGCCGAGAGCGAAGCAGCAGCCTACCTGGCGGGACGCGGCCTGCGCCTGCTCGAACGCAACTTCCGGGTGCGCGGCGGCGAAATCGACCTCATCATGCAGGACGGGCCGACCGTCGTCTTCGTCGAGGTACGCGCCCGCAGCCGCAGCGATTTCGGCGACGCCGGCGCCAGCATCGACGCCTTCAAGCAGGGCCGCATCGTCCTCGCCGCCCGCCACTGGCTGGCCCGCCACGGCGAATGCGCCTGCCGCTTCGACTGCGTGCTGATCGACGACGGCCGCCTGCGCTGGCTGCGCAACGCCTTTGCCGGCGACCATTGAAGCGACGCCGCACCGGCACGCTGAGGTAAAATCATGAGCCGATCATCTGAAAGAAGCCGTTCCATGGATTTGATTGCCCGCGTCGCCCAGCATTTCGAGGACAGCGCCCAGACCAAGCTCAACGCCGTCGACGCCCTCTCGGCGCCGATCGCCGCCGCCATCGAGACGCTGACCGGCGCCCTGCTCGAAGGCGGCAAGATCCTCGCCTGCGGCAATGGCGGTTCGGCGGCCGACGCCCAGCATTTCGCCGCCGAACTGGTCGGCCGCTTCGAGGCCGAACGCCAGGAACTGGCGGCGATCGCGCTGTCCACCGACAGCTCGATCCTGACCGCGGTCGGCAACGACTACGGTTTCGCCCACATCTTCGCCAAGCAGGTGCGCGCTCTCGGCCACGCCGGCGACGTGCTGCTGGCGATCTCGACCTCGGGCAATTCCGGCAACGTCATCGAAGCGATCAAAGCCGCCCACGAGCACGACATGCGCGTCATCGCGCTGACCGGCAAGGGCGGCGGCGAAATCGGCGAACTGCTCTCCGACGCCGACATCAACCTCTGCGTGCCGGCCGACCGTACCGCGCGCATCCAGGAAACCCACCTGCTGATCATCCACTGCCTGTGCGACGGTATCGACGCACTGCTCCTAGGAGTCGAATGACATGAAGAAAACCCTGCCCCTTTCCCTGCTTGCCCTCGCCCTGGCGCTGCCCGCGTTGCAGGGCTGCGTTCCCGCCGTCGTCGCCACCGGCGCCGCGGTCGGCGTGATGAGCATCCACGACCGCCGCAGCACCGGCACCCAGACCGACGACGAGACCACCGAATGGCGCGCCGCCGGCCGTGTTCCCGACCACATCAAAGCCGCCTCGCGGATCAACTTCACCTCGTACAACCGCCGCCTGCTGATCACCGGCGAAGTGCCGAATGCCGAAGCCAAGGCCACCGTCGTCGCCGAAGCGCGCAAGCTCGAAGGCGTGCGCGAGATCTACGACGAACTGACGATCGGCGCCAAGGCGACGCTGGTCAACCGCAGCAACGACAGCTTCATCGATTCCAAGGTCAAGGCCCGCCTGGTCGATAGCAACCAGATTTCCGCCAACCACATCAAGGTCGTCACCGAAAGCGGCGCCACCTACCTGATGGGACTGGTCAACGAGCGCGAAGCCAAGGTTGCCGTCGCCGTCGCCCGCACCACGGCCGGCGTGCGCAAGGTGATCAACCTGCTCGAAGTGCTTTCCGACGAGGACATCCGTCGCCTCGACGAGCAGGCGCTGGGCGCCCGCAAGGCGCCGCCGAACAGCCAGGCGCCGGTGGAAACCCGCTGACGTCAGGCTGACCGTTCCCGCCGACCGGACCACAACATGAACCTCGAAAAAGTCGTTTTCGGTTTCTTCATCGTCCTCGCGGCGACGCTCAACTTCGGCTTCTTCATCGGCGACATCGACCGCCCCGAGCTGCACCACGTCTATGAACTGGCGGCGGCACTGGTCGTCAGCCTGATCGCCACCGCGCTCAAGTTCGGCGACCGCACGCAGATCGGGGCCATCCACCTGGCGACCAGCCTGGTCGCCGACCTGCAGTTGATCGCCGCCGCCGTCACCTGGGGCATCGCCGTCCATGTCACCGGCGAAGGCATGACCGCCTCGGTGACCTCGAGCGTCGTCTCGCTGTCCGGCGGCGCGCTGTTCGCCAACATCGTCTCGGTCATCCTGCTCATCGTCGAAACCGTGATGCTGCGCCGCTGACGCGGAGGCAACGGTGCGCAACAACACCTTCTTCCTGGTCCTGCGGCGCATGCGCGCGCCGATCATCGCGCTGATCGTCATCTACGCGATCTCGGTCGTCGGCCTGACGCTGGTTCCCGGCATCGATGCCGCCGGCCGGCCGGCGCCGCCGCTGTCCTTCTTCCACGCCTTCTATTTCATCAGCTACACGGCGACGACCATCGGCTTCGGCGAGATTCCGAACGCCTTCTCCGACGCCCAGCGCTTCTGGGTCATCGTCTGCATCTACCTGTCGGTGGTCGGCTGGTCGTATTCGCTGGTCACGCTGATCGCGCTGCTACAGGACAAGGGCTTCCAGAACACGCTGACCGCCAACCGCTTCATGCGCCGCGTCCGCCGGCTCAAGGAGCCGTTTTACCTGGTCTGCGGCTGCGGCGAGACCGGCAGCCTGATCTGCCACAATTTCGACCGCATCGGCCAGGCTTTCGTCGTCATCGAAAAGGACGAGCTGCGCGTCGAGGAACTCGACCTTCTCGACTTCAAGACCGACACCCCGGCGCTGGCCGCCGACGCCAGCCTGCCCGACAACCTGCTGCTGGCCGGCCTGCAGCACCCGAAATGCCGTGGCGTGCTGGCGGTGACCAACGACGAACAGGCCAACCTGGCGATCGCCATCGCCGTCCGCCTGCTCGCCCCCCGGCTGCCGGTAATCGCCCGCGCCCGCAGTGCCTCGGTCGCCGCCAACATGGCCTCGTTCGGCACCCACCACATCATCAACCCCTTCGAGCGTTTCGCCGATCACCTCGGCCAGGCGATCACCGCCCCCGAACGCTTCCGCCTCGTCGAACTGCTGACCAGCCTGCCCGGTTCACCGCTGCCGCAACCGCACCGGCCGCCGCGCGGCCACTGGATCGTCTGCGGCTACGGCCGCTTCGGTCAGGCGGTCGCCGCCCGCCTGCGCCAGGCCGGGCTCACCCTGACCGTCGTCGACCCCACCGCGCCCGGCGGCGACGAGCGCATCGTCGGCGACGGCACCGAAGCCGCCACCTTGCGCGCCGCCGGCATCGAGCAGGCGGTCGGCATCATCGCCGGCAGCGACAACGACGTGAACAACCTGTCGATCGCCGTCACCGCCAGCGAACTGCGGCCGGCGCTGTTCGTCGTCACGCGCCAGAACCAGGCCGCCAACAACGCGCTGTTCCAGGCCTACGGACCGGAATTCGCGATGGTGCCGAGCCACATCGTCGCCCACGAAAGCATCG
The DNA here is from genome assembly GCF_048146105.1 of Azonexus caeni. Taxonomy (NCBI): domain Bacteria; kingdom Pseudomonadati; phylum Pseudomonadota; class Betaproteobacteria; order Rhodocyclales; family Azonexaceae; genus Azonexus; species Azonexus caeni. The sequence continues at coordinate 63,525 of NZ_JBKJAD010000005.1, forward strand.
CCATCCTGACCACGCCGCTGCTCAGCCGCTTCCTCGCCGCCCTCGACCGCCGCGACGAAGCCTGGTGCCGCGCCCTGGCCGGCCGCCTGCAGGAAATCGGCGGCGACCGCACGCCGACCGTGTGGAGCATCCGCCTCAACGCCAGCGAAGCGCCGGCCGCCCGCCAGGCGCTGATGCACGGCCGCCCCTTCCGCCTCGGCGCCATCCTGCGCGACGCCAATGATCGCAGCAGCACTCTGCCGCTGAGCGTCCTGCTGATCGACCGCAGCGACCGCATCCACCTGCTGCCGGACGACGACTTCGAACTCAACGCCGGCGACCACCTACTCCTCGCCAGCCACCTCGGCGCCCGCCGCCGCCTCGAACTGGCGCTGCAGAACCTCAATGAACTGGCCTACGTGCTGGACGGCGAGACCCGCCCGTCCGGCGCGCTGTGGCGCATCCTCTCCCCTCGCCAGAAACCGCTGCCATGACCGATCCCCTCGCCCAGGCCCGTGAGCAATTCCTGCGCGGCGTCGCCGCTTTCGAGGCGGGCGACGATCTGGCCGCCCGTGCCGCCTTCGTCGCCGCACTGACGCTGGCGCCGGGGCGGCCCTCGGTGATGGCCAACCTGGCGACGACCCTGCTCCGGCTGCGCGACTTCGCCGCCGCCCGCGAACTGCTGCTGGAAATCGCCGCCGTCGAGCCCGACAACCGGGAAGCGCGCGTCCAGCTCGGCCTCTGCGAGGAAGCCCTCGGCCACTGGGCGGCGGCCGCCGCGGCGCTGGAAAGCGGCCTGCCGGCGACGGCCAGCCCGGAGCTGTGGCTGGTCTGCAGCCACTGCCATGGCCGGGCCGGCAATCTGCCGGCGGCGCTTGCCGCGATCAACCGCGTCCTCGCCCTGCTTCCTGAGCACGCGGAGGCGTGGAGCACGCGCGGCGGCCTGCTACGCGAACTCGGGCGGCTGCCGGAAGCCGCCGACGCCTACCGGCGCGCGCTGGCGCACGGCGGCGACCCCGAACTCAACCGCTACTACCTGGCCGCCGTCGGCGGCGACGCCCAGCCGGCGACGACGCCGAGCCACTACGTGCAGGCGCTGTTCGACGACTACGCGCCGGACTTCCAGCAACACCTGGTCGACGGCCTGCGCTACCAGGGCCACCGCCGGCTGATCAAGCCGCTGCTGCAGGCCGGCCGGCGCTACCCGGCGGCGGTCGACCTCGGTTGCGGCACCGGTCTCTGCGGCGAACTGCTGCGGCCGCTGGTCGACGCCATCGACGGCATCGACCTTTCCGCCGCCATGCTCGAACAGGCGCGTGGACGCGGCATCTACCGCCACCTCGAACGCCACGAGCTGAACGCCTATCTCGCCGCCCGCACGACGCCGGCCGACCTTTTCGTCGCCGCCGACGTCTTCGGCTACATCGGCGACCTCGCCCCGGCCTTCGCCGCCGTCCGCCGCCTGCTCCGGGCCGGCGGCTGCTTCGCCTTCACCGTCGAGCAACTGCTAGATGGCGGCGACTACACGCTGCAGCCCTGCCTGCGCTACCGGCACAGCGAGGACTACGTGCGCCGGCTGGCCGCGCAGCACGGCTTCACGATCCGCGAGCTGGCCGTCGACACCCTGCGCCACGACCAGGAAACGCCGATCCCGGCGCTCTACGTCTACCTCGCCTGAACGCCGAGCAGCCAGTCCGGCAGGGCGGTGCTCAGGAAGGGCAGCAGCGACAGCGTCAGCGCGCCGAGGAAGATCGCCAGCACCGCCGGCAGCACCGAGACGGCGATCTCGCGCACCGGCTTGCCGAACATCGCCGCCGAGAAATACAGGTTCATCCCGGCCGGCGGGCAGAGGAAGCCCATCTCCAGGTTGGCCAGGAAGATGATCCCGAAATGCACCGGGTCGATGCCGTAGGCGAGCGCCACCGGCAGCAGCAGCGGCACCAGGACGACGATCGCCGCGTAGATTTCCATCAGCGCCCCGGCCAGCAGCAGGAACAGGTTCAGCGCGATCAGGAAGCTCCATTTGTCGGGCAGCAGCGCCTGCACGCCGTCGATCGCCAGATCGGGGATGCCGGCATCGACCAGGTAGTTGGTCAGGCCGAGCGCCATGCCGAGGATCAGCATGATGCCGCCGATCACCTGCGCGCATTCGACCAGCGCCCGCCCGACGCCGCGCGCGTCGATCTCGCGCAGCAGCAATGACTGCGTGAGCAGCGCATAGGCGGCGGTCAGCGCGGCGCTCTCGGTCGGCGTCGCCCAGCCGCCGACCAGCGAACCGACGGCAACGACCGGCGCCAGGATTTCCCATTTCGCCGCCCAGGCGGCACGGCGGGCGGCGGCGAAATCGACCCGGCCGACCGCGCTCGTCGGCGCCAGCCCGTCGCGCTTCAGGAAACCGCCGACCAGCAGCAGGAAGACCACCATCACCAGCGCCGGCAGCAGCCCGGCGAGGAACATCGCGTTGATCGGCACGCGAGCGATGATCGCGTACATGATCAGCGGCACCGACGGCGCCAGCAGCACGCCGAGCGCGCTGGCGCTGGTCACCAGGCCGATGCCGCGCCGTTCGGGAAAGCCGGCGCCGACCAGCAGCGGCAGCAGCAGGCCGCCGAGCGCCAGGATGGTGACGCCGCTACCGCCGGTCAGCGCGGTGAAACCGGAACAGAGGACGGCGGCGGCGATCGCCGTGCCGCGCGCACCGCCGCCGAACAACGCGGTGAACAACGCGCCCAGGCGGGCCGCCGCGCCGGTGCGGGCGAACACCAGACCGGCCAGCGTGAATAGCGGCAAGGCCGGCAGCGAAGGATTGACGGTGATCTGGTAATGGCTGAGCGGCACCGCCGCCAGCGGCTGGCCCTCGCTCCAGAACAGCGCCAGCGCCAGGCCGCCGAGCACGGCGAAGACCGGTGCGCCGCACAGCAGCAGGAGCAACAGGGCGCCGGCGAACGGCCACAGCGCCAGCACGCTGCCGTCGTAGTGCCCGGCAAACCACCAGCCGAGCGCCGGCAACGCCCCGGCGGCGAGCCAGCGCCAGTTCGCCGCGCCGGCTAGGCGGCCGGCGAGACGGACGCCTAGCAGCAGGAAGCCGGCCGGCAGCGCCGCCATGAACCACCAGCCCGGCACGCCGTAGGCGATGGCGCGCGGCACCGCCATCTCGGCGACGACGAAGGTCCAGCTCGCCTGCGCCAGCATGCCGCAGACAAGGCCCGCGGCGAGCGCCGCGTAGGCTTGCGCGGCCCGGCGCAGGCGGGGATCGGCGGCGGCTGCGAAGCCGGCGCCGAGCGAACTGAGATGGCCGCCGCGCTCGGCGACCAACGCCCCGGCCATGGCCAGGACAAGACCGGCGTGCTGCACGAAGACCGGCGCATTGGCGATGCCGACGCCGAACAGCGGGCGCAGGACGATCTCGAGCAGCGGCAGGAGCAGCATCAACGCCAGCGCGCTGGCTGCCAGCCCGGCCTCGCCGCGCCGCATCACGTTGGCGAACACTTACTTCCTGCCGGCGCGATAGTTTTTCAGGTGGCCGACCACTTCGTCGAAGGTCGCCGCCGGCACCAAGGTGCCACGAATCTGCGGATATAGCCGGCCGGCAAGCGCCTCCCAGGCCTGGCGTTGCGCGGCATCGGGCACGTTCACCGCGAGCCCGCGCTTCTGCATCGCCGCCACCGCCGCGTCGACTTCCTTGCGCGCCTGGGCGCGGATTTCGGCGCCGGCCTTGGCGCCGGCCTCGCGCACCGCCTGCTGGGCGGCCGGGCTCATCGCGTCCCAGGATTTTTTGGTGACGATCAGCGCGCCGACGATGGGCGCCCAGTTGAGGTCGAGCATGTTCGGCGCGCTGGTGTAGATCTGCGTCGCCAGCGCGAAGTAAGGCGTGGACGGCACGGCGTCGATCATCCCGGTCTGGATCGCCGGCAGGATGTCGGCGGTTTCCAGCGGCACCGGCGTGTAGCCGAGCCGCTTCATGATTTCCTGCTGCTCGGCCTCGCCACCCCAGGCGAAGAACTTCATCGACTTGTAGTCGTCCGGGTGACGCGCCGGCTTCTTCGAGAAGAAGCGCACCCAGCCGGCGTCGCCCCAGGCGAGCACGACGAAGCCCTGGTCGAGGAATTTCTTCTCCATCGCCGGCCGCATCTTCTCGCGCACGTAATCGACCTCCTCCCAGCTACGGAACATCAGCGGCATCGCCTGCAAGGCGGCGATCGACGGTTCGATCTCGCGCAGCCCGACGACCGACAGCAGGCCACCCTGCAACTGGCCGATGCGCATGCGGCGCACCATGTCGGTCTCGCCGCCCTGGCTGCCGTCCGGGAAGACCAGGTACTTGCCGCCGCCCTGCGCCGTGCGCCAGGCTTCGCCGAGCGCCATCAACTGGCGGTGGTAGAGCGAGTTCTTGGGCGCCAGCGTGCCGATGCGCAACTGCTGCTCCTGGGCACGCAAGGGCGTCAGGGCGAGCGCCAGCAGGCCGAGCAGGACGAGGAATTTCTTCATGGGGTCTCCGGGTCAGAAGAGGTCGGGCGAACGTTCCAGTTGCCAGGCGGCGCGCCGGCGCATCACTTCGTTCTGCAGGGTGCGCGGACTGCCGGCCGCGTCGCGCACGGCGAGCGCCTGGCGCAGCAGGGATTCGAAAGCGCTGCGGTCGCCGGCGGGCAGCGCGATGGCTTCCGCCTTGGCCAGGAAGACGCCGGCGCTGTGCCCGGCGGCGCGGGCAATTGCGGCGTCGAACCAGCGCGCCGCCAGCGCCTTGTCGCCGCCGGGGCGGGCCGCCTCCAGCGTCGCCCGCAGGCTGCCGATGGCGCCGTCGCCCCAATCCGGGTCGGCGGCTTCGGCGAGCGCGGCGAGTCGGACGACCAGCGGTAGGTCGGCGACGATTTCCGGGTCGTCCTTGGCCAGCGCGATCCAGCTCCCCCAGGCGGCGGCCGCCCAGTAGGCGAGGCCAGCGTCGGCGCCAGTCAGCACTGGCGCCGTGGCAGGATCGGCGAGCGCCGCCAGGAATCCGGGATGGCGGCGTTCGAGCGCGTCCAGCGCGTGGCCGCGCGCCCGCCGGTAAAGCCGGGCGGCGCGTTGCCGCAAGCGCTCGGCGGCGGCGCTGTCCTGCGCCTCGACGCGATCCGCCGCAAAGGCGACGAAGGCGTAGGTGTATTCGGTCATCCGTGCCGCGACACTCTCAGCCAGCGCGGCGTGGCCAGGCTGCTGGGCGAGCACCGCTTCCGACAGCTTCAGGTAGAAGGGCGCCGCGTCGCGCGCCAGCTCGGGGTCGTCCTCGGCGCCTTGCGCCTGCCCGGCCAGTTCGTCGGCCAAGCTGGAAACCACCAGCGCCCGCGGCGAACAACCGGCCAGCGCCAACAACAGGCAGCCAAGGAGGCAGAACGAAAGGCGGCGGTAGGACGGGGAAGGAGCGACGGCGGAAGTCATCGCGGCAGCCTAGCCGGGCGATGTTACGACGCCATGACGACTGTAACAGTGCGTACCTGTCGCCCAGCGGGACGGCGATCCACGGCACAATGACCGCTCCTTGTCACGCCCGCCCCGCGATGTCCCAAATCCTGCCTCTTTCCGCCCTGCTCCTCGGTGTTGCCTTGCTGCTCCTCGGCAACGGCCTGCTCGGCACGCTGCTCGCCGTGCGCGGCGGCATCGAGGGTTTCGACAGCCAGACCCTGGGCGCCATCGGCGCCATGTATTTCGTCGGTTTCCTGGCCGGTACTTACCTCGGGCCGCGCATGATACGCCGTGTCGGCCATGTCCGCGCCTTCGCCTTCTTCACCGCCGCCATCGCCTGCGCCGCGCTACTCCACGAATTGCTCGCCAATGCCTGGGTCTGGGGACTGCTGCGCCTGGTTACCGGGATGGCCATGGTCGGCCTGTACACCACCGTCGAAAGCTGGCTCAACAGCCACGCCGCACCGGCCCAGCGCAGCCGCATCTTCGCCACCTACATGGCGGTCAACCTGGGCTCGCTGGCGCTGGCCCAGCAACTGCTGCACTGGGGCGACCCGGGCGGCCACGTCTTGTTCGCGCTGGCTGCGCTGTCCTTCTCCGCCGCCGTGATGCCGGTGGCGGCGACCCGCCTGGCCCAACCGGTGGTCGAGGAAGTGCAAGGCATCGGCCTCGCCACCCTCTACCAGCGGGCGCCGGTCGCCTGCGCCGCCGGTCTGCTCTCCGGCTTCGCCCAGGGCGCCTTCTGGGGGCTGGCGCCGGTCTGGGCCGACACCAGCCAGCTCGGCCACGCCGGCGTCGCCTGGTTCATGAGCATCGCCATCGTCGGCGGTGCCGCCTTCCAGTGGCCGATCGGCGTTCTTACCAATCGCCTCGACCGCGGCCATGTGATCAGCGTCATTGCGCTGATCGCCGCCCTCTGCGCCGGCGGCCTGCTGCTCGCCGCCGAACACGGCTTGTCGCTGGTGCTGGCGGCGGCTTTCGCCTACGGCGGTTTCGCCTTCGCCATGTACCCGCTGGCCGTCGCGCGCCTGATGGACCGCCTGGAAAAGCCCGAGATCATCGCCGGCAGCGGCAGCCTGCTGCTCCTGCACGGGATCGGCGCCAGCCTCGGCCCGCTGCTCGCCGGTACCCTGATGCACCATTTCGGCCCGCCGGCGCTGCCGCTCTGGTTCATCGCCATCCAGTGCCTGCTCGCCGTCACCGCCTGGTGGCTGGCCGCCCGCGCTCCCGCCGACATCGCCCAGCAGACGCCGCTGACGCCAATGGAGCGGACGACACCGGGGGTCATCGAGATGCTCGAGACGGAAACCGGCGCGCCAACGCGCTGACCGCACCGGGCGAGCCGCCAGGCGGCCGGGAGCGGCGGCGCGCAATCACGCCGGAAAAGCGGCGAGGCGTTGACCGCGGCTTGCCGGCGGCTCAGGCGGCCGCTGGCGGCGTTTCCGCCAGCAGGTGCAAGGTCCGCGTCGGGAAGGCGATTTCGGCGCCGTGCGCGGCGACGATGGCGGCGATCCGGAGCAGGATGTCCTGCTTGATCACGTGGTAGTCCACCCAGACCGTGGTCCGGGTGAAGGTATAGACCAGGATATCGACCGACGACGGCCCGAAGGCGTCGAGATTGACGATCATTGTCTGCGACTGCTCGATTTCCGGATGCTCCTGCAGCATGCGCCGGATTCCGGCGACGATGCCGTCGACCGCCGCCATGTCGTCGTAGCGGACACCGATGTGCTCCTTGATCCGGCGATGGCTCATGCGCGACGGATTCTCGACGGCAATCTGGGTGAAGATCGAGTTCGGCACGTAGAGCGGCCGCTTGTCGAAGGTGCGGATGCGCGTCAGCCGCCAACCTATGTCCTCGACCGTCCCTTCGAGTTCCTTGTCCGGCGAACGGATCCAGTCGCCGACGGCAAACGGCCGGTCGAGATAGACCATCAAGCCGCCGAAGAAATTGGCCAGCAGGTCCTTCGCCGCGAAGCCGACGGCGATGCCACCGATCCCGCCGAAGGCGAGAACGCCGGAAATCGAGAATCCCAGGCTCTGCAGGCCGACCAGCACGGCGGTGATCAGCACCGAGACGCGCAGCAACTTGCCGATCGCGTCGACCGTCGTCCGATCGACGCCCTCGCCGCGATCAATCTGCCGCTGCACGATGGCGCCCTGCATGTTGCCGATCAGCCTGACCAGGAACCAGGTCAGGCAGGCAATGACGCCGATCGTGCGCAGCGGATCGATGGCGTCGAACAAGGCGGCGTCCGCCTCGCCCTGGACGATGCGCGCGGCAAAGCTGAGACCGACGATCCAGGCCAGCAGCGGCAAGGGGCGGCGAGCCGCGTTGACCAGCGCCTCGTCCCAGGGATTGGCGGTTTGCGCGGTGCGAGCGGCAAGCCGGTCAAGCAGCCGACGCAGCAGGAAATTCCCGATGGCAACCAGCGAGACGACCAGGAAGACCTGCAGCGCCAGGTTCAGGGTGGTGTCGCCGCCGGTCAGGCGGCCCAGCCAGAAGTCAAATTTTTGCATCTCCGAAAACCTCGTGACGAAAGGAAAACAGCCTGCCATCGCCAGATGACAGGAATCGCCGGCTCAACGCGCGGCGCTGGCGGCGGCGACCGCCTCCAGAAACTCCCGCCCCCAACGCTCGACATCGTTGTGGGAGACGATCTCGTTGAGGCCGCGCAGACGCGATTCGCGCTCGACCGGGTCCATCTCCAGCGCCTGCCGCAGGCGTTCGCGCAGATCGGCCGGATCGTGCGGGTTGGTGAGCAGCGCGCCGTGCAGTTCGGCGGCGGCGCCGGCAAATTCGGAGAGCACCAGGACGCCGCGCCCGCCGCTCTGCTGCTGGGTCGCGACGTATTCCTTGCAGACCAGGTTGAGCCCGTCGCGCAGCGGCGTGATCCACATCACGTCGGCTTGCGCGTACCAGGCGACGACCTCCTCGAAGGGTAGCGGGCGGAAGAAGAAACGGATCGGCGACCAGCCCACCTCGGCGTACTGACCATTGACCCGGCCGACCGCCTGCTCGATCTGCAGTTGCAGCTCGTCATAGACCGTCATCTCCTTGGCGGCGGGAACGCAGACGACGACCAGCGAGACCTTGCCGCGCAGTTGGGGGTTGCGCTCCAGAAGATCGCCGAAGGCGCGGATCTTTTCCAGCGTCCCCTTGGTGTAATCGAGGCGCTCGACCGACAGCACCAAGCGCTTGCCGGCGAACTCCCGGCGGATCGCCTCCCGCCGCCCGGGCGTCTGCGGGTGCTGCAGGGCGCTGCCGATGCGCCCGAGATCGAGCCCCACCGGATGCGCGCCGAGACCGATCTGACGGCCATGCACCTCGATCCGGGTGGTCATCGTCTCGAGACCGACGGCGCAACCGTAACTCAGGTAACGCGGCGTGCAGGAGCGCCGTTCGAGCACCCGCAGCGAAGCGACACCGGCGGCGACATCGACGAAATTCTCCGCCTGGCGGGGAATGTGGAAGCCGATGTAGTCGCACTGCAGCAGGCTGCCGACGATCTCCCGGCGCCAGGGCAGGACGTTGAAGGCGTCGGCCGACGGGAAATAGGTGTGATGGAAGAAAGCGATCCGGAGGTCCGGCCGCAGTTCGCGCAGCGCCGCCGGCACCATCCACAGGTTGTAGTCGTGCAGCCAGACGGTCGCGCCCTCGGCGGCTTCGGCGGCGGCGCGCTCGGCGAACTTGCGATTGACGGCGAGGAAAACCTGCCAGTCCGCCTCGCGAAACACGGCGCGCTCCCAGAAAGTATGCAGGGTCGGCCAGAAGGCTTCCTTGGAGAAACGCTTGTAGAAGACGTCGACCTCGTCCCTCGACAGCGCCACGCGTGCCGCGCGCAGGCCGGGATAGGACTGGGCGTCGATCGTCGTATGCACTTCGAACGGCGGGTCCGCCGCTTCGTCATGGATGCTCCAGGCCACCCACGAACCGCGCTGCCCGCCGGCGAAGAAGGAAAGCAGCGTGGGAATGATGCCGTTCGGTGATTTCGGCCGGCGCTGCACGATGCGTCCGTTGATCCGGTGCTCCTCGTAAGGCAGTCGGTGATAGACCATCACCAGCTCGGCCCGTCCCCTTTCGGCGGCGACGCTTTCCGCATCGAGATAGCCGGGCTTCAGCAGCGAGAAATGCAGCACCGCTTCGAGGATGCCGCCGCACCCCGGGTCGCTGGCGTGATAGGCGTTTTCCAGCTCGCCGGTGGCGGCAAGCAGCGCCGGCTCCGAGTCGCCGACGCAGACCCCGCGAAAGCCCGCCTCGAACATCGCCAGATCGTTCAAGGTGTCGCCGGCAACCAGGACCTCGTCGGGGTCGACCCCGAGCAGTTCGACCAGCGCCTTCAGCGTACTGCCTTTGTTGACGCCGGCGGGCAGCAGGTCGAGATAGCGGCTTGCCGAATGCAGGACCTCGCAGCCGAGCCCACGAGCCGCCTCGACCAGCGCCGGAGTCACCACGTCGCGCTGACAGAAGTACGAACAGCGCCGCTGCTGCGGCACCTCCTGGCGTTCGAGTTCGGGAAAGGCCTGCATCGCCCCGGCGACCGCGCGTTCGCCCGGCCAGCGCCGGTCGATGGCGGACTGGATCGGCTGCACCGGCTGTAGCGAGCCGCCCTCGACGACGGTGGCGCCGACATCGCAGATGATGTAGTCGGGGGTCGGCACCAGCGGATCGGAGAGCAGCGGCATCACCGCTTCCAGCCCGCGCCCGGTGACGAAGACGAGCTGGATGTCCTGACTGCCTGCGACGAGTTGGTACAGGGTCTGGCGCTGCTCCGGCGCTCCGCCAAGAAAGGTTCCATCGAGATCTGTTGCCAACAACATCGTGCACTCCCGGACGCCCCCCGGAGCGGCAAGACCACAGGACATCGAAAATCAGCTTACCCCCGGATGAGGGCAAGGCAAAACATTTGAAACCAATGTATAGACAAACCGCAATTGACGAAGGTACAACAATATCGCATTGATTACAATGCTTTTTGCCAAAAAGCGCGCATCGAAAGCGCACACAATTACTTTTGTTGCAAATGTATTTTCGGCAATGGGAACGCCGTTCTTCCCCAGGAAGCGCCGACAGCATCCCGCTCGACAGACCCCAGGCACGACGCGAAATCGCCCGCGCCGCCAACGCTTGCCGGCGCGCAGCACGAGCGCACCCGGGCGCGGCGCAGACTGCCCGCCGCGCTACAATGCGCCCCATGAACTACGCCGCCCCCGCCTTCGAGACCAAGATCTGCGCACCGGACCAATTGGCCGCGCGCGCCGCCAAACTACCCCGGCCGCTGGTGTTCACCAACGGCTGTTTCGACATCCTGCACCGCGGCCACGTCACCTATCTGGCGCAGGCGGCCGCCCTCGGCGCCAGCCTGGTGGTGGCGCTCAATACCGATGCTTCGGTGAAACGGCTGGGCAAGGGCGACGAACGCCCGGTCAATGCGCTGGAGGATCGGCTGGCGGTGATGGCGGCGATCGACTGCGTCGCCCTCGTCACCTGGTTCGACGAGGACACGCCGCTGCAGCGCATCCTCGACTGCCGCCCGGAAGTGCTGGTCAAGGGCGGCGACTGGCCGGTAGATAAAATCGTGGGGTGCGCCGAAGTGCGCGGCTGGGGCGGGACGGTGCATTCCATCCCGTTCATCCACCAGAAATCGACGACCGCCCTGCTCGACAAGATCCGTCGTCTGTAGCGCCGCTCAGGCGCCGAGTGCCGCCTTCAGCGAGGCGACTTCCTCTTCCGATTCCTCGACGATGCTGGCCAGGGTGTCGGCGTCGAACAGCGATTCGAGCATCGAGGTATCGACTTCGCCGTCGTACTCCGGATCGCGCCAGCGCGAGGTGCGGTTGGCAATCTTGTTGGCGACGTAGAGGACGTCGGACAGGGTCTTGATTTCCTTGATCTCGCGCGGCGTCTCGTGTTCCTGGACGGCAAGCAGCACCGACTCCGGCGAACCGAGCGCCGAGAGCAGCGCGTGACCGATGCTGTCGTGCCAGCCGGCGAGCAGCGCGTGCAGCTCCGCCTTGTCGGCAACCAGTTCGGGGAAGCCGGCAGCGCGCGACATCAGGTAGAAGACGCCGATATCGTGCACCAGCCCGGTGAACATCGCCTCGTCGCCGTTGATCTTGGCGATCTTGCGCGCCAGCACGCGGGACAGCGCGGCGACGTGCGCGGTGTGTTCCCAGAGGCGGCGCGAGATGTCCTCGAACGGCTTCATCTGCTTCGAGCACAGCAACTGCTCCATGGCGACGGCGAAGGAGACGGTACGTACCGCCTCCATGCCGACCCGGATGATGCCGTTCTTGACGTCGGCGATCTCGCGCCCGGACGGATTGAGCGCCACCGAATTGGCCATGCGGATGATCTTGGTGCTCATCAGCGGCTCGGCGCCGACCAGCTTGGCCAGCTGCTCGACGTTCAGGTTCGGGTCCTTGAGCGCGCTGCGAACCTGGAAAGTGATGTCAAGAAAGGTCGGGAAGGTGATTTCCTTGCCCGACAGATCCCTGGCGATGTCTTCGAGAATCTTGAAGGTGACGGCCTTGCTCATGCGCGCTTGCCCCTGGCAGAAAAATCAGAACGGAATATCGTCGCCCAGATCGTCGAACGACGGCTTCGGCCGGTTCTTCGGCGGCGCCGGCGCGTAATCGGTCGGCTCGTCGTAACCACCGCCGCCACCGCCAGCGCCCTGTGCCGCCGGCGCGCCCATGCCCTGGCGCGAACCGAGCATCTGCATTTCGGTGCATTCGATTTCGGTGGTGTAGCGATCCTGGCCGTCCTTGTCCTGCCACTTGCGAGTCTTGATGCGGCCTTCCAGATACACCTGGGAGCCCTTGCGCAGGTACTGGCCGGCGATTTCGGCGAGCTTGCGGTAGAAGACGACGCGATGCCATTCGGTGATCTCGCGCTTGTCGCCGGTGTTCTTGTCCTTCCAGCTTTCCGTCGTCGCCAGGCGGATGTTGCAGACCGCGTCGCCGCTCGCCGTGTAGCGGGTTTCCGGATCGGCACCCAGGTTGCCGACGAGAATCACCTTGTTGACCGATGCCATCGTTATCGTCTCCTAAACAGTTTGGCCCGCCGGCGCCGCGCGCCGCGGGAATTTCATGGTGGCGGCGACCGCCAGCCAGAGCAGGGCGAGCACCGCGCAGGCGGAAAAGACAGCATTATCGCCGAAATGCTGCGCGATGTACCCGCCCAGCGCACCGCCGACGAACAGGCCGACCGCCTGGGTCGTGTTGTACACCCCGAGCGCCGCGCCCTTGGCCGCCGCTGGCGCGGTGCGCGAAACCAGCGAGGGCAGCGTCGCTTCGAGGATGTTGAAGGCGACGAAGAAGAGCAGCAGCCAGACGCCGAGCGCCAGCAGGCTGTCGCTGAACAGGAACAGTCCGCCCTGGACCAGCGCGGTGAGCCCGACCGCCGCCAGGAACACCGGCCGCATCTGGTCGCGGCGTTCGGCGGCGATGATCGCTGGCACCATGAAGGCGAAGGAGGCGACGACCGCCGGCAGATAGACCTTCCAGTGCTCGGCGGCGGCCAGCCCGCCGCGGTGTAGCAGCGCCTGCGGCAGGACGACGAACATCGCCATCTGGATCATGTGCAGGGTGCCGATGCCGAAATTGAGCTTGAGCAGCGCCGGATCGGCCAGCACCTTGCGCAGCGGCAGCTTGACGTGACCGGCCGGGCGCGGCACCGCCGGCACCGTCTTCAGCAGCAGGCCGATCGCCGCCAGCGCCAGCACGCCGGTCAGCACGAACAGGCCGCTCAGCCCGACCCAGCCGTAGAGCAGCGGCGCGCCGACCAGCGACAGCGCGAAGACCAGGCCGATCGACGAACCGATCATCGCCATCACCTTGGTCCGGTGCTCCTCGCGCGTCAGGTCGGCGGCGAGCGCGGTGACCGCTGCCGAGATCGCCCCCATGCCCTGCAGCACGCGGCCGGCGATGACCCAGTGCAGATCCGGCGCCCAGGCGGCGACGAAACTGCCGACGGCGAACAGCAACAAGCCGGTGACGATCACCGGCTTGCGTCCGACGAGGTCGGAAGCGATGCCGAAGGGAATCTGGAAGAGCGCCTGCGTCAGGCCATAGGCGCCGAGCGCCAGGCCGACCAGCAGCAGGTTGCCGCCGCCGGGAATGCTCGCCGCGTGCGCGGAGAACACCGGCAGGATCAGGAACAGGCCGAGCATGCGCAGGGCGAAGATCGAAGCCAGCGAAGCGCCGACGCGACGTTCGGCGGGGCTCATGCGGTCGGAAATGGCGGACATGGGAATTTGTTGCAATGCAGCGAGGAAAACGAGTTTAGCAGGTTTGCCCCGGCGCGGCCGCTGCCCCTACGCAAGGCCTAGGCCATAGGTTATAGTCGCGCCTTGTTGTTGTCATTATTGGCCAACGCTTTCACGATCGGGAGGGATCATGAGCAAGAAGAACAGCATCGGCAGGCAGGGGATTGCCGCCGGACTCGTCATTGCAACGCTGGGCTCCACTGGCTGCGGCAGCGCGACTCGGGTGTTCGATCCACCGCCGCCGCCGGCGATGGAGCAGGACGCCCAACCGCCGGCGCCGGTCACCGCACCGGCTGTTGCACCGGCTGTTGCACCGGCTGTTGCACCGGCTGTTGCACCGGCTGTTGCACCGGCTGTTGCACCGGCTGTTGCACCGGCTGTTGCACCGGCTGTTGCACCGGCTGTTGCACCGGCTGTTGCACCCGCTGTTGCACCCGCTGTTGCACCCGCTGTTGCACCCGCAGCGGCAACCCCGGCAGCGCCCGCCGTCGCCGCGACCGTCGCCCCGCCGGCCGTCGCCAGCGGCGCCCCGGCCAGTGCCACGCCCGCCACGGCAGCGCCGCCCCCGGCTGCCGCCCCCGCCGACCGCAGCCTGCAGGACTTCGTCGATGGCTGGCGCGATGCCTGGGTCGCCCGCGACGTCAACGCCTACTTCAAGCACTACTCCCCGGAATTCAAGGGGCAGGCAAGCAGTGCCGCAGAGTGGCGCAGCGCCCGCCAACGCGTGATCGGCCGCGCCGGGCAGATCGAATTGCAACTTGGCAAGCTGGAAATCCGCCGCGAAGGCGACGACCGCGCCTGGCTGACTTTCGAGCAGCGCTACAAGACGCAGTCGTACACCGATTCCGGCATCAAGCAGTTGCAGTTGCGCCGGGTCGCCGGGAAGTGGCAGATCGAACAGGAAGTGTTCTCGACCGCCAAGCCCTGACCCCAGCGGAAAGCTGTACATTCATACAGCCTTCCGTGCAAGACGCGCCGCTTTTGCGTATAGTTCCCGCTTCGTCCCAACCCCAGGTAGACCGGCGATGGAAACTCTCCGCATCCGCGGCGCCCGCACCCATAATCTCAAGAACATCAACCTCGACCTGCCGCGCGATCAGTTGATCGTGATCACCGGCCTGTCCGGTTCCGGCAAGTCCTCGCTGGCTTTCGACACGCTCTACGCCGAAGGGCAGCGCCGTTACGTCGAATCGCTGTCGGCCTACGCCCGGCAGTTCCTGCAGTTGATGGAAAAGCCCGACGTCGACCTGATCGAAGGCCTTTCGCCGGCGATTTCCATCGAGCAGAAGGCGACCAGCCACAACCCGCGGTCGACCGTCGGCACCGTCACCGAAATCCACGACTACCTGCGCCTGCTCTACGCCCGCGCCGGCACGCCCTACTGCCCGGACCACGACCAGCCGCTGGAAGCGCAGACGGTGTCGCAGATGGTCGACCATGTGCTGGCGCTGCCCGAGGACACCAAGCTGATGATCCTCGCCCCGGTGGTCGCCAACCGCAAGGGCGAGCAGCTCGATCTGTTCACCGAACTGCGCGCCCAGGGTTTTGCCCGCGTGCGCGTCGACGGCACGGTCTATGAGATCGACGCCGTGCCCAAGCTGGCCAAATCGACCAAGCACACCGTCGATGTCGTCGTCGACCGCCTGAAAGTGCGCGAGGACATGCGCCAGCGCCTCGCCGAGTCCTTCGAGACCGCGCTGCGCCACGCCGACGGCCGCGCCGTCGCGCTGGAGATGGATTCCGCCAAGGAACACCTGTTCTCCGCCAAGTTCGCCTGCCCGGTCTGCTCCTACGCCTTGCAGGAGCTGGAGCCTCGCCTCTTCTCCTTCAACAACCCGATGGGCGCCTGCCCGAAGTGCGACGGGCTGGGCGTCATCCAGTTCTTCGATCCCAAGCGCGTCGTCACCAACCCGGCGGCGTCGCTCGCCGGCGGCGCCATCCGCGGCTGGGACAAGAAGAACCAGTTCTACTTCCAGATCATCGAATCGCTCGCCGAGCATTACGCCTTCTCGGTCGACACGCCCTGGCAGGAACTGCCGGACAACATCCGCCAGCTGGTGCTCTACGGCTCCGGCAAGGAAGCGATCAACTTCCGCTACGCCAACGAGAAGGGCACCCGCTTCGACCGCAGCCATACCTTCGAAGGCATCATCCCCAACCTCGAACGGCGCTACCGCGGCAGCGACTCCAACGCCGTGCGCGAAGAGCTGTCGAAATACATCAGCAACTCGACCTGCCCGCACTGCAACGGCACCCGCCTGCGCGTCGAGGCCCGCCACGTGCGCGTCGGCACGCTGACGCTGCACGAGATCAACCGCCTGCCGCTGGGCGAGGCGCGCAATTACTTCAACTGCCTGCAACTGCCCGGCCACAAGGCGCAGATCGCCGACAAGATATTGAAGGAAATCACCGCCCGGCTGACCTTCCTGATCGACGTCGGCCTCGATTACCTGTGCCTCGAACGCTCGGCCGAAACGCTGTCCGGCGGCGAGGCGCAACGCATCCGCCTGGCTTCGCAGATCGGCTCCGGGCTCACCGGCGTCATGTACGTGCTCGACGAGCCGTCGATCGGCCTCCACCAGCGCGACAACGACCGCCTGCTGCAGACGCTCCGTAACCTGCGCGACATGGGCAACACCGTGCTCGTCGTCGAGCACGACGAGGACGCCATCCGCACCGCCGACTACGTGGTGGACATCGGCCCCGGCGCCGGCGTGCACGGCGGCTCGGTGGTTGCCGAAGGCACGCCGGCGCAGGTCGCCGCCAACCCGGCCTCGCTGACCGGCGCCTACCTGTCCGGCCTGCGCGAAATCGCAGTCCCGCAGAAACGCCGGCAACAGAACCCGGACAAGCAGTTGCAGGTGGTCGGCGCCTACGGCAACAACCTGCGCGACGTCACGCTGGAACTGCCGGTCGGCCTGTTCACCTGCGTCACCGGCGTTTCCGGCTCGGGCAAGTCGACGCTGATCAACGACACGCTCTACGCCGCGGCCGCCAAGCACCTCTACGGCTCCACCGCCGAACCGGCACCGCACCAGGAAATCGTCGGCCTCGACCTGTTCGACAAGGTGATCAACGTCGACCAGTCGCCGATCGGCCGCACGCCGCGCTCCAACCCGGCGACCTACACCGGCCTGCTGACGCCGATCCGCGAACTGTTCTCGCAGGTGCCGGAATCCCGGGCGCGCGGCTACGGCCCGGGCCGCTTCAGCTTCAACGTCAAGGGCGGGCGCTGCGAAGCCTGCCAGGGCGACGGCATGATCAAGGTCGAGATGCACTTCCTGCCCGACATCTACGTGCCCTGCGACGTCTGCCACGGCAAACGCTACAACCGCGAGACGCTGGAAATCCAGTACAAGGGCAAGAACATCCACGACATCCTCGGCATGACCGTCGAGCAGGCGCGCGAGTTCTTCGACCCGGTGCCGGTGGTCGCCCGCAAGCTGCAGACCCTGGTCGATGTCGGCCTCTCCTACATCACCCTCGGCCAGGCGGCGACCACGCTGTCCGGCGGCGAGGCGCAGCGAGTCAAGCTGGCGCTCGAACTGTCCAAGCGCGACACCGGCCGCACCCTCTACATCCTCGACGAACCGACCACCGGCCTGCACTTCGCCGACATCGAACTGCTCCTGAAAGTGCTGCACCGCCTGGCCGACCACGGCAACACCATCGTCGTCATCGAACACAACCTCGACGTGATCAAGACCGCCGACTGGATCGTCGACCTCGGCCCTGAAGGCGGCGGCGGCGGCGGCCGCATCCTGGTCGCCGGCCCGCCGGAACAGGTCGCGAAATGCAAAGCCAGCCATACCGGCCGCTTCCTCAAGCCGCTGCTGGAGAAAAAATGATCAAGCCAACAGCCACTCAAGGGCTTGCATTTGTACGGGAATCCCGCACAATCCAGCCATGCGCACGGTAGTCGAAACACCGACCTTTCAGCGACAGGCCGGCAAACTCTGGTCGGAAGAGGAAAGACTGGAATTCATCGACTGGATTGCCAGCAACCCACTGGCCGGCGATGTCATTCCAGGAGCCGACGGCGCACGCAAAGTACGCTGGAGCCGAGCAGGCTCCGGCAAATCCGGCGGGGTTCGGGTGATCTACTTCAACCTGACCGACGCAGAAGTGGTATTACTGATCGCAGCATATGCAAAGGCAGAACGAACCAACATGACCCCTGCCGACATCAGAAAGGTCGTTTGAAATGGACAAGAAAATGGACATCGAGCGTGTAGCCAGCGCCATCGAAGCCGATGCCGGCGAAGCCTTACCCGACCTGCGCCAGGCACTCAAGGAAGCACAAGCCGGTATCGGCCGCGTCACCACGCCGGCGCAAATACTGGTGCGCCAGGCCCGGGAAAAATCCGGCCTGACTCAAGCCGCATTCGCCGAACTGATTGCCACACCGGTAGCGACACTCCGCGATTGGGAACAGGGCCGCTTCGTCCCTCCAGGTGGGGTGCTCTGCCTGTTACGTCTGATCGAAAAACATCCCGAACTCACCCGCGAACTGGCCGCCTGAAAGCAACATAATGAGTGACTACAAGGAATTCAAAGGCAAGCAGGGCATCGTTCGCCTGATCAACGCCCTCGGCTATTCGCGCGACGGCCTTGCTTCGGCCTGGAAGAACGAAGCCGCCTTCCGCGAGGAAACCCTGCTCGCCGCCGTTGCCATCCCGCTCGCCATTTTTCTCGGCCAGACCGGCGTCGACCGCGCGCTACTGATCGGCAGCATCCTGCTCATCCTGATCGTCGAAATCCTCAACTCCGGCCTCGAAGCCGTGGTCGACAAGGCCTCGCCGGAAAAGCACGAACTTGCCAAGCGCGCCAAGGACATGGGCAGCGCCGCCGTGCTGCTGTCGCTGGTCAATGCCGCCGTGATCTGGGCCTGCGTGCTGTGGCCGGCGGGATGATCCCGCAAGGGAAATAACCGGAGTCACCCCCTGCCAACGGAGGTCGCCGAATGGAGCGGATCAAGCTGAGCCAGGCCTTCACCCTGATCGAACCGGGACCGGTCGTTCTGGTGACAACGCAGGACGGCGAAAAACCCAACATCATGACCATTTCCTGGACCATGGTCATCGACTTCAGCCCGCGCTTCGCCATCACCACCGGCGCATGGAACCACTCCTACGCCGCGCTGCGCAAAACCGGCGAATGCGTGATCGCCATCCCGACCGTCGATCTCCTCGACCAGGTGGTCGGCATCGGCACCTGCTCCGGCGCCGACACCGACAAGTTCGCACGCTTCGGGCTGACCCCGGCAGAAGCCAGCCAGGTCGCCCCACCGCTGATCCGCGAATGCCTGGCCAACATCGAATGCAAGGTCATCGACATCGTCGAACAACACAGCATCGTCATCCTGGAAGGACTCGTCGCCCACCTCGACGGCACACGCCAGGAAAGGCGCACGCTGCACGCGGTGGGCGACGGCAGCTTCATCGTCGACGGGCAGCGCCTGGAACGCAAGCAGATGATGGCCGCCAAACTGCCGCCAGGCCTTTGATCCGCTCGCCGGCCGCGCTAACATCGCCGCTTTCATGCCGATGTCAAACCAAGGAGCGCAAGCGTGGCACACGACCTGAAAGCTGCGCCGAGCGGGGCACGAAGCATACCCGGTGATCGAATGGCAAAGCCCGCCCTGCCCCACCTCGCCCTCGCCGCGCTGCTTGCCGCCAGCGGCAGCAGCGCGCTGGCCGAACCCGTCGCCTGCCCGCCGAGCATCACGGTCAGCGAAACCCTGAGCGGCGCCGCCCCGGAACCCTGGACCGCCCGCTACGACAACACCAGCCGCAAGCTCGCCGGGGTCGGTTTTTTCGACGGCCACCCCGACGAACAAAGAAGCCTCGCCCCGAGCACCGACTCCACCGGCAGCAGCCCCGTCGCCACCTGGAAATTCGGCAGCAACCCGACGCCAGTCTGGCTGAGCTGCCGCTACCAGGACAGCGCCGTCACCCTGACACGACCGCTACCGGCCTACCGGGAATGCCGCGTTACGCACGGGCCGTGCGGGATCGTCCGGTTGATTGAGTGTCGGTGATTCGGCTGATTCGGTAATTCATCGCGTTACAGATCTGCCGCCCAACGTTCGAGTTAGCCATCAGGCAGGTCATTTCGATGGCATGGAAATAGGGACAAAACCGCCATCGTTGGCGCCACGAACGTACCTTCCGGCAGGGACTACCTTAACGCCAGCACTAGTGAGATGCACAAAGATGCGCTCGGCTCTCCCACTTTCACCAAGACCGAAACTGACAACCACCTTTCCTAATTCCGAGGCAAGATGAATTTGACGGAGATGACCAAGATTCCCGTAATGAACGAGGGCGGCAGACTCAATACGGGAAAGGGGAATAGAAAGCTCCTTTTTGAATTGGTGCATGCCATTGCGGTTCCAAGTGATGAACGATATTGCACTGCGTGTAAGGACCACATTGCAGGGCTCAAGATCTGCCACTTGCGACCCGGACGACGTTACGCCAAATAGGGCTCCATCCGAGAAAGACACCTCGGAGCTTTCGATTGCCATGGCCGAGAGTGCGCGCGAATCTAGAGGAGGAGAATCGGATGGAACGCTTGCGCAGGCAGACAAGACAAGAAGGCTTAGTAGAAGGATCGGGCGCATAGTCTGATGGCTAACGTTCGACGTAACCGGCGACCGGAGGCCGCAGGCCGGAGGGAACCTGCCAGCGTAGCTGGCAGGGCGTCCGGTTGGCGGAGGGGTTGGGCCTCTGGTGGTTGAACGAGCCGCGATCAGCCATGAAGTAAACGCTCCATAAGGTCGGCGCCTAACCGTCGCGGGCCAAGGCGGTGGGGGTTGTCACTCGCAGCCTCGCGGCAAGAGGCAAGGAACAATTCCCCGACAGAGCCCGCAGATGAGAGACCAAGTGCTTCTCGCACTTCGAGGCAAGCAGATGCGCTCTCGAATAGAGCTTCGCCCTGAGGAGAAAGCAGGTGCGGCGCAAGGCCGTGCGGGTTGAAGCGGGAATTGAAAAAGATGTTTTCGCCGGAAGCGACCACTTCGGGAAGTATTTCAATCAACGACTCACGAAGATTGTGTTCTGCCCTCTGGAGCAACTTTTCACCTTCGGCTTGACGGTCTCGTTTCATTGCGGAGTGGGCATGCGGGAGATCATGTGTCGAGAGCGGATTTCAAGAGGCCCAACAGTTATTCACGAGCAGAAATGTCCGGGTCATTACTAATAATACGGACACGATTGGATCGCTCGTAAGGCTTTGAATGACATGGAGACTATCCGAAGCCGGTCTCCTTATCAATCTAGCAATCATACGGACAGACCCAACGTCCGCTATGCGACACTTTCGTGAGAGACAGCTTGTGATCGCGGGTTGTCATTGATATCCGAAGCCTCAAAGGCTATTTTGGCCGACCGCCTGCCCGTTCCTCCCTGATCCAAACGGTATTTCATTATTCGCCGCCTCCGCTCGCACAGCGTCATTCCAGCTCAACCAGCCGCCCCTGCAACACGAACCACACCGCCAGCCTGAGCGGTAGCGGGTCGTCGGCGAACAGCCTGGCGTAGCGTTCGAGTTGCGGGCGGAAGCCTTCGGCGCGGGCGGGGAGTTCTTCCAACGGGGCGTGCACGGTCTTGTAGTCGACGATCCAGCGGGCGCCGTCGGCGATGAAGACGCGGTCGATCACGTGTTGCGCCAGGCTGTCGCCGTCGCGGCTGGTCCACGCCTGTTCGGCGGCGGCTTCGGGGTGGGCGGCGAGCAGCCAGCGGCCGGTTTCCGAGCTCAGCGTCGTGCTCAATGCCGCCTGCGCTTCGGCGGCGCCGCTGGCGGCTTCGTCTTCGGCAAAGCCGCGCGCCTGCAGCCAGCGCTGCCAGCCGGGGAGCAGGCTCGGCAGGCGGTCGACGGGCCAGGCGGCGAGGCCTTGTTGGGCGATCAGTTCGAGGCAGCGATGGACCAGGGTGCCGACGGCGATTTCCAGCGTGTGCGCCGCTTCGTCCGGCAGTGCCGCCGGGTTGTCGGCGCCGCGCGGGGCGGCGGATGGCGTGGCGAGGATATCCGGGACGGCCGGCGCGGCGAGACGCAGCAGCGGCGGCACGAAGCTGGCGGCATCGATGCCGACAGAGGTATCGCCGGTGATCGGTTCGGCGCCGGCAAAAAGCGGCTGCACCTGCGGCCAGAGGAGTTTGAGGAAGCTGCCGGCGGGCGGCTCGCGCAGGCCGTCGTCGGTTTTCTCCGAGACGGCGGCGATGCCGATCAGGTGCAGGCGGCGGATGGCGCGAGTGGCGGCGACGTAGAGCAGGCGCTCGGTTTCGTGCGCGTTGCGGCTGGCTTCGAGGCGACGCAACGTGTCGTACAGCGTCGGCCCGCTGGCGGCTTCGCCGCGTGCCCGCAGCGGCGCGACGAGCAGGCGCTCGCGGCCATCGGCGCCGAGCACTTCGTCCCACAGCAGCAGCGCGCTGTCGCTGCCGCCGGTGTCGCGGTGCAGGCCGGGGACGATGACGGTATCGAACTCCAGCCCCTTGGCCTTGTGGATGGTCATCATCTGCACGGCGTCGCCGAGCGGATCGGCCGGCGCGTAGAGTTCGGCGGCGCGGGCGGCCAGGGTGTCGAGGTCGAGGCGGCCGGCGGCGGCGAGTTGTTCGAGCAGATCGAAGAAGGCTTCGACATCGGCCAGCGCGGCGGGCTGATCGAGGCAGTGCGGCCCACCGAGCATCAGCCAGACGCCTTCAAGCCAGCGCCGCGGCGGCTGGCGGTCGCGTTCGGCCAGCGCCAGGGCAAGCACGCCGCGCAGGTGGAGCAGGCGCTGGCGGCCGTCGGCGCTGAGCGCAGCGAGGCGGTCCGCGTCGTGCAGCAGTTGCCAGACCGTGCGTTCGCTGTCGCCGGCGGCCAGCGCGTGCAGGTCGGCCAGGGTGAGGCCGCACCACGGGGCGCGCAGCACGGCCAGCCAGTGCACGCGGTCGGCGCGGTGGATCAGCGCGCGGTACAGGGTGAGCAGGTCCTGGACATGCTGGCGCTCGGCCAGGCCTTCGATCTCGACCGCCTGGAAGCGCAGCTCCGGAGCGCTGCGGCGCAACTCGCCGACCAGCGCGTCGAGGTGGCGGCGGGCACGGACCAGGATGGCGACCTTGCCGTCCGGCTCGGCGCGGCGGGCGGCCTGGATCAGGTCGCGGGCGAGGCGCGCCTCGGCAGCGCCACCGTCGCCACCGGCGCCAACCACCAGCGGGTGCACGCTGACGCCGCTGTCGGCGAGCGGCTCGCGCGTCGCCGCCGATTCGGCGTAGCGCACGGCGCCGGCGGCGGCATCGTCGGCGGGCGGGAAGATGGTCGGAAAACTGGCATTGACCCAGTCGACGACGGCGGGGTGCGAGCGGTTGTTGCGGAACAGGCGCAGGTGTTCGAGGCGCAGGTCGCCGATGCCGCGTTCGCGCACCTTGAGGAAGAGGCCGACGTCGGCCTTGCGGAAGCGGTAGATCGACTGCATCGGGTCGCCGACCACGAACAGCGTCCGCCCGTCGTCCGGCGTCCAGCCGCGCATCAGCTTCTCGAGCAGGGCGACCTGGGTCGGGCTGGTGTCCTGGAATTCGTCGACCAGCAGGTGGCTGATCCGGTAGTCGAGCGCCTGCGCCAGGTCGGTCGGCGCCTCGTCGTCGCCGAGCGCCAGGCTGGCGCGGGCGGCGATCTCGATGAAATCGACCTCGCCGGCCTCCTGAAAGACCAGCCACAACTGGCCGGCGGCAAGACGCAGCAGGCGGGCGAAGACTTCGACGGTGGCCCATTCGGCGTCGGCAAAGCGCGGCGACGGCAGCGCCGCCAGCCCGGCCAGCGCGTCTTCCAGCCCGGGCACGGCGGCCAGCTCGGCGAGCAGCGCGACCATCGCCTGCTTCGCCTCGGCAAATTCCTTGCCGGCCGGGAAGCCGACGTTCTTGTTGAGCGCCTTGCGCAGCGTCCCCTCGCCGGTCAGCAGCAGGCCGGCCAACGCCTGCCAGGCGGGCAGGCAATCGAGGTCGGCGGGCAGCGGCTCGCTCCAGTCGAGCAGGGCCGGGAAAACTGCCGGCACATTGCTGGCGGCGAAACGCGCCAAGGGCATCAGGCGCGTCTGCCAGGACGCGTCGAGCAGCACCGCGGCGCGCCTGAGATCGGCGGCGAACAGCGCGGCGAAACCGGCTTCGACCTCGCCGCGCGGCAATCCGCCGTCGACGCGGGCGGCGTGCTGCAGCCACTGGTCGCGCCGGCCGAGCATGTCGACCAGCAGGCGTTCGAGGCGGCCGGCGTCGTTGTCCATTGCCGCCAGCGCGGCGGCCACCACCTCGGCGTCGGCGTCGCCGGCTTCGACCATTTCCAGCGTCCGGCGCGCCGCCAGCGCGTAATGCGCTTCGGCGTCGTCGGCGACGCCGGGCTGTGCGCCGAAGCGCGAGAGGAAAGGCATCTGCCGGGCGAGCGAGGCGCACAGCGCGTCGAGCGTGGTGACGCGCAGGCGGCCGGGATGATCGAGCAGGCTCCAGCCAAGTTCCGCGTCACGGGCCAGGACAGCGAGCGCCCACTTTCGTGTCGCCGCCTTGTGCTCTGGCAGATCGACCGGCGCGGGCTGGGTGGCGGCGGTGAGGCTGCCGAGGATGCGGTCGCGCATCTCGGTCGCCGCCTTGTTGGTGAAGGTCAGCGCCAACACTTCTTCCGGGTGGTCGACGGTGGCCAGCAGGCGCAGCGTGCGCTGCGTCAGCAGCTCGGTCTTGCCGGCGCCGGCCGGCGCCTCGACGATGAAGGAGGCGAGGTCGAGCGCCCGCTGGCGGGCGGCTTCGTCTTCCTGCAGGCGGTCGAACTGCGCCATCTCAGGGCGCCTCCGCCGGCAACGGGCGCGCCAGGCGCCGGATGTCGCCGAGACGGCGGGCCCAGGGCTTGGCGGCGCGCAAGCTGGCCGGCACTTCGCCGAGCGCCTGGCTGGCCGCCGCGGCGCTGGGGAATTGTCCATAGAGCAGGGCGTACCAGCGCTGCCCGCCGCGCTCGAAGGCAAGCAGGGCGACCGGCCGTTTCCAGGCGTAGCGCGCCGCCAGCGCGCGCACCTCGGCCTCGCTGCTCGACGCGAACACCTGCAGGCTCGCCGCCTCGTCGCCCAGCGCGCGCCAGCCGGCATCCTCGGTCAGCGCCCGGGCGATGTCGGGCAGGTCGCCGGCCGGCGCCGCTTCGGCCACCGGGGCGGCAACTGGCGGTCTGGCCTTGGGCGCTGCGCCCGGCTCGGGCGCGATCCAGCCGGCGGCCTGCGCCTCGGCCAGGTTGCTGGCGGCTCCCTGGTGGCCCTGCGCCGCGGCCCGCTGCCACCACTGCGCCGCGCCCTTGATATCGTAGGCGTACATGTGCAGGTAGTTGCCGAGCTTGAACTGGGCTTCGGCGTGGCCGCCTTCCGCCGCGCGCTTGAGGTAGAACAACCCCCGCCGGTCGTCGCGGGCGACGCCGAAACCGACGAAATGTTGCTGCGCGAGCTGGTAGTCGGCAGCCGGATCGGCGACGGCGGGGTCGGCGCCGAGCACCGGCAGAGAGGAAAGCATCAGAAGGCAGGCGGCGAAAGCCAGGGAAGAACGCATGCGAAAAAGCGGCGCGAAGCCGGAATGCTGAAACACGCGACATTGTAGGGCGTGTTCATCGCTAGCTGCTGAAGACAGTTCGACGCCTCTCCCTGCGGGCTTCGCCGTGACGAGCAGGACGCGGTGCTACAATCTTTTGCACCGCAGCAATCGCCTCCGGATACCGCCATGCACCCTCGCCTGATTCTCGCCGAACTGGAAGAACACCCACTCCGTCACCGGCTCAACAATGAATTCCACGCCCGCCCGGCGACCGCGCTGGCCGGCGCCGTGCTGATCTCGCACCTGGTCTTCAAGCACAGCGCGACGACCGTCGCCGCCGAACGCGAAAACCTGTCGAAACTTTGCCAGGGGCACGTCTGCAACGCCATCGACAGCTCGGAATCACACCTGATGATCGAGACCGGCGCCTTCCGCATGCGCTGGGAGCTGCATACCGAGTTCTCGACCTACACCTTCTTCCGCGACCTGAATTCCGACGAAACTCTGCCGGCCGACGCCACCGCGTTCGACGCGGTGCATCCGGAATGGTTGTCCGGCATTCCCGGCAAACTGATCGTCGCCACCCAGGTCGAAGTCCGGCCGGCCAGCGAGCTGTCGCCCGACGCGGTGCTCGCCGGCCTGACGCCGAGCGGGCGCACGCTCGGCGGCGCCCGCGTCGCCGACGACGCGGCCTGGGTGTTCACCGACTTCAAGATCGACAACGGCTTCTCGCGTTTCCTGGTGATCAACGAGAACATGACGCAGCGCCAGACCGGGCGCACCGTGCAGCGCCTGGTCGAGATCGAGACCTACCGGATGATGGCGCTGCTTGGCCTGCCGATCGCCAAGGAGGTCGGCGCCTGGCTGTACGGCGGGGAAAAACGGCTGGCCGAACTGATGGAACGGATCGGCCAGGCGAAGACCCCGGAAGACGAACGCGACGTGCTCGCCTCGCTGTCAGCACTGGCTGCGGAAGTCGAAAATTCGGTGGCCCGCACCACCTTCCGCTTCGGCGCCTCGCGCGCCTACCACGGCCTGGTCAGCCAGCGCATCGAGGAACTGCGCGAAACGCGCATCCCCGGCCTGCCGACGCTCGACGAATTCATGCAGCGCCGCCTACTGCCGGCGATGAAGACCTGCGAGGCGATCAGCCGCCGCCAGGAGGAGCTGTCCGGCCGGGTTGCACGCAACAGCCAGCTCCTGCGTACCCGCGTCGACATTGAACTGGAGCGGCAGAACCAGGAACTGCTGACCCAGATGAACCGCCGGGCAAAACTGCAGTTGCGCCTGCAGGAAACGGTCGAGGGGCTGTCGGTGGTCGTCCTCACCTACTACGGTTCGCAACTGATGCAATACCTGGCCAAGGGCACGAAGGAAGTGCACCACCTCAACACCGACGTCATCACCGCCGTTTCGATCCCGCTGATCGCCGGCCTCGTCGCCTGGGGCACCCGCCGCATGCGGCGCAAGCTGGCGGCCGAGGAAGCCGCCGGCTGAGCCCGCTTCAGGCTGCCGCCAGGGCCGCGCGCAGTTGCTCGAAGACCACCGGCTTGGCGAGGAAGCCGGTCATTCCCGCCGCCTCGCACTGGGCGCGATCCTCGGCGAAGACGCTGGCGGTCAGCGCGATCACCGGCACCGGCCGACGCTCGTTGTCGCGCTCCCAGGAACGGATCTGGCGGGTCGCGGCGAAGCCGTCGAGGACCGGCATATGGCAATCCATCAGCACCGTCTCGTAGGCGTGCGGCGCCGCCTGCACCGCGGCCACCGCCGCCGCCCCATCGCCGACGCTGTCGTGGGCGACACCCAGCTTGTCGAGCATGGCTTCGACGATGCGCCGATTGACCGCGTTGTCCTCGACCACCAGCACCCGCGCCGGCAAGCGGTCGGCGGCGCTGGCGCCAGACTCGGCCGCCGTCGGCAACGCCTCGGCGCTCGCTTCGAGGACGATCTCGAACCAGGCTCGGGTTCCGATGCCCGGCGTGCTGTCGATGCCGACCTCGCCGTCCATCAGGTGGGCCAGTCGGCTGACGATCGACAGGCCGAGCCCGGAGCCACCATAGGCGCGGGTCGAAGAGGTGTCGACCTGGGTGAAGGGGGTGAACAGCCGCGCCTGCGCTTCCGAGGGAATGCCGATGCCGGTGTCGCAGACCTCGATGTGCAGGCGGACCTGGTTGCCCGCCTGGCGGAAGGAAGCGATCACCTCGACGCCGCCGCGCTCGGTGAATTTGAGGGCGTTGTGGATCAGGTTGGACAGCATCTGCCGAACCCGCACCGGATCGCCGAGGCAAGCCGGCGGCTCACCTTCCGGCCATTGGCCGACCAGCGTCAAGCCGCGGCGGACGGCGTTTTCGGCGTACAGACGCAGGCTGTCCTTGACCAGCATGCCGGGCAGGAAAGACTGGCGCTGCAGCAACATGCGGCCGGCCTCGACCTTCGACAGGTCAAGGATGTCGTTGAGCAGGACAAGCAGGGTTTCGCCGGATTCCATGATGACCCGGGCGTAATCGAGACGTTCGGCGTCGCTCATGGTCGGCGACTGCAGCAGTTGGGCCATGCCGAGGATGCCGTTGAGCGGCGTCCGGATTTCGTGCGACATCGTCGCCAGGAAACGGCTCTTGGCGACGTTCGCCGCCTCGGCCGCCTCGCGTGCTGCAACCAGTTGGCCGACGCGGTCGGCCACCGTCTGCGACATGACGTTGAAGGCGGCGCCAAGCTGACCAAGGTCGTCGCGCCCTTCCGGCACCCGCGCCGGCGTCAGGTTGCCCTCGGTGACGGCACGGCTGGCCGCCATCAGCGCGCCCAACTGGCGCGTCATCAGGAAACCGATCAACATCAGCAGCCCGGCCGAGAGCAGGAGCTCGCCGAAGGCGATCAGCATGCCCTGGCCGGCCAGGCTGTTGCGGGCCTTGATGATCGGGCCAAGGTCGATGCCGAAATGCAGCATCCCCAGTTGCTGCCCGGCCATCACGATCGGGCTGACGACGTCGAAGGTCGGCGGCACCTCGCTCTGGTCAAGGACGAAATCGGCGTCGCCCACCGGCAGCGGCGTCTCCGGCTTGATGCCGCTGGCGGCCAGGCGCCGCCCGGCGGCGTCGGTCACCGCCAGGTAGCGCAGGCTGCGCGTCGCCCGGCTTTCGTCGAGCACCGCCTGCACCGTTTCGTAATCGTCCTGAGCGAGCGGCGCCACCAGCGCCGCCTGCAGCACCGGCGCGAGTTGTTCGCTGTAACTGCGCGCCTGCTCGCCCATGTGGGTATGCAGCAGACGCAAGCTGTTGCTGACCAGCAGGAACAACATCGTCGCCTCGACCAGCAGCGCCAGCACCAGCAACTTGCCGCGCACCGTGCGCAGCATCGGCAGGCGGAATTCCATCAGCGTTCCCGCAAAGCCTGGCGTACCTCGTTCGCGTAGGGCGCCATTTCCAGCAGTTCGCGGTCACCGATGGCGCGGTAGCCGCCCAGGCGATAGCGTTCGAAATAGGCGCGGGCTTCCGCCGTTGCCGCAAACGCCCACAGCGCATCGAGGATTTCCGCCCGACGCCGGGCCAGACGCGGCGCCAGCAGGTAGACGCGGCCGGCCAGCGGCAGGCTTTCGGCGAGCACGCGCAGACGCTCGCGCATCTCCGGCTTGAGGTTCTGGAAATTGGCCAGCGAGACCGTCGCCGCCGACGCTTCGCGGCTCAGCACCTGGTGCACGGCGCTGTCGGAAGCGCTGACATAGCGCAACTGGACGTCGCGCACGTCGTTGCGGTGCAGCCAGTGCGTTCCCCACAGCGTCACCAGCGACGACGGCGACAATCCCATCACCGTCGTCCCGGCGAGGTCTGCCGGCTGGCGATAGGCGCTGTCGGCGGCAACCACCATCAGTGCCTTGAAATCCGCCTGGTAGGTGAGTAGCGGCAGGAAGCGCGCGTCGCTCTGCAGCAGGTAAGCCTGGTGGCCGGTGGTGATCGCGAGGTCGTAATTTCCGGCCAGCGCGCGCCGGGCGAATTCGGTGAAGTCCGGCGCGGTGACGATTTCCACCGGCTGGCCGAGACGCTCGACGAGAAAGTCGCGCAGCGGCTGGTACATCTGCAGGATGACGCGTGCGCTCGAATGCGGCGCGACGCCGATGCGCAGCACGGCGGGGGCTGCCCGGGCCAGGCGCAAGGCCAATGGCGCCGCCAGCATGCCGAGCAGCAACGATCGTCGGTTGATCATCGCCCCCTCCCGGCGCGTATTGCCAATTAATCAAAAATGCCAAAAACGAATGCCATGATACCGCAGACTGCCCCCGCCGGCACTGGCGGCAGCGCTCCGGGGCAGTGGTTTATAATCCGCTTTTTGCTTTCGGGACCACGACCGTGACCGCTCCGCTCTTCGCCTCCTCCATCACCAGCCTGCCGCTGCTCTCCAAGGGCAAGGTCCGCGACATCTACGCGGTCGACGCCGACAAGCTGCTGATCGTCACCACCGACCGCCTGTCGGCCTTCGACGTCATCCTGCCCGACCCGATCCCGAAGAAGGGCCAGGTCCTGCAGGCGGTGGCGAATTTCTGGTTTGCCAAGCTCGGCCACATCGTCCCCAATCAGTTGACCGGCATCGATCCGGAATCGGTCGTTGCCGAAAATGAACGCGAGCAGGTGCGCGGCCGCGCCGTCGTCGTCAAGCGCCTGAAGCCGCTGCCGATCGAGGCCGTCGTCCGCGGCTACGTGATCGGCTCCGGCTGGAAGGATTACCAGGCGACCGGCGCCATCTGCGGCATCGCCCTGCCGGCCGGTCTCAAGCTGGCGCAGAAGCTGCCGGCGCCGATCTTCACGCCGGCGACCAAGGCCGAAGTCGGCGATCACGACGAGAACGTCTCCTTCGAACAGGCCGCCGCCAACTGCGATGCCACGCTGAATGCCGCCCTCGCCGGCACCGGCAAGACCGGCGCCCAACTCTGCGGCGAAGCGCGCGACGCCGCCATCCGCCTCTATCAGGAAGCCTCCGAATACGCAGCAACGCGCGGCATCATCATCGCCGACACCAAGTTCGAGTTCGGCATCGACGCCGCCGGCACCCTGCACCTGATCGACGAGGCGCTGACCCCGGATTCGTCGCGCTTCTGGCCGGCCGACCAGTACGCCGAAGGCAGCAACCCTCCGTCCTACGACAAGCAGTACGTGCGCGACTACCTGGAAACCCTGGACTGGAACAAGAAGGCGCCGGGACCGGCGCTGCCGGCGGAAGTCGTCGCCCGCACCAGCGCCAAGTACGTCGAAGCCTTCGAGAAGCTGACCGGCCAGACGCTGTAAACCGGGCACGGGCCGGGAACCTCCGGCCCTTGCCAATGGTCTGAAGGGGTGTCCGCATCGTTCAGGAGTTCGACATGCACGCCCCTTCAAGCTTCCACAGTTTCGGGCACGACCTGCCGGCGATTCGCCGCGTCGATGCCCGCGCCCCCAGCCGCTGGCTGGAAGCCGGCTGGCAGGACATCCGCCGGACGCCGATCGCCTCGCTCGCCTACGGCCTGCTCTTCGCGCTGGGCGGCGACCTGATCATCCTTGCCCTGCTCGAACACCCGCACCTGCTGGCGCTGTCGATTTCCGGCTTCTTCTTCGTCGCGCCGCTGCTCGCCGCCGGCCTTTACGAGCTGAGTCGCGCCAGCGGCAACGGCGAAAAGCCGATCTTCGTCGAATCGCTGCGCGTCTTCCGCCACAACTTCCAGTCGCTGGCGCTGTTCGGCCTGCTGCTGGCACTGATCGCCACGCTCTGGGAACGTTTTTCGGCGATCTCCTTCGCGCTGCTCGGCGCCACCTCGGCCAACTCCGCCAGCGTCTATCTCAACGAACTGCTGTTCTCCGGCGAACACCTGCTCTTCAGCCTGACCTGGCTCGGCCTCGGCGCGCTGCTCGCCGCCTTCGTCTTCGCGCTGACCGTGGTTTCGGTGCCGATGATGGTCGACCGCGACTGCGACCCGGTGACCGCGATGGCCACCAGCCTGCGCGCGGTCGTCGCCAACCCCGGCCCGCTGGCGCTGTGGGCGCTGCTGATCGTGATCCTGACGCTGACCGGCTTCGCCACCCTGCTCTTCGGCCTGGTCGTCCTCATGCCGATGCTCGGCCACGCCTCGTGGCACGCCTACCGCGAGCTAGTAGAATAGACCGCTTGACGCCAAACACGGGGCGGCAGCGACCGCCCCTTTTTCTTGCCCCCGCGAAAACCATGACCGCCAACAATCCCCTGCTCGATTTCACCGACCTCCCCCGCTTCGACCTGATCCAGCCGGAACACGTCAAACCGGCGATCACCCAACTGCTGGCCGATGGCCGCGCTCTGGTCGACCGCCTGACCGCCGACAGCACGCCGGCCACCTGGGCCGACTTTGCCGGTGCCCTGAGCGACGGCCTGGAAGGTTTCGGCCGCGCCTGGGGCGTCGTCGGTCACCTGCATTCGGTCAACGACGTGCCGGCCTGGCGCGAGGCCTACAACGAGATGCTGCCGGAGGTGTCGCGCTTCTACACCGAGCTCGGCCAGAACCTGAAGCTGTTCGACAAGTACCGGGCGCTGAAGCAGAGCCCGGAATACGCCACGCTCTCCGCCGAACGCCGGAAGATCGTCGATAACGAGATCCGCGATTTCCGTCTCGGCGGCGCCGAACTGCCGGAAGACCAGAAACCGCGCTTCCAGGCGATCATGGAAGAGCTGTCGCAGCTTTCCGCCAAGTTCTCGGAAAACATCCTCGACGCGACCAACGCCTTCGCCGAAATCGTCACCGACGAGACGCTGCTCGCCGGCCTGCCCGACTACGCCAAGGACGCCGCCCGCGAAGCCGCCGAAAAAGCCGGTGTTGAAGGCTGGAAATTCACCCTGCACGCGCCGTCCTACGGCCCGCTGATGCAGTACGCCGACAACCGCGAACTGCGCGCCCGCATGTACCGCGCCTACGCCACCCGCGCCGCCGAGATCGACAACGGCTACTCGAAGCCGGAATGGGACAACGGCCCGATCATGAAGCGCCTGCTCGAACTCAAGGCAGAGGACGCGGCCATGCTCGGCTTCAACAACTTCGCCGAAGTCTCGCTGTACACCAAGATGGCCGACACGCCGGCACAGGTGCTCGACTTCCTGCGCGACATGGCGAAGAAGGCCAAGCCCTTCGCCGAGAAGGACATCGCCGAACTGAAGGCCTTCGCCAAGGACGAACTCGGCCTGACCGACTTCCAGCCCTGGGACGCCGCCTACGCTTCCGAAAAGCTGATGCAGGCGCGCTACGCCTTCTCCGAGCAGGAAGTGAAGCAGTACTTCACCGAACCCAAGGTGATCGCTGGCCTGTTCACGGTCATCGAGAGCCTGTTCACGGTCAAGGTCAAGGAAGACAAGGCGCCGGTCTGGCACGAGGACGTGCGCTTCTACCGCATCGAAACGCCGGCCGGCGATCTGGTCGGCCAGTTCTACATGGACCTTTACGCCCGCGAAACCAAGCGCGGCGGCGCCTGGATGGACGAGGCGCGCTCGCGCAAGCGCGCCGCCGACGGCATCCAGAAGCCGATCGCCTACCTCAACTGCAACTTCGCCCGCCCGGTCGGCGGAAAACCCGCGACCTTCACGCACGATGAGGTGATCACCCTCTTCCACGAAACCGGCCACGGTCTGCACCATCTGCTGGCGCGCGGCGAGGAACTGGGCGTTTCCGGCATCCACGGCGTCGAATGGGACGCCGTCGAACTGCCGAGCCAGTTCATGGAAAACTACTGCTGGGAATGGGATGTGCTGCAGGGAATGACCGCCCACGTCGACAGTGGCGAGCCGCTGCCGCGCGCCTTGTACGACAAGATGCTGGCGGCGAAGAACTTCCAGAGCGGCATGATGACCGTGCGCCAGCTCGAATTCTCGATCTTCGACATGCGCCTGCACTACGAGCTTACTGGCAAAAACAGCGACCCCGCCGGCAACAAGACGGTGATGGACCTGCTTGACGAAGTCCGCCGCGAGGTCGCCGTCCTGATCCCGCCCGAGTGGCACCGTTTCCCGAACAGCTTCTCGCACATTTTCGGCGGCGGCTACGCGGCCGGCTACTACAGCTACAAGTGGGCGGAAGTGCTGTCGGCCGACTGCTACGCGGCCTTCGAGGAAGCCGGCGATCCGTTCGACCCGGTGGTCGGCCGGCGTTTCCTCGAGGAAATCCTGTCGCGCGGCGGCGAACGCCCGGCGCTGGAGAATTTCAAGGCCTTCCGCGGCCGCGAACCGAGCCCCGACGCACTGCTTCGTCATAGCGGTATGATTGCTGCCTGATTCCGCTCGGAGAGGCCCATTCATGTCCAGACTTCTCGTTCTCTGCCTGCTGCTGTGCTGCGCCGGTGCCCAGGCGCAGGCTTATCGATGGACCGATGCGCAGGGGCGCACGGTGATTTCCGACGAACCGCCGCCCGGTCAGGCGCGCAACGTCGAGAAGGCAGGCGGCAAGGCGCAGGCGGACGACGGCCTGCCCTTCGCCACCAAGCTGGCGGCGCAGAAACATCCGGTGACGCTGTACACCACCGCCGACTGCATCGACGAATGCCGCCAGGCGCGCGAACTGCTGCAGAAGCGCCGGGTTCCCTTCACCGAGACGATGGCGCAGACAGCAGCCCAGTTCGACGAACTGAAGGCGCTGGTCGGCGACACCTTCGTACCGTCGCTCAAGGTCGGCCTCCGTTCCTTCCGCGGTTACAACGGCGCGGCCTACGACAACCTGCTCGACCTCGCCGGCTACCCGCCGCTGCCCGGGAAAAAACCTTGAAGATCGCCTCGTGGAACGTTAACTCGCTGAAGGTCCGCCTGCCGCACCTGCTCGACTGGCTGGCGGAAGCGACGCCCGACGTCGTCTGCCTGCAGGAACTCAAGCTTGAGGACGCCAACTTCCCGCGCGCCGAAATCGAGGCCGCCGGCTACCACGTCGCCTTCTCCGGGCAGAAGACCTACAACGGCGTTGCGCTGCTCGCCCGCTCGCCGATCGAGGACGTCGTCTGCGGCAACCCGCATTTCCCGGACGAGCAGAAGCGCCTGATTTCCGGCACTGTAGATGGCGTACGCGTCGTCGGCGCCTACATGCCGAACGGCCAGGAAGTCGGCTGCGACAAGTATGAATACAAGCTGCGCTGGCTCAACGCGCTGGCCGAATGGCTGGACGGCGAACTGCGACACTCCCCGCAACTGGCGCTGTGCGGCGACTACAACATCGCCCCCGACGACCGCGATGTGCACGACCCGGCACGCTGGCGCGACTGCATCCTGGTTTCCGAACCGGAGCGTGCCGCCTTCCGCCGCCTGCTGGCGCTCGGCCTGTGCGACAGCTTCCGCCTGTTCGAACAACCGGAAAAGACCTTCTCGTGGTGGGATTACCGGATGCTCGGCTTCCAGAAGAACCTCGGCCTGCGCATCGACCTGATCCTGCTCTCCCAGCCGCTCGCCGACAGATGCACGGCAGCCGGCGTCGACCGCGCGCCACGCAAGCGCGAACGCCCGTCCGACCACGCCCCGGTCTGGGCAACACTCAGTTGAGCCAGACAGCTTCCAGCGTGGACCGCGCCACCCTGCTCGGTCTCTATCCCGCCCTGGCCAACCTGCCGCCGGCCCGGCTCGACCGCCTGCTGCAGCCGTCGGCACTGTTCCAGCTTCCCGCCGGCGCCTGCGTCTTCTCCGAGCATCAGCCCTGCGCCGGCTTCCCGCTGCTGCTCGACGGCAGCATCAAGGTCGTCAAGCAGGCCAGCAGCGGCCGCGAACTGCTGCTCTACCGGGTCAGCCCCGGCGGCTCGTGCATCATCTCCTCGTCCTGCCTGCTCGGCCACACCGACTACAACGCGCGCGGCATCGCCGAAACCCCGCTCACCCTGCTCGCCCTGCCGGTCGGCGAATTCGGGCGGCTGCTGGTCGAGCACGCGCCGTTCCGCGATTTCGTCTTCCACCTGTTTTCCGAGCGCATCGGCGAACTGATGCAACTGGTCGAGGAAGTCGCCTTCGCCCGCCTCGACCAGCGCCTGGCCAAGCTGATCCTGGCCCGCCAGGCCGATACGCTGAACATCACGCACCAGCAACTGGCCGACGAACTGGGCAGCGTGCGCGAGATCGTCAGCCGCCTGCTCAAGGGTTTTGCCGCCCAAGGGCTGGTCAGCCTCGGCCGCGAACAATTGACGGTGATCGACCGCGACGGCCTGAACAAGCTTGCCGCTGTGTGACCCAGGTTACATACTGCGTGGCGCGGCGCGGCTAAATTGGCACCGTCCACTCACCTCTTGGAGAACACATCATGAAAAGCAATGTTGGCGGCATCGACAAAATCCTGCGTATCGTGGCCGGCATCGCCCTGATCGCCTGGGCGCTCACCGGCGGCCCGGTCTGGGCCTGGATCGGCGTCGTTCCCCTGGCCACCGGCCTGATGGGCTGGTGCCCGCTCTATCCGCTGATCGGCCTCAATACCTGCCCGCTGAAGAAGGACTGAGAGACTTCCGCCCCAAACGAAACCCGCTACGGCGGGTTTTTTATTTTGCCGTCAGCCCCTGGAGAACTGCGGCCAGTTGCCTGAGCGCTATTGCCATTTCCTCCGGCGTGTAGGCTGCAAAGCCCATCAGAAAGC
Organism: Azonexus caeni; assembly: GCF_048146105.1. Lineage (NCBI taxonomy): Bacteria > Pseudomonadati > Pseudomonadota > Betaproteobacteria > Rhodocyclales > Azonexaceae > Azonexus > Azonexus caeni. The sequence goes on from NZ_JBKJAD010000005.1 coordinate 99,317, forward strand.
CGGGGCAGCCGCCGCCACCAGCGGATAACGGGCTCAGCCCGAGCAGTTCGATGCCCGCCCGCTGGGCGGCGGCGACCGCCGGCGCCTCGTCGATGCCGGCACGCAGGAAGCAGGGCATCTGCATGCCACCGGCTGGCACTTCTGCCGTCACGAAATCGCCCAGGTGTTCGTCGACCAGGCGCGCCAGCCGATCGCGGCGGGCGGCATAGACGCTGCGCATGGCGCGCACGTGGGCGCCGAAATGCCCGCCTTCGATGAAACGCGCCAGGGTCAGTTGGGCGATCGTCGCGTTGTGGCCGTCCTGCAGGCTGCGCGCCACCGTCATCGGTGCCACCAGCGCCGGCGGCAGCAGCATATAGGCGATGCGCAGGCCGGGAAACAGGGATTTGGTGAAGGTACCGATGTAGATCGTGCGCTGCTCGTCGTCCAGCCCCTGGACGCAGGCGGTCGGCTTGCCGGCGTAGTGGAATTCGCTGTCGTAGTCGTCCTCGATGATCCAGGCCTGCTGCCGGCGCGCCCAGTCGATGACGCCCAGGCGCCGCGCCAGGCTCAGCGTCGTGCCGCTGGGAAACTGGTGCGAGGGAGTCAGGAACACCGCCCGGGCGTTCGCCACCGCGTCCAGGTGGCCGACCTGCATGCCGTCGCCGTCCAGCGGAATCGGCACGCAGTCCAGACCGGCTGCGTCGAAAGCCTTGCGGGCGCCGTGATAGACCGGGTCCTCGACGCAGATGCGCTCGCCGACATCGAGCAGCACCGTGGCGCACAGGCTCAGGGCCTGCTGCGAGCTGGTCAGCACCAGGATGCGCTCGGGCGCGGCGCGGGCGCCCCGTTCCAGGTTGATGTAGTCGGCAATCGCCCGGCGCAGGCTTTCCATACCCTGCGGGTGGCAATGGGCCAGGGCGCGCGCGCCGTGCTCCTTCAACACCAGGCGCTGCAGGCGCTCCCAGACGGGCAGCGGGAAATTCCGGGTTTCCGGAATGCCCGGGGCAAAGGGGCGGGCGGTCAGCGATTCGCGCACACCGCCGCCGGCCAGCATGGCGCTGCCGCGCTGGCTGAGCGCCGCCGCCGCCGGCTGGCCCGGCCGCGATGACGGTGGCTGCCGCGGCACCCGCAGCGCCTGCGCCGACACGAAACTGCCGCTGCCGACCCGGCGCTCGATGAAACCTTCCGCGTGCAACTGGCCGTAGGCCGCTTCCACCGTGTCGCGCGACACCCCGAGCGATCGGGCCAGGGCCCGCGAGGCCGGCAGGGGCCGTCCGGCATCGAGGGCGCCGTCGAGGATCAACTGGCGGATCGCCCGCTGGATGCGCACATGCCGGGGCAGGGCCTGGTGGGCAGGGTCGCCGAGCCAGGCTTTGACCGATTCGAGTTGGGCGTGGCGGAACAATTGGCCGGGTATCCAGTGATTAATTGGCGGGATTCGCCCGGCCATTCTAGCGCTATAACTGGGACTTTCCAGGCGGATCGTCGATCCCCTTTTTTTCCGGAGCCGTCCCATGAGTCCATCGCCCTCGCCACTACGCCTCAACGACCTCACCCACCCCGTCGTCGCCGCCCTGATCTCGGTCATCGTCAATTACGGCGGCACCTTCATCCTGGTCTTCCAGGCCGCCCAGGTGGCCGGCCTCAGCCCGGCGCTGACGGCGTCGTGGGTGTGGTCGATCTCGATCGGTGTCGGCGTCACCGGCATCATCCTGAGCTGGCTGGCCCGCGAGCCGATCATCACTGCCTGGTCCACGCCGGCCGCCGCCTTCCTGGTCACCGCGCTGGCGGTCACCCCCTACGCCGAAGCGGTCGGCGCCTACCTGATCTCGGCCGCCGCCTTCGTCGCCCTCGGGCTGTCCGGCTACTTCGAGAAGATAATCCGGCTGATTCCCCAGGGCGTCGCCGCCGGCCTGCTCGCCGGCATCCTGCTGCAGTTCGGCGTCAAGGCCTTCGCCGGCCTCAGCGTCGATCCGCTGCTGGCCGGGCTGCTCATCGTCGCCTACGTGGTGCTCAAGCGCTTCACCGCGCGCTATGCGGTGGTCGGCATCCTGGTGCTGGGGCTGGGTTTCCTGCTGTTGCAGGCGCGTGTCGATCTGTCCGGACTGGAATTGCGGCTGGCGGCGCCGCTGCTCACCGTCCCGGCGTTTTCGCTGAACGCCCTGCTCAGCGTCGCCCTGCCGTTGTTCCTGATCACCCTCACCGGCCAGTACATGCCGGGCATGCTGGTGCTGCGCAACGACGGTTTCCGGACCAGCGCCAACCCCATCGTCACCATCACCGGGCTGGGTTCGCTGCTGATGGCCCCCTTCGGCTCCCACGCCTTCAACATCGCGGCGATCACGGCGGCCATCTGCACCGGCCGCGAGGCCCACGAAGATCCGGCCAAGCGCTGGCTGGCCGGCATCGCCGCCGGCGTCTTCTACATCCTGGTCGGTGTCTTCGGATTGACCCTGGCCGCCGTCTTCATGGCCTTTCCCGCCACCTTCATCACCACCCTGGCCGGGCTGGCCCTGCTTGGCACCATCGGCGGCAGCCTGACCAACGCCCTGGCCGATGCCAAAACCCGCGAAGCGGCGCTGATCACCTTCGTCGCCGCCGCCGCCAACATCACCCTGCTCGGCATCGGCGGCGCCTTCTGGGGACTGGTCATCGGCCTGCTCGCCCACGCCGTATTGAACGGCCGTCTGCCCCGGCTGTCGCGCCGGGCGCCGGCCTGATCGGCAGCAACCCGCCCTAGCCGATCGAGGCGGTCCGAGGCAGCACAAAACCGTCCAGTTTGTAACGCGAATGGCGGCCGGGATGACCCGGACCGCCATTTCATTGGTTCATTCGGAATTTACCCAGCTTATGGCGCATTGCATGCGCAACCTTACGCCATAACCAGGCCATCGCGCTTCATGTGGCGCAGCAAAACCGGAGCAGGAAATCGCAAGGCGGGGAAAGCATCAAGCGTCGGGCGCGCGGCGGCCGGCTTCCCAGAGTTGCAGGGCGAGCTTGCGCTCCTCGCCCCAGCGGTAGTTGCCGCTTTCGCCGCTGTCGCGGATCACCCGGTGACAGGGAATCAGGAAACCGATGTCGTTGGCCGCCAGCGCCGAGCCGACCGCGCGCTGGGCGCGCGGCGCGCCGATCCTGCCGGCGAGTTGCCCGTACGACAGCACTTCGCCCGGCGGCACGCGGATCAGGGCTTCCCAGACCTTGAGCTGGAAGTTGCTGCCGCGCAGTTGCAGGTGCAGCGGCACGCCGCTCACCAGTTCGCCGAAGATGCGCTGTAGCATGGCCGCTGCCCCTTCGTCCGAACGCCGCATTGCGGCGCGCGGCCATTCCTCGGCCAGGGTGGCGAGCGAGGCGGCGCCATCGTCGCCGATAAAGGACAGATGACAGATGCCGCGCCCGTTCCAGGCCAGGAAGGCGATCCCGAACGGCGTCGGGCCGCTGCCATAATCGAGGGTGACGCCCTCGCCGCCGCGCTGGATTTCGCCCGGCGTCATTGCCTCGCCGACGATCATCAGGTCGTGCAGCCGGCCGTTGCCGCTGAGGCCGGCGTCGAGCGCGACGCTCAGCGTATCGGCGGCAGCGCGCAGGCGGCTGCGGGCGTATTCGCGGGTCAGGTGCTGGACGAAGCGCTTCGGCGAGATGCCCGCCCATTCGGCGAAAACGCGCTGCAGATGGGCCGGGCTGAGGCCGACGACGGCGGCCAGTTCGGCCAGCGTCGGCTGGCTGCGCGCGTGGCGGCGCAAATGGACGATGGCCCGGGCGACGATGTCGTAATGGCGGCAGGCGGTGGCGAGATCGTTCATGACGTTTTCTCCCGCTGGCCGATGCCGGTGACCAGCGCGGTGCCGGCGAGCACGGTGAGGCCGCCGACCAGGGTATGCCAGCCGACCTGCTCGGCGAGGAAGACGACGCCCCAGAGGACGCCGAACAGGGGAATCAGGTAAGTGACGGTCAGCGTGCGCACCGGGCCGATTTCGGCGACCAGCCGGAAATAGAGCAGGAAGGCGACGCCGCTGCACAGGACACCGAGCGCAACCACTGCTGCCAGCACACCAGGTGGCGGCATCTGTTCAGGCAACGGCGAAAGCAGCGCCAGCGGCGCCAGGTAGAGGGTTGCCGCCGCCAGGTTGCCGAAAGCGCCGGCGTGTGGTTCCAGATTGCCGATCCGGCGGGTGTACTGGCTGGCGATGCCGTAGCAGACGGCGGCGCCGATCCCGGCCAGGACGGCCAGTCCGCCGCCGGCCGGCAGGGCGCCAACCTCGACCCCGGCGAGCAGCGCGACGCCGGCAATGCCCAGGGCGAGACCGCCCAGCACGCGCGGTTCCGGCCAGCTACGGGCGAGCAGGGCGCCGATCAGTGCCGCCCAGATCGGCGCCGTGGCGTTGAGCACGGCGAGCAGCGAAGCCGGCGTCAGGCGCGCGGCGTAGGCGAAGAGCAGGAAGGGCAGCGCCGAGTTGAGCAGGCCGAGGACCAGGAAGGCGCGCCAGTTGGCGCGTAGCGCCAGCGGCCGGCGCAGGATAAGAGCGACCGCCCACAGGAAGAGCGCCGCCAGCCCGACGCGGAAGAAGACCAGCCAGGCGGCGCCGAGCACCGGCGCGGCGATGCGCATGAAGAGGAAGGAAGCGCCCCAGATCGCGGCAAGCAGGACGAGGCGGAACAGGTTGGCGGAGGACATGGGCCGCAGTATGGCAGCGCCGGCAAGCGGCGCAATCCGATTCTTGCGCCGCCGTTCAGCCGGCCAGGAAGTTGGCGATGCGCACGTAGTCCTCGACCGGCAGGTCTTCCGGGCGCAGCGTCGGGGCGATGCCCAGGGCGGCGAAGCCGGCGTCGTCGAGGATGCCCTTGAGGTTGTTGCGCAGCATCTTGCGGCGCTGGGCGAAAGCGGCCTGAACCAGCGTCGACAGGCGTTCCGGATTCTTCGCGGTGAGCTGCTCCGGGGGTTTCGGGATCAGCCGGACCACCGCCGAATCGACCTTGGGCGGCGGGTCGAAGCTCTCCGGCGGCACGTCGATCAGCCACTCCAGCCAGAAGCTGTACTGCAGCATCACCGACAGCCGGCCGTAGTCGGCGCAGCCGGGTTCGGCGACCATGCGCTCGACGACTTCCTTCTGCAGCATGAAGTGCATGTCGCGCACCTGCTGGCCGTAGCTGGCGAGGTGGAAAAGGAGCGGCGTCGAGATGTTGTAGGGCAGGTTGCCGACCAGGCGCAGGTCGCTGCCGATGCTGGCGAAGTCGAAGGCGAGCGCGTCGCCTTCGTGGATGGCAAGGCGCTCGGCCGGATGCTGCTTTTTCAGGCGGGCGATCAGATCGCGGTCGATTTCGACGACGTGCAAGCGGTCGACGCGTTCGAGCAGCGGCACGGTGATGGCGCCGAGGCCGGGGCCGATCTCGACGACGGTATCGCTGCGTTTGGGATCGATCGCCGAAACGATGGCGCCGATGATGCCCTGGTCGATCAGGAAGTTCTGCCCAAAACGGCGACGTGGAATATGTTTCATCAGTGGTCGCCGTTTCAGAGAAGGCTAACGCGCCGCAGGCGGGTTATGCCGGAACTAAAACGTTTGCGGGCGACGTGTCCCTTCATTGCTGCTTCCTTTGTGCCATGCGCGCCGCTTCGCTGACCGCGGCGAACAGGCTGCCGGGGTCGGCCTGGCCGGAAGCGGCGAGGGCCAGTGCGGTGCCGTGGTCGACCGAGGTGCGGATGATCGGCAGGCCGAGCGTGACGTTGATGCCGTTGCCGAAGGTGGCGTACTTGAGCGCGGTCAGGCCCTGGTCATGGTACATCGCCAGCACGGCGTCGCCGCCGGCGAGCACCGGCGGGGTGAACATGGTGTCGGCGGGGTGGGGGCCGGAGAGTCGCAGGCCTTCCGCGCACAGCCGGGCGAGCGCCGGTTCGATGATGTCGATTTCCTCGCGCCCGAGGTAGCCGCCCTCGCCGGCGTGCGGGTTCAACCCGGCGACCAGGATGCGCGGTTCGGCGATGCCGTACTTGCCGCGCAGATCGGCGTCGACGATACGCAGCGTGCGTTCGAGCAGGTCTGCGGTAATCGCCGCCGGCACGTCCTTCAGCGGCAGGTGCGTGGTGGCCAGCGCGACGCGCAGCGGGCCGCGATCGGTGTCGCCGGCGAGCATCATCACCACCAGCGGCGTGCCGGTTTTTTCGGCGAGGTATTCGGTGTGGCCGGTGAAGGCGACGCCGGACTCGTTGATCACGCCCTTGTGCACAGGCGCCGTCGCCATCGCGGCGAATTCACCGGACTGGCAGCCGGCCAGCGCGCGATCGAGCAGGGCCAGCACATAGCGGCCGTTGGCGGCGTCGAGAACGCCGGCCTCGGCCGGCGCGGCGAGCGGCAGATGGATGAGGTCGAGCGTGCCGGGTGCGGCCGGAACAGCGGGTTCATAGTCGCGCAGGACGATGTCGAGGCCGAGTAGTCCGGCGCGTTGGCGCAGCAGATCCCGATCGCCGAGGACGACCGGACGACCGACGCCGGACCAGCCGGCAAGCTGCAGGCAGAGTTCGGGACCGATGCCGGCCGGCTCGCCGCTGGTGACGGCGATCACCGGTAGGATCATTGTTGCTCCAGGCGGTTTTCGACGTAGGTACGGTCGCGCAACTGGCGCAACCAGTCCTGGTAGGCCTCGTCGAGCTTGCGCTCGCGGATCGCCTGGCGGGCGACCGAACGCTGGCGCTCGGAAGATACGTCGCGTTCGCGGCGCTCCATGACCTGGATCAGGTGCATGCCGAACGGCGACTTGATGACCTGACTGAGTTCGCCGGGTTTCAGCGCGTCCATCGCCCGCTCGAAATCGGGCACGGTATCGCCCGGATTGAGCCAGCCGAGGTCGCCGCCCTTGGCGGCGGAACCGTCCTGGGAAAAGATGCGCGCCTGCTCGGCGAAGTCCATGCCATTGACGATGCGTTCGCGCACGGTTTCCAGGCGATGGCGGGCGTCGGCTTCCGACATCACTTCGTTGGTCCGGATCAGGATGTGACGGGCGTGCGTCTGTTGCACCGAGGCCGGCTGGTTGGCACCGCGCCGTTCGACCAGCTTGACGACGTGAAAGCCGGCCGAGGAACGCAACAACTCGCTGACGCCGCCAGCTTGCAGCTTGCCGGCGGCTTCGGCGTAAAGGACCGGCAGGCGGTCGAGCGGCCGCCAGCCGAGGTCGCCGCCCTGCAGGGCATCCGGAGCATCGGAGAAGGCGGCCGTCAGTTCGGCGAAGTTTTCCCCGGCGCGCGCCCGGGCCAGCGCCAGTTCGGCGCGCTGACGCAACTTCTGCAATTGTTCCGGGGTCGCCGATTCCGGCGCCCGCAACATGATGTGCGCCAGCCGGTACTCGTCGCCGCCGCCGTTGGCCGCCTGGTTGGCGAGGTAGTTCTCGATCTCGGCGTCGGAAACGGCGAGGCGGCTCTCCACCTCGCGCTCGCGCAGGCGGGCCATGATCATCTCGCCGCGGATTTCCTCGCGGAATTCGTCGTAGCCGATGCCGTCCTTTTCCAGCGCGACGCGGAACTGGGGCAGCGTCATGTTGTTGTTGGCGGCGATGCGGCCGATCGCCTGGTCGAGCTGGGCGTCGTCGATGCGCAGGCCGCTTTCCTTGGCGTAGGCGAACTGCACCTGCTCCATGATCAGCCGTTCGAGCATCTGCTTTTCCAGCACGTCCTGCGGCGGGATCGGCGTGCCCTGCTTCTGCAACTGGCGCAGCGCGACATCCAGACGCGAGCGCAGTTCGTTGCGGGTGATCGCGCCATCGCCGACGACGGCGACGATGTAGTCCGCCTCGACGGCTTCCGCCGGGGCGGCCTGAGCGGCCGGAACGAACAGCGAACACAGGGAAAGGAAAAGGATGAGGGTCTTGGACATGGTGGTCATGGGTTGGCGATCAGGTTGCCGTCGACGGGCAGTTCGTTGGTTTTACCATAACCCGGGATGCTACGCCGCAACAGACCGAGCGGATTGGAACCGATACTGGTGAAGTCCTGCAGTTCGAGCTGCAGGTAATAACTGGTGTTGGCTTCGCCGGAAGTCGCCGCCAGACGCTGCACGACGCCGCGCATGGCCCAGCAGCCGGCGTTGTATTCGAGGCCGCCGATGGTCTCCAGGGTCTGGTGGTCGCGCAGCGAGTAGTTGAAGCGGCCGACCGCGTACCAGCGCGGCGCCAGCGGCCACTGGCCGGCGAGGTCGACCTGGTCGACGACCGACTTGTTGGTCAGCGGATCGCGCGTATAGCGGTAGCTCGCCGACAGTACCTTGCCGTAATCGGGCTGGAAGCGGACACCGGCCGAGAAGCGGTCGTTGGTACGCGCCTCGTAGTTGTATTCCCAGGTCGCCTCGGCATAGGTCTTCGGCGCGACGAGGCCGGTGACCGAGGCGATCAGGTTGGAGAAATTGTCCGGCCGCGAGGTCTCGCCGGGCAGGGTGACGCGCTGCTTGGCAAAGTAGTAGCGCTGACCGATCATCGCCTTGAAGCGCTCGGCACCGGTTGTGCCGTCGAGGATGCGGGTGGTCAGTGCCGCTGTCAGCTGGTGGGCGTCGTTGATCCGGTCGTAGCCGCTGTAACGGTTTTCGGAGAAGACCTGGGCGAAGTTGAAATCGGACAGCGCGGTGTCGAAGACCGGAATCTCGCTCTGGTCCTTGTACGGGATGTAGACGTAGTAGAGCCGCGGCTCCAGCGTCTGCAGGAAACGGTGACCGAGGAGGTCGAGGTCGCGCTCGAAGACAGTGGTGGCATCGAGCGAGAAGGTCGGCAACACCCGCGTGATATTGTCGGAGCCGCCGCCGTTGAGCGTCGCCCGGTCGATCGCGTAGCTGCTCATGTGCAGGCCGAGCTTGGGCGTGATCTGGTAGGCGGCGCCGATCACCGGGTAGCTCAATTGCGGATAGAGGACGAAACGGTCGCCGCGGTCCTTGTTGGCGTGATCGTCGTGGGTGAAACGCGAATACTGGCCGAGCATCGTGAAGTCGAAACCCAGCAGGTCCGGCTTGTAGCCGAGCAGATTCAGTTGCGGCTCAAGGAAGTAGGGACGGGCCACCGGATTGGCTGCGTCGGGCTGCAGCGTCTGGTAGCGCAGCACCTGCAGCGAGCCCTGCCACCACGGACTGGGCGCGTAATTGAGCGAAGCCCGCCGCTCGAGCTGCACCTGCGAGGTCTGCAGCAGGCGCGACGACATGTCTTCCCAGTAGGTGTCGTCGGAAACGCCGTTCCAGTTCAGGGCGCCGGTGAGGTCGTCGGTGAAACGCTGCAGGTGACGGATCGAGTAAGCGTAACGGCGAGTGTGATCGCTCGCGTCGTCGCCCAGGTACTCGCCGCGCCACTCGCCCTCGCTGCGCTCGCTCAGGTAACGCGTTTCCAGGCCAAGCTGGGTGCCGCGCTTGCTCATGTAGCGCGGATAGAAGGTGGCGTCGTAGTTGGGCGCGATGTTCCAGTAGATGGGCAGACTGATGTCGAGACCGGTCTTCGTCGACTGCTTGAACGACGGCGTCAGCAGGCCGGAACGCCGCTGGCTGTTCATCGGGAACCAGGCCTTCGGCGCGTAGAACAGCGGCACCCCCTTGAACCACAGCGAGGCATCGCTGGCGTTGCCGTAGTTCTCGTTGTAATCGAGGTCGATCTCGCCGGCCTTCAGGTACCAGTCCGGTGACGCCGGCTTGCAGGTGGAAAAGGTGCTGTTGTCGAGGCGCATGCGGTTCTCGCCGGCGAACTCGATACGTTCGGCGGTGCCCTGCGCAGTGATCTGGCGCGGCGCTGCCTGCTCGGTCGGCAGACCATAGACGTTGGCGACATTGAGCATCATCGGCGCGCCACTGTTGGCGCCGCTGACACTGGCCACGGTGACGACGTTCTGGTTGGTCTCGTAGACGCGGCTGGCGACCTCCTTGGTCACCGAATACCGCGATTCCTCGGCGAAACCCAGCTGGTCCGACAACTTCATGCGCAGGTGCGTCGTCTCGATCTCGGCACCATCCTGCAGCAGCACGACCTTGCCGCTGGCATCGACCTCGTCGTCGAGCGGCTTGTAGGTCAGGCGGTCGGCACGCAGTTCCAGGCCCGACTTGCGCAGTTCGACATTGCCTTCGGCAACAGCCAGTTCAGAAGCTTGACCTTCCAGATGATCGGCAGTGAGGAAGAGCGGCAGCGGATCGTCAACGCTGGACAGGGGCACCAGACCGCCGGCAGCGGCCAGCTTCGGAGCCGTCTTGCGCCTCGCCAGCAGGTTGAAACGCTTCTCCAGACGCAGCGGCACGGCACCGATGGCTGCGGCAGCGCTTTCGGCCTCGCCCGTGTTCGCCTGGGCGAACGGAACGCCGGCAAACAGGCAACAGACCAGCGCGGCAATCGGACGTCGGGAAAAACCAGTCATCGGGGCATTCTGGAGGTGCCGGGACCGGAAAGGCCGATGCCCGGGTGTTAAAATCGCGCCATTTTACAACGAACATTCCCCTACTCGATGTCGCGCGATCAACTTGTTACCGACTGGGTTGCCAGTCGCTTCCCCGGGCAGTCCGTCTCCATCACGCCGGCTTCCGCCGACGCCAGCTTCCGCCGCTACTTCCGTCTGAGCTGGCCGGACGGCAGCACCCGCATCCTGATGGACGCGCCGCCGGAAAAAGAAGACTGCAAGCCCTTCATCAAGGTCGCCGGCCTGCTCGCCAAGGCCGACCTGGCGGCACCGCGCATTCTCGACCAGGACCTCGAGAACGGCTTCCTGGTGCTCACCGACCTCGGCCGCATCGGCTACCTCGACGCCCTCAACGCCGATCTCTCGCTGGCCGACCTGCTGATCCGCCCGGTGCTCGACGTGCTGGTCAAATGGCAACTGTCGTCCACCGCCGCCACCCTGCCGCCCTACGACGCGCCGCTGCTGCGCCGCGAACTCGACCTCTTCCCGGAATGGTTCATCGGCCGCCACCTCGGCATCGAACTCGACGCCAACGACAAACTGATGCTCGACCGGACCTTCAAGTTCCTGATCAACTCGGCGCTCAACCAGCCCAAGGTCTTCGTCCATCGCGACTTCATGCCGCGCAACCTGATGGTCGTTGAAAGCGCGCAGACGCTAACGCCGGGCATCATCGACTTCCAGGACGCGGTCTACGGCCCGATCACCTACGACATCGTCTCGCTGTTCCGCGACGCCTTCATTTCCTGGGAGGAAGAGCAGGAAATCGACTGGGTCGTCCGCTACTGGGAAAAGGCCCGCGCCGCCGGCCTGCCGGTGCGCACTGACTTCGGCGCTTTCTGGCGCGACTACGAACTGATGGGCCTGCAGCGCCACCTCAAGGTGCTCGGCATCTTCTGCCGCCTCAACTATCGCGACGGCAAGGACAAGTACATCGCCGACCTGCCGCGCTTCATGACCTACGCCAAGAAGACCGCCAGCCGCTACCTGCAACTGAAACCGCTGCTCAACCTGCTCGACCGCCTCGACGGCCAGACCGAGCAGATCGGCTACCGCCGCTAAACGCCGATGAAAGCGATGATCCTCGCCGCCGGCCGCGGCGAACGCATGCGGCCGCTGACCGACCACACGCCGAAACCGCTGCTTGAGGCCGGCGGCAAGCCGTTGATCGTCTGGCACCTGGAGAAGCTGGCCGCCGCCGGTTTCCGCGAAGTGGTCATCAACCACGCCCACCTCGGCGAAAAGATCGAAAACGCGCTGGGCGACGGATCGCAGTGGGGACTCAGTATCGCCTACTCCCCGGAACCGCCGGGCGCACTGGAAACCGCCGGCGGCATCGCCCGCGCCTTGCCGCGGCTCGGCAACTCCCCCTTCCTGGTGGTCAATGGCGACGTCTACTGCGACGTCGCTTTTCCCGCCTTCGCCGGTCGCGCCTGCCCGCCCGGCGGCGCCCGCCTGCTGCTGGTCGACAACCCGGCGCACCACGGCGGCGGCGACTTCTCGCTGAGCGGCGAACGGATCGTTCCAGCCGATGGTGAGCAAACACTCACCTACGCCGGCATCGGCGTCTTTTCGCCGGCCATGTTCGACCATGTGCCGGCCGACCAGCCGATGAAGCTGCGTCCGCTGCTCGACGCGGCGATTGCCGCCGGCACGCTGACCGGGGAACGCCACGCCGGCCGTTGGGTCGACGTCGGCACACCACAACGGCTGGCCGAGCTGGATACCGAATTGCGCGCAGCACAGGCAGATTGAATTCCAATAGCATGGCGCTTTCAGCCCCTGGAGGAATGCCGCGATGACCGACTCACCCGTTTCCCGCCAGCACCACGCCAGCTTTGAAGGCCTGCGCCAACTCGACGACGCCGGCAACGAATACTGGCTGGCCCGCAAACTGGCAACAGCACTGGATTATTCGCAATACCGACACTTTCTTCCCGCCATCGAACGCGCCAGGATAGCCTGTGAACAAAGTGGCCAAGCTCCTTCCGACCATTTTGAGGATGTCCTCACAATGGTCGACATCGGCTCGGGGGCAAAACGGCAGATCGAAGACATCCGCCTCTCCCGCTATGCCTGCTACCTGATCGTCCAGAACGGCGACCCCTCGAAGCCGGTCATTGCCAACGGCCAGACTTACTTTGCCATCCAGACCCGCCGCCAGGAACTGGCGAACGACACCGCCTTCGGGCAACTGAGCGAAGACGAGAAGCGGCTCGCCATCCGCAACGAACTCGCACAACACAACAAATACCTTGCTGCCGCTGCCGCCGAGGCCGGCGTCGAAAGTGGCCTCGACTTCGCCGTTTTCCAGGACCATGGCTATCGCGGCCTGTACGGCGGGCTCGGTGCCAAGGCCATCCACGCTCGAAAAGGCTTGAAGAAAAGCCAGAAAATCCTCGACCACATGGGCAGCACCGAGCTGGCCGCCAACCTGTTCCGCGCCACGCAAACCGAGGAGAAATTGCGCCGCGACGGGGTCAAAGGCAAGCAGGAGGCGAACCAGACCCACCTCGCCGTCGGCCGAAAGGTGCGCGAGACGATCAGGGAACTCGGCGGTACCATGCCGGAAGACCTGCCGACGCCCGAGCGCAGCATCCAGCAAATCGAGACCGCGCAGCAAAGAATCACCAAGAAAGACAACGACTGAATGACTCACGCCCACTTCATCGCCCGCCGCCGGCGCCTGCTGCAGACCATAGGCGACGGCGTCGCCATCATCCCGACGGCGCCGGAGGTCGTGCGCAACCGCGACGCGCACTATCCCTACCGTTTCGACAGCTACTTCTGGTACCTGTCGGGCTTCCCGGAGCCGGAGGCGGTGATCGTGCTGATCGGTGGCAAAAAACCGAAGTCCATCATGTTCTGCCGCGACAAGCACGAGGAACGGGAAATCTGGGACGGTTACCGCTACGGTCCGAAAGCAGCGAAGACGGCCTTCGGCTTCGACGCCGCGTATTCGATCGAACAACTGGACAAAAAACTGCCCGAACTGCTGGTTGACCGCGACACGCTGTGGCACGCCGTCGGCCACGACGAGGTCTGGGATGCGCGCATCGCCAGGGCGCTGAACGCGGTGCGCGCGCAGGCCCGCGCCGGCAAGCGGGCGCCGCGCGCGATCCACGACCTGCGCACCGAACTCGACGCCATGCGCCTGCTCAAGGACGACGCCGAACTGGCCACCATGCAGCACGCCGCCGACATCGCCAGCGCCGGCCACGCCCGCGCCATGCACGCCTGCCGGCCGGGCATGGCCGAGTACGAGCTGGAAGCCGAACTCTCCTACGAATTCCGCAGACGCGGCGCCGACGGCCACGCCTACACGCCGATCGTCGCCGGCGGCGCCAACGCCTGCGTGCTGCATTACGTCGACAACAACAAGCTCCTGAACGACCACAGCCTGGTGCTGATCGACGCCGGCTGCGAAGTCCAGGGCTACGCCGCCGACATCACCCGCACTTTCCCGGTCAATGGCCGCTTCACGCCGGCCCAGAAGGATGTCTACGAGATCGTGCTGGCCGCCCAGGCCGCCGCCATCGCCGCCACCGCGCCCGGCCGCCACTTCATGGAAGCGCACGACGCCGCCGTGCGCGTGCTGACGCGAGGCCTGGTCGATCTGAAACTACTGACCGGCGACATCGACACCCTGATCGAGAAGGGCGACTTCCGTCGTTTCTACATGCACCGCACCGGCCACTGGCTCGGCCTGGACGTGCATGATGCCGGCGAATACAAGATCGGCAACGACTGGACGACGCTGCAGCCGGGCATGACCATCACCGTCGAACCCGGCCTGTACATCCGCCCGGGCGCCGACGTGCCGGCGGCGCTGGCCGGCATCGGCATCCGCATCGAGGACGATGTGCGCGTCACACCATCCGGTTGCGCGGTTTACACCACGGCGCCGAAGACGGTTGCCGAAATCGAGGAGGTGATGCGCCATGACTGAACCCGTCGCAACCGTCGATACCCTGATCATCGGCGCCGGCCCGGTAGGCATGACGCTGCAACTGGCGCTCGCCGCCGGCGGCCGGCAAGCGCTGCTGCTCGACCGGCGGGCGCCAGCCGCATTGCAGGCCGACCCGCGCGCCCTGGCGCTGTCGCACGGCGCCCGCGAACTGCTCGAACAACTTGGCGGCTGGCCGACGCGGGCGGCGACACCGATCGAGACGATCCACATCTCGCAGCGCGGCGGCTTCGGCCGCACCCTGATCGACCGCGCCGAACATGACCTGCCGGCGCTCGGTTACGTCGTCCGCTACCGCGACCTGGCCAGCGCGCTGGCCGCCCGTCTGGCCCCGGACGCGCTGCGCGCCGAAGTGGAAATCCTCGCCATCACGCCGGACCGCGACGGCGTCACCGTCGCCCTGCGCGAACAGGGCGTCAGCCGCCGTCTGCGCGCGCGCACCCTGGTACACGCCGAAGGCACGCCTTGGGACGACCCGAGCACCTTGCTCGGCGACTACGAACAGCATGCGGTGATCTGCGAAGTGACACCGACACCGGGCCACGGCCGGCGCGCCTGGGAGCGCTTCACGCCGGACGGCCCGCTCGCCCTGCTGCCGCTGGGCGACGAATACTCGATCGTGTTCACGCTGCCACCGGCCAAGGCCGACGCGGTGATGGCGCTCGACGACAAGGCCTTCATCGCCGCCCTCGAAACCCAGTTCCAGCGCGGCCTGCGCTTCGCCAAACCGGGACCGCGTAACCGCTTCCCGCTCGCCCTGCGCATGCGCGAGACGCTGGTCAGGGAGCGCGAAGTCTGGGTCGGCAACAGCGCCCAGACGCTGCACCCGGTATCCGGCCAGGGCTTCAACCTCGGCCTGCGCGACGCCTGGCAGCTGGCCGAAGTGCTGCTCGACGGCGACGATCTCGGTCGCTACCCTGGCCGGCGCCGCCTCGACCGCCGCGGCGGCGCCCTGTTTACCGACCAGGTCGTGCGCGCCTTTTCCAACGATTTCCCGCCCCTGCGCGCGGCGCGCGGCCTCGGCCTGCTTGCCCTCGACCTCTGCCCGGCGGCACGTCGTTTCGTCGCCCGGCGGATGATCTGGGGCGCCCGCGCCTGGCCCTGAAACCATCGCGCCAGACCGGGCGGAATGCCGCGGCGGCGGGAAATTCGGGTTAAAGTTCGGGCTGCCCGTCACCGAAGCCCCGCATGAACCCCAGTACCGCCTGGTTTCTCGCCTGCCGCCCGAAAACCCTCACTGTATCGCTGTCGCCGGTACTCGTCGGCACCGCCATCGGCTGGCATGAAGCCGGACACCTGCTCTGGCTGCCGCTGCTCGCCGCGGCGCTCGGCGCGGCGCTGATCCAGATCGGCACCAACCTGTTCAACGACGTCGGCGACTACCTGCGCGGCATCGACCGCCCGGGGCGCTTCGGTCCCCGGCGCGCCACCGCCGAAGGCTGGCTGACGCCGGCCGCGGTGCGCGTCGGCGCCTGGATCAGCTTCGCGCTGGCCTTCCTCTGCGGCGTCTATCTGGTCGTCCATGCCGGCTGGCCGATCGTCGTCATCGGCCTCTGTTCGCTCTACGCCGGCTGGTCCTACACCGGCGGACCGCGGCCGATCGCCTACGGCCCGTTCGGCGAATTCTTCGTCCTCGTCTTCTTCGGCATCGTCGCCGTCGGCGGCAGCCACTACCTGCAGGTACCGGCCTGGTCGGCGCTCGCCCTGCTCGCCGGTAGCCTGCTCGGCCTGCACGCGGCGGCGGTGATCACCGTCAACAACTACCGCGACCTCGACACCGACCGCGACGCCGGTCGCCGCACGCTGGCGGTCCGCCTCGGCCGCCCCGCCACCTGCCGCCTCTACATCGCGGAAATGTTGCTACCCTACCTGCTGCTCGCCCTGCTTGCCGCACCGCTCGGCGCTTACGCCGCCCTGCCCCTGCTCACCCTGCCGCTCGCCCTGCTGCTCTGCCGGCGCTTTCTCGGCACGCCGCCCGGCCCGGCCTTCAACGGCATCCTCGCGGCCACCGCGGCACACCAACTGGGTTTCGCCGCGCTGCTCGCGCTGGCTTTCATCCGCCCCTGACCCTTCGCTCTGCCAGGAGACCCCATGACCACCGACATCGAAGAAATCCACCGCGCCATGCGCGAAGCCGACTGCCTGGCGACGCCGGCCGAAGTGAGCGCCGCGCTCGACCGCATGGCCGGCGAGATCACCACCGCGCTGGCAGACAGCAACCCGCTCGTGTACACGGTGATGAACGGCGGCCTGATCTTCGCCGGCCGGCTGCTGTCGCGCCTGCACTTCCCGCTTGAGACGTCCTACCTGCACGCCAGCCGCTACGGCCAGCAACTGAAAGGCAACAGCCTGCTCGACTGGCGCGTGCGGCCGACCCAGGACCTGAAGGGGCGCACCGTGCTGGTCCTCGACGACATCCTCGACGAAGGCCACACACTGCAGGCGATCTGCCAGCACCTGCGCGACGAAGGCGCCGCCCGCGTGCTGACCGCAGTGATGGTGCACAAGGTGCACGACCGCAAGGCCGTGCCCGGCATGCGCGCCGACTTTTCCGGCCTCGACATCGCCGACCGTTACCTGTTCGGCTGCGGCATGGACTACAAGGGCTACTGGCGCAACGCGCCGGGCATCTACGCGCTCAAGGGGCACTGAGCGGGCGGCTCAGAACTCTACGGCGAGGCTGGCGCCGACGCCGTGTTCGCGGCGCCCGGCAGCGAATTGCCCGGTGTAATCGATCCCCAGCCTGGCCGTCGGCGACAGCGTCACCCGCAGGCTGGCCGCCACGGCCAGCGCATTGCGCGCCAGCGGCACCCCGGCATTGACGAAACGCGCTCCGCCGGCGAAGGCCAGGCGGCTTTCCGGCGTCAGGTCGCCGGCCGCATGCTGCCAGGCCAGACTGGCCGACCATTGTCCCTTGCTTGCGCCCAGTTCGACATCCTGCGCGGCGCGCAGCCCCAGCGAGCCAGTGGCAACCGATTCGCTGCCGGCACGCCCCGCCAGATTGAACGCGCCGCCGCCCTTTTCGCTGAACGCCTCGCGCCGTAGACCGGCGAAGGCCAGGTCGGCAAACGGCGCCAGCTGCGTCCGGCCGGCGGCGAAGTCGTAAGCCAGTTCGCCGAAGACCTGCCAGTCGTCGGCCGTGTAGTGAGCGCTTGCACTAGCCTGCGGCAGATGGCGCCGCGTGGTCAAGGCGTGGTGTCCGTAGCCCGCGCCAAGACGCAGGCCCAGCTTGCCCCGGCGCGTCCCGGCATGGACCCCGAGCCGGTAGCTGCCGGTATCGGCACGGGCGTTCACCGTCCTGACGCCGCCGTTCTCGTGGCCGACCAGGAAGCCGAGCGTCCAGCCAGCGTCGAGCAGGCTGTCGCCGCCGACGAAAAAGCCGTCGCCATCGTTGTCGTAGCCGGCGGCATTGCCATCGCCGTCAGCCCGGCCGCGCCGCCCGTACACTTGGCCCCAGGTGCGCGGCGCGCTCGCCGACTGCGTTTCGACCAGACGCAGACGATCCAGCGCCGCATCGCGCTGAACCTGACCGGCGGCGAGCAATACGCCGCCGGCGGTCGGGTGGATGTCGCCGGAGAGCGCCGCGAACAAGGGGCCGGCGACAAAACCGGCGGGTGCGGCCAGCACCTGCGCGTACAGCGGATTGGCCGGCGCCAGACTGTCGATGCCGGCGGCGGTCTGCCGCTCGTTGAAGTTGCGCCCGGCGCTCGCGAAGGGCAGACGTTCGATGTCCAGGGTGACGCGGTCGGCGGCATAGCTCAGGCGGGGCCGGAAGAAGGCATAGGGCGACAGCGCGCCGGCGAACTGCCCTTCGATGCCGCCCCCGGCGCTCAGGAAGGTATAGGCATGCCGACCGGCCGCGGCGGCGACGAAGGTCTCCAGCGCGGCGCCGGCGTCCGCGGCCTGCACGCCGACCTGTCCGCCGGTCAGGGTCGCCTTGCCGGCCACCGCCAGGAGATCGGAACGCCCATCGCCGCTGATTTCGACGGCGAGCAGCGAGCCCGACTCGAAGCGCGCGTCGCCGGCAACGCTCAGGGTACCGATCGACGCCCCCGGCGCCACCGTGCCGCCGGCCTGCGCCAGCAGCGAGCCGACCCGACCGTTGCCGCCCAGGATGCCCTGGCCGTAGACCGCAACGGCACCGCTCAGCGCGCCATCGACGCGCAGACGCCCGGCCTCGACCCGGGTTTCGCCGCCGTAGCTGTTGTTGCCGGTCAGCCGCAGCTCGCCGGCACCGCGCTTGGTCAGGCCGTTTTCATAGGTCGCGGCGAGCAGGCTGGCGATCCGCGCTTCCTGGACGAGGTACTCCTGCGCCAGCCCCTGGACCTTGGCCGCCGCCACTTCCCGGGCCAGCGTCTCGTCGTCCGGATAACGGCTGGCGAGGAAACGCTCGAAGCGCGCCAGATCGGGCCCCAAGGGCAACCAGGCCTCGATCTTGCCGTACTCCTTGACGATCGTCGAAGCCAGCGGATCGTTCTCGACCGCTGCCAGCGCCGTCCAGAAGCCGGCGTAGGGCGGCGTCGCACGCGCCACCATCAACTGCCGGGCAAGCACCCTGGCCTGGCTCGCCAGCGGTCGATATTCCACGTAAAGGCGTTCGCTCAGGCTCGCGGTATCGACGCTGGCCCAGCCGTTTCCCCACCCCATGTCGATCTTGCGTTGTCGCCAGGCCGCAATCTCCACCTGCGCTTCCGCCTGACGCTGGCGCAGCGCGGCATCACCGATGTCGTTGGCCCAGACATCGAGCGTGCCGGCGGGCAGCTCGGCGACCAGGCGGCTCATCAACTGGCCGGGACCGTCCATCGCCTTCTGCAGGTCGATCAGCCCCCAGCCGTAGACTTCGTCGACGCCGGGCGCCCCGAGGTCGCGCGCCGTCGTCTTGAGGATCTGCGCGAGATCGCCGTTGGCAAGATAGGGATAGCGCCCCTTCAAGACCCCGATGGCGCCGGAAACGAAGGGGCCGGCCATCGACGTGCCGCTTAACGCCTCGTAGGCGGCAAGCGGATCGCGTACCGGATCGCCGGCATGCAGCCCCGAGATGTCGCCGGTCGCCACCGAACTGTTGATGGCGCTGCCGGGCGCGGCGACGCAGTAATACCTGGTGTAGCCGCAGATCGTCGAAAAACCGCTGGCCTGCAGGCCGCTGGCGGTACGCGCCAGACTCATCGTCGTGATCCAGTTGTTTTCGATCCCGGGAACGAAGCTCGCCAGACCGGCCATCGCATCGGGCTGCTGGCCGCTTTCGTTGCCGGCCGAAAACTCGACGACGATGCCGCTGCGCGCCGCCTGCAGCGCGCCGTCGTAGGCGCCGCCGGCCGGCGTCCCGAGCAGGGACTGGATTTCGAGGAACTGCTTGCCGGCATCGACGAACTGCCAACCGCCGCCCCAGGTGATGCCGATTCCCCAACTGTTGGTGATGACATCGACCCGGCTGTCGATCATCGCCCGCCAGGCCGCCAGGTAGGTGCCGCCGTCGTTGCCGCGGACGATGCCGTCCTCCGGTCCGGGATCGCCGACGTCGGCGGCGAAGATGCGCCCGGCGAAGGCCACCCCCTGCATGACGCCGGGGCGACCGGCGACGGTGTCGCGGTTCGCCGCCGCAATGCCGGCGACGTGCGTGCCATGCGTGGCAATCCCGCCATAGCCGTTGATATAGAGTTGCCCGTCGTAGACGAAGGGTTCGCCGGCGCGGAATGGCAGATAGGGGTCGTCGTAGGTACGGATGCCGCGTGTGGTGATGAAGCTCAGCTTGGGATCGCCGGCAACGCTGGCGGCAAATTCGGGATGGGCGTTCCATACCGGCTGGTCGAGCACGCCGATGCGCGCGCCCAGGCCGGCGTAACCCTGAGCATAGGCGTATTCGGCACGAATCGCGGCGAGGCCCCAGTTGCCGTTGAATTCGGCATCGGCCCGCCAGCTTGCCGCTGCCTGCTCGCGATCCGCGCTCAGACTGCCGTCGGCGGCGTGCCAGGATTGGGCGAGCGCCGCCCGCGCCGGCAGCAAGCCGGCGCAGACCAGCAGCAGAATGCCGGTCGATCGGTAAGCACCGCGCAGACCTTGCCCCCGAGCCGCTATTTCCGCAGACATCATTTCCCCTTTTGCTTCCGCCATCCGGCCCTTGCCGACATTCCCCGATGCCTGGTGCGCCGCTCCCGGCGACGACATTACCATGGCATTGCCGGGCGCCGCCACCGGATAGCACTGTGCCAGGATAGGCCGCGACGAAGATCCCGGCATGCCGGCAAACGCCGGCAAGTCCGAAACTGACTATTTTTTAGGCAGCGATTCAGCTATAATCCGCCCCTTCCCCGTTTGTCCCGCCCCCGCCCGTTCGCCCATGGATTTCGTCGGTTTCACCCTGCGCAACAATCTCTTCGTTGCACCCATGGCGGGTGTCACCGATCGCCCCTTCCGCCAGTTGTGCAAGAAGCTGGGCGCCGGACTGGCGGTGTCCGAGATGGTGACCTCGAACTCGCTGCTCTACGGCAGCGCCAAGACGCTGCGCCGGGCCAACCACGTCGGCGAAGTGGCGCCGATCTCGGTGCAGATTGCCGGCGCCGACCCGCAGATGATGGCCGAAGCGGCGAAACACAACGTCGATAATGGCGCCCAGATCATCGACATCAACATGGGCTGCCCGGCCAAGAAGGTGTGCAACGTGATGGCCGGTTCGGCGCTGATGCAGGACGAGCAACTGGTCGGCCGCATTCTCGACGCCGTCGTCGCCGCCGTGCCGAATACCCCGGTGACGCTGAAATTCCGCACCGGCTGGAACCTCGCCAACAAGAACGCGCCGACCATCGCCCGCATCGCCGAGAGCGCCGGCGTGCGCGCCGTCGCCATCCACGGCCGGACGCGCTGCCAGCAATACACCGGCGAAGCCGAGTACGACACCATCGCCATGGTCAAGACGCTGATCCGGATTCCGGTAATTGCCAACGGCGACATCACCACCCCGGAAAAAGCCAGATACGTCCTCGACCACACCGGCGCCGACGGCGTCATGATCGGCCGCGCCGCGCAGGGCCGCCCCTGGCTGTTCCGCGAGATCGAACACTATCTGAAGACCGGCGAGCACCTGCCGCCGGCCAGCGTCGCCGAGATCCACGGCATCCTCCTCGCCCACCTCGAAGACCTTTACGACTTCTACGGGCTGGAAACGGGCGTCAAGGTCGCCCGCAAGCACATCTCCTGGTACACCAAGGGACTGGTCGGTTCGGCCGCCTTCCGCCGGGAGATGAACACCTTGCCGACCATCGAACAACAGAGGCAGGCGGTCGACGAATTCTTCCGCCACCAGGCTGCAGCAGGGGAACACCTGCATTACGAAACGACGGACCATCAGGATAGGGAGGCGTTGGCAGCATGAGCCAACATGACTTGGGGCGGTGCGTGATCAACGCACTGGAGCAGTATTTCCGGGACCTCGACGGCGAGAAGCCGGCGGCAATCTACGACATGGTCCTGAAGAGCGTCGAAAAGCCGATGCTTGAACTGGTGCTGGCCAAGGCCGGCACCAACCAGACGCTGGCGGCGGAGATGCTGGGCATCAACCGCAACACGCTGCGCAAGAAACTCACCGAACATCAACTTCTGTAAATCGCCATGACCATCAAGCAAGCGCTGATTTCCGTCTCCGACAAGACGGGTGTACTCGAATTCGCCCAGGGCCTCGCCGCGCAAGGCGTCAAGCTGTTGTCCACCGGCGGCACCGCCAGGATGCTGCGTGACGCCGGCCTCGCCGTCACCGAAATCGGCGACTACACCGGCTTCCCGGAAATGCTCGACGGCCGCGTCAAGACGCTGCACCCGAAGGTGCATGGCGGCATCCTCGCCCGTCGCGACCTGCCGGAACACCTGGCGACCATCGCGGAGCATGGCATTCCGACCATCGACCTGGTCTGCGTGAACCTCTACCCGTTCGCCGCCACCATCGCCAAGGCCGGCGTGACGCTGGCCGACGCCATCGAGAACATCGACATCGGCGGCCCGGCGATGGTCCGCTCCTCGGCCAAGAATTACGCCGGTGTGGCCATCGTCACCGATCCGGAAGACTATGCACCGTTGCTTGAAGAAATGCAGGCCAACGGCGGCGCCCTGCAACTCGGCACCCGCTTCAACCTGGCCAAGAAGGCTTTCACCCACACCGCCCGCTACGACAGCATGATCGCCAACTGGCTGACCGGCCTCGACGCAGGCGCCGAAGCCCAGCCGGAAGCCGCCGCGCCGATCCCGGCCGTCTTCCCGGCCAAGCTGCAACTGGCCTTCGACCGCGTCGAAACCCTGCGCTACGGTGAAAACTCGCACCAGTCCGCTGCCTTCTACCGCGACACCAGCGCCCTGCCGGGCAGCATCGCCAATTACACCCAGTTGCAGGGCAAGGAACTGTCCTACAACAACATCGCCGACTCGGACGCCGCCTGGGAATGCGTCAAGGCCTTCGAAGCCCCGGCCTGCGTCATCATCAAGCACGCCAACCCGTGCGGCGTGGCGGTCGACAGCCAGTTGCTGCGCGCCTACGAAAAGGCCTTCCTGACCGATTCGACCTCGGCCTTCGGCGGCATCATCGCCTTCAACGGCGAAGTCGGCATCGACATCGTTGAAGCCATGAACCAGCGCAAGCACTTCGTCGAAGTGCTGATTGCCCCCTCCTTCACCGCCGAAGCCAAGGCCGCCCTGGCCGCCAAGGCCAACCTGCGGGTGCTGGTCGTGCCCCTGGGCCGTGATCTGAACAAGCTGGAACTGAAGCGCGTCGGCGGCGGCCTGCTGGTGCAGACCGCCGATGACTTCACCGCCCAGGTCAAGGACCTGAAGGTGGTGACCAAGGTGCAGCCCACCCTGCGCCAGATCGAAGACCTGCTCTTCGCCGAGCGCGTCGCCAAGTTCGTCAAGTCCAACGCCATCGTCTTCTGCGGCGGCGGCATGACCTTGGGCGTCGGCGCCGGCCAGATGAGCCGCGTGGACTCCACCAAGATCGCCTGCATCAAGGCGCAGAACGCCGGCCTCGAACTGAAGGGTTCGGTCGTCGCTTCGGATGCCTTCTTCCCGTTCCGCGACGGCCTGGATGTGCTGGCCGAGGCCGGCGCCAAGGCGGTCATCCAGCCGGGTGGCTCGATGCGCGACGAGGAAGTCATCGCGGCGGCAGACGAACACGGCATCGCCATGGTCTTCACCGGCGCCCGCCACTTCCGCCATTAATTTCGTTCTCGGTACGCCCGTGACTTTGTCGACTTCGCCTTGCCGTGCTGATAGCACTGTCTGCGGCTCGTCTTCGCGTCACGAGCGCCCCGTGAACGAAATCACGCTCTGGTATAACAAGGAAAAACCATGAAACTACTGGTTATCGGCTCCGGCGGTCGCGAGCACGCCATGGCCTGGCGCCTGGCGCAGACGCCCGGCCTGCAGAAGGTTTACGTCGCGCCCGGCAACGCCGGCACGGCACGCGAGCATGAACTGGAGAACGTGAATATCACCGATCCGGTGGCGCTCGCCGATTTTGCCGAGCAGAACAAGGTGCACCTGACGCTGGTCGGCCCCGAGGCGCCGCTGGCGGCCGGCGTGGTCGATATCTTCCGTGCCCGCGGCCTGAAGATCTTCGGCCCGACCAAGGCGGCGGCGCAGCTCGAATCCTCCAAGGATTTCGCCAAGCGTTTTATGGCCCGCCACAACATCCCGACCGCCGGCTTCGAGACCTTCTCCGACGTCGCCGCTGCCCACGCCTATGTGGACAATCGGGGCGCCCCGATCGTCATCAAGGCTGACGGCCTCGCCGCCGGCAAGGGCGTCGTCGTCGCGATGAGCCTCGACGAAGCACACGCCGCGATCGACGACATGCTGTCCGGCAACAAGCTGGGAGTGCAGCACAATGAGGCCGGCGCCCGCGTCGTCATCGAGGATTTCCTCGACGGCGAGGAAGCCAGCTTCATCGTCATGGTCGACGGCAAGAATGTCCTCGCGCTGGCCTCTAGCCAGGACCACAAGCGCATCTTCGACGGCGACCAGGGCCCCAACACCGGCGGCATGGGCGCCTATTCGCCCGCCCCCTGCGTGACGCCGGAAGTGCACGCCAAGGCGATGCGCGAGATCATCCTGCCGACGGTACGCGGCATGCTCGCCGACGGCATCCCCTTCACCGGCTTCCTCTACGCCGGCCTGATGATCGGCAAGGACGGCTCGGTCAAGACGCTGGAATTCAACTGCCGCATGGGCGACCCGGAAACCCAACCGATCCTGATGCGCCTCAAGTCCGACTTCGTCAAACTGCTCGAGCACGGCATCAACGGCACGCTCGACCAGATCGAAGCCGAATGGGACCGCCGCGTCGCACTCGGCGTCGTGCTCGCCGCCGCCAACTATCCGGAAACGCCGAAGAAGGGCGACGTGATCGTCGGCCTGCCCAAGGGCAACAGCTTCGGTGACGACTGCCACGTCTTCCACGCCGGCACCGCCGACCAGGACGGCCAGGTCGTCACCAACGGCGGCCGCGTGCTGTGCGTCACCGCGCTCGGCGAAAACGTCAGGCTCGCCCAGAAAGCCGCCTACGAAGCCGCCGCCCAGATCAGTTGGGACGGCCTGCAATACCGCAAGGACATCGGCCACCGCGCGATCAGCCGCTGAGCGCGGTTGCCGTCAGCAAACCGGCATCGGGGCTGCTGCCCGGATGCCGGTTTTTTTATTCGCTTTGCGGGTATTGGCTTTTCTGAAGCGCTGTTTTCCGCTGTTGGCCGGCGGGCTGCCTTGGTTTCTGACGCGCCGTTTTTCTTCCCGGACGGACGGGCGTTTGGTTTTCTGAACCGCTGGGTTCCGCGCCTGACGCGCGGGCGTACTTTTTCTTGTTTGGCCAAGAAAAAGTAGCCCAAAAGAAGGCCACCCCCAGGTCGGCGCCGGGCTACGCCCGGTCCCTTGCGCTACTCGGCAGTCCGGGCGGCTGGCTAAACTCGCCGCTACGCGGCTCAGACAACGCCAGCCGACTTCCCCCGGACCGCCTGCGTTGCTCAGCGCCTCTCAGGGGGACCCCGAAAAGCGTCTCTGCTGCACGGCCAAGGTTTAAACCCTGTTTGTTTCCGTTCCGCTCGGTTTTCCGGGCCCCTTGGGAGGCGCCGAGCAACGCAGGGCCTGGCGGATAAAGGGCGAGCACTGTCTGAGCCGCGCAGCGGCGAGTTGCGCAGCCCCCGCCAGGTCCGAGTAGCGCAGGGGACCCGCGTAGCGGGCGCCGACCTAGGGGTGGCCTTCTTTTTGGCTACTTTTTCTTGGCCACGCAAGAAAAAGTACGCCCGCCGGTCAACGGCGGAAAACAGCGGTTCAAAAACCAAACACGCCCACCAGTCAGAAGCGGACAACAGCGGTACGAAACCCTGAACGCCAGGAAATAACCGGGAAAAGCTGCGCCCGAACGAGCCGGCGGCCAAGAACTCAGTCAAACGTCCGCAACGACAAACTCACCGAAAGCTGCGCCCCGACCCAACCCAGCACCGCCCCGACCCCGGCCAGCGCGCCGATTTCGGCGAGCGTCGGGGCGTGCAGCGCGAAACTGGCGCCGTAGAGGGCGGCGAGTTCGCCGACTGGACCGGCGAGCAGGCGCAGGGCGCCGATCACCAGAGCGGCGGCGAGCAGGCCGCCGAGGGCGCCCTGCAGGGCGCCGAAGTAGTAGAAGGGACGGCGGATGAAGGCGTCGGTGGCACCGATCATGCGCGCCACTTCGATTTCCGCCGCCTGGGCCATGACCTGCAGGCGGATGGTGTTGAAGGTGACGGCGATCAGGCCGGCGCCGAAGAGGCCGGCGAGCAGCAGCAGGGCCAGCTTGCCGAGGCGCAGGAAGGCGTCGAAGCGTTTGATCCAGGCGGCGTCGAGCTGGACGTGGGCAACCCTGGGCCAGTCGGCGAATTCGGCGCGCAGGGCTTCCAGGGTTTCTGGCGAAGTATCGCGCGGTTCGACGATAAAGGCGTCGGGCAAGGGGTTACGCGGCAGGCTGGCGACGATTTCCGCCATGTCGCCGTTTTCCTTGAGCCGACGCAACGCTTCGTCGCGCGGCACGAAGGTGGTGCGAACGCCGGGCTGGGCACGCAGGCGCTGCTCGATCTCGGCGACTTCGGCCTTGCTGGCGCCAACTTCCATGAAGACGCTGACCTGCTGCACGGCGCTGGCGTCGCGGCCGAGGTCGCGCAGGCTGTCGAGGGCGACGTAGCCGAAGGCGGGCAGGGTCAGGGCGATGCCGATGGCGAGGAGCGACAGCAGGGTGTTGAGCGGTGCCGCGAAGAGGCGACGGAGGGCCCGCCCGAAAGCGGCGCGATGCTGCGACAGCCAGCGTCTCATACGACTCTCCCGTGATCGAGGCGCAAGGCGTTGTCGCCGCAGTGTTCGACCCAGGCCTGGTCGTGGGTGGCGACGACGACGGTGACGCCGACGCGATGGAAGTCGGCGAACAGGTCGCGGATGTCCTGCGCCGACTCGCGGTCGAGGTTGGCGGTGGGCTCGTCGGCGAGCAGCACGGTCGGCCGGTTGACGACGGCGCGAGCAATCGCCAGGCGCTGCTGTTCACCGCCGGAGAGGGCGATCGGGTGAGCTTTCTCGCGTGCCAGCAGGCCGACCTTGTCAAGCGCCGCCTGGGCCCGGCGCACCGCCTCACGGTACGGCAGGCCGGCGATCTGCAGCGGCAGCAGCACGTTGTCGAGGGCGCTGCGGTCGAAGAGCAGCTTCTGGTCCTGGAAGATCAGCCCGAAGTGGCGGCGCACGTAGGGAATGGCGCTACGGCGCAGGGCCGACAGGTTCTGCCCGTTGACTACCAGGCTGCCGGAGGTCGGCCTTTCGATCGAGGCGATCAGCTTGACCAGCGTCGTCTTGCCGGCGCCGGAGTGGCCGGTGATCAGCACCAGTTCGCCGGCGCGGATCTCGAAGCTGACGCCGTGCAGCGCTTCGAAGCCGCCCGGGTAACGCTTGGTCAGTTGGCTGGCGACGATCATTGGTCGAACAGGGCATCCACGAAATCGCGCGCCGAGAAGGGGCGCAGGTCGTCGATCTGCTCGCCGACGCCGATGAAGCGGATCGGCTTCGGGCATTGCCGGGCGATCGCCGCGACGACGCCGCCCTTGGCGGTGCCGTCGAGCTTGGTCAGGACGAGGCCGGTGACGTTGACCGCCTTGTCGAAGGCCTTGACCTGCTGCAGCGCGTTCTGGCCGATGTTGGCGTCGAGCACGAGCAGGGTTTCGTGCGGGCCTTCCGGCTCGACCTTCTGGATCACGCGGCGGACCTTGGCGATCTCGTCCATCAGGTGCAGTTGCGTCGGCAGGCGGCCGGCGGTATCGGCCAGCACGATGTCGATGCCGCGGGCGCGAGCGGCCGACACGGCGTCGAAGATGACCGCCGCCGGGTCGCCCGATTCCTGGGCAATCACCGTCACGTTGTTGCGCTCGCCCCAGGTCTGCAGCTGTTCGCGGGCGGCGGCGCGGAAGGTGTCGCCGGCGGCGAGCAGCACGCTCTTGCCCTGGTTCTGGAAGTACTTGGCGAGCTTGCCGATCGACGTCGTCTTGCCGGCACCATTGACCCCGGCGATCATGATCACGTAGGGTTTGTGGGTACTCACATCGAGCGGCTGCTCGAGCGGTGCCAGGGTAGCGTACAGCGCGTCGGAGAGCGCCCGCTGGATCGCCTCGGGCGTTTCCAGCTTGTCGCGCTTGGCCGCCTTCTTCAGTTCGTCGAGCAGGTGGGTGGTCGCCTCGATACCGACGTCGGAAGTCAGCAGCAGGGTTTCGAGTTCTTCGAGCAGTTCGTCGTCGACCTTGCCGCGCGCGAAGATCGACTTGAGCTTGCCGCCCCATTGGGCGCGGGTCCGGGCCAGGCCCTTGAACAGGCGTTCGCGCCACGAGGGAGCGGCCGCGACCTCGGCCGGCGCGGCGGTCTTGGCGTCGGGCGCGGATTTTTTCAGGAAACTGAACATGGGTGTTAAGGTCTCAGGCCTTGCTGACAGGCGGACAGTCAGCCGTTAAGATGCCGTCCGGATCGATGCAGAAACAGCGCTGAATTCTAGCAGAAAGCCCCCCTCCCCATGACCCTGCGACACCTCATCCCCTTTTTGCTTGCCCCCTGGCTGCTCGGCACAGCCCTCGCCAATCCCTACGAAACGACGCTCGACAACGGGCTGCGCGTGATCGTCAAGGAAGACCGGCGGGCGCCGACCGCCGTGCACATGGTCTGGTACCGGATCGGCAGCATGGACGAGGTCGACGGTCAGTCCGGCGTCGCGCACGCGCTCGAGCACATGATGTTCAAGGGCACGCCGAGCGTCGGCCCGGGCGAGTTCAACCGCCTGGTGGCGGCCGCCGGCGGTCGTGACAACGCTTTCACCAGCCGCGACTATACCGCCTACTTCCAGCAGATTCCGAAGGAGAAACTGGGCGAGATGATGCAACTCGAAGCCGACCGCATGCGCCACCTCAATGTCGATCCCAAGGAATTCGAGCAGGAAATCAAGGTCATCATGGAAGAGCGCCGCATGCGCACCGACGACGACCCGGACGCCAAGCTGTTCGAGCAGATGAACGCCGCCGCCTTCCTCGCCCATCCCTACCGGCGGCCGATCATCGGCTGGATGGACGACCTCCAGAACATGACCGCGGCCAACCTGAAGGCCTGGTACGACACCTGGTACGTGCCGAACAACGCCTACGTCGTGGTCACCGGCGACGTCGACCACAAGGCGGTGTTCGAACTGGCCCGCCAGCATTACGGCGCACTCGAGGCGCGGCCGCTGCCGGCGCGGCGCGGCATCGTCGAGCCGCGCCAGGAAGGCGCACGGCGGATCACGGTCAAGGCGCCGGCCGAGCTGCCGTCGCTGATCCTCGCCTACAAGGCGCCGATCCTGCGCGACCCGAAGCAGGACCGCGACCCCTACGCGCTGGAAATCCTCACCGCCATCCTCAACGGCCACGACGCCGCCCGCTTCAACAAGAAACTGGTGCGCGAGGACAAGGTCGCGTTGTCGGCCGGCGTCGGCTACGACAGCACGGCACGCGGCCCGGGCCTGATCTTCCTCTACGGCACGCCGTCGGAAGGGCGCAGCGTCGCCGAGCTGGAAGCCGCGCTGCGCGCCGAGATCGACCGCATCCGCCGGGAGGGCGTCAGCGAGGCCGAGCTGAAGCGGACGCGCGCCCAGTTGATCGCCGGCCAGGTCTACAAGCTCGATTCGATGTTCGGCCAGGCAATGGAAATCGGCCAGACCGAGGCGGTCGGCCTGTCCTGGAAGGACGTCGAGACGATGCGCGAACGCCTGCAGCAGGTCAGCGCCGCCGACGTGCAGGCGGTGGCGAAGAAGTATTTCGACGACGACGGCCTGACCGTCGGCATCCTCGACCCGCAAGCCCTGGACGGCAAGCCGCGCCGCCCGGCCGTCGCCACCCGTCACTGATGAAACCCGCCATGAAACGACTGCTCACCGCCGCCTTCACCCTGATCGTTGCCGCCGCCGCGCAGGCCGGCGTGACCATCGAGCAATGGACCACCGGCAACGGCACCCGGGTCAATTTCGTCGCCGCGCCGACCCTGCCGATGCTCGACGTGCAGGTCGATTTTGCCGCCGGCTCGATGTTCGACCCGGCAGGCAAGTCCGGCTTGGCCGCGCTGACCCGCGGCGTGCTCGACCTCGGCGCCGGCGCCCGCGACGAAACGGCGATCGCCGAACAGCTCGCCGACCTCGGCGCCCAGCTCAGCGGCAGCGCCGACACCGACCGCGCCAGCGTCACCCTGCGCACGCTGACCACC
This sequence comes from Azonexus caeni, assembly GCF_048146105.1. Classification (NCBI taxonomy): domain Bacteria; kingdom Pseudomonadati; phylum Pseudomonadota; class Betaproteobacteria; order Rhodocyclales; family Azonexaceae; genus Azonexus; species Azonexus caeni. Next base: position 129,418 of record NZ_JBKJAD010000005.1, read on the forward strand.
AAGGACAAGCTCGATCCGGCGCTGGCCGTGCTGCGCGACGTACTGCACCAGCCGCATTTCGACGCGGCGATCTTCGAGCGCGAGAAGGCGCGCACCATCGCCGGCCTCAAGGACGCCATGACACGCCCCGACAGCATCGCCGGCAAAGCCTTCTGGGAGGCGCTCTACCCCGGCCACCCCTACGGCCGCCAGGCGTCGCCGGAAAGCGTCGCGACGCTCAGCCGCGACGATGTCGCCGCTTTCCACGGCCGCTTCTACAACGCCGCCAACGCGCAGATCTCGCTGGTCGGCCAGCTGACCCGGCAGCAGGCGGAAGCGATTGCCGAGCAATTGAGCGCCGCCCTGCCCGCCGGCACGCCGGCCGAACTGCCGCCAGCGCCGGCAGCGGCCCGCGCCGCCGTCAGCGCGATCGGCCATCCGGCCAGCCAGGCGCACATCTACCTCGGCCTGCCGGCGATCGAACGCGGTCACCCCGACTACTTCCCGCTGCTCGTCGGCAACTACACGCTCGGCGGCGGCGGCTTCGTCTCCCGCCTGGTCAAGGAAGTCCGCGACAAGCGCGGCTTCGCCTACAGCGTCTATAGCTACTTCGCCCCGCTGCGCCAGACCGGCCCCTTCCAGATCGGTCTGCAGACGCAGCGCAAGCAGGCGCGCGAGGCGATCCGCGTCGTCCGTAGCGTGCTCGGTGAATTCGTCGCCCAGGGTCCGAGCGAGGAAGAACTGGCCGCCGCCAAGGCCAACCTCAGCGGCAGCTTCCCGCTGCGCCTGGACAGCAACGCCAAGCTGCTCGCCAACGTCGCAGCCATCGGCTTCTACGGCCTGCCGGCGGATTACCTCGAGCGCTACCGCGAGAAGGTCGAGGCGGTCACCGCCGCCGAGGTCAAGGCCGCCTTCGCCCGCCACGTCGTGCCGGGCAAGCTGGTCACCGTCACCGTGGCCGCCGATTGAACACGGTCCGCATCGTCGGCGGCGAACTGCGCCGCCGCGTCCTGCGCTTTCCCGACAGCGAAGGCCTGCGGCCGACGCCGGACCGCGTGCGCGAGACGCTGTTCAACTGGCTCGGCCAGGAACTCGACGGCTGGCACTGCCTCGACCTCTTCGCCGGCAGCGGCGCCCTCGGCTTCGAGGCGGCGTCGCGCGGCGCCGCCCGCGTCGTGATGATCGAGAAAGCACCGCGCGTCCTCGCCGCGTTGCGCGAAAACCACGCCCTGCTCGGCAAGCCGCCAGCGATCGAGTTGCGCCGCGACGATGCGCTACAATACCTCGCCTCGACCAAGGCCAGCTTCGACCTCGTCTTTCTCGACCCGCCCTACCACCAGGGCTGGCTGGAAAAACTGGCACCGAAGCTGGATGCCATCCTCAAGCCGGATGGCGCGCTGTATGCCGAGGCGGAACATCAGATCGAATCGCTAGGCGAGTGGCGCACGGTGCGCCACGGCAAGGCGGGCGGCGTCCATTACCACTTGTTGCGGCGAGCGACCGATTGAACAAACTGAACCACCGCGTAGCGATCTACCCCGGCACCTTCGACCCGATCACGCGCGGCCACGAGGATCTCGTGCGCCGTGCCGCGACGCTGTTCGACAAGCTGATCCTGGCGATCGCCGAGAGCCCGTCCAAGCAGCCGCGCTTCACGCTGGCCGAACGCGTCGAGATGGCGCACGAGGTAGTCGGCGATCTGCCCAACATCGAGATCGTCGGCTTCAACACGCTGCTCATGAGCTTCGTCCATGAGCGCGAGGCGAAGGTCATCGTGCGCGGGCTGCGCGCCGTGTCCGACTTCGAATACGAATTCCAGATGGCCGGAATGAACCGCAGCCTCTACCCCGAGGTCGAAACGGTATTCCTCACCCCCGGCGAGCAATACATGTTCATTTCCGCAACGATGGTAAGGGAAATTGCGCGACTGGGCGGTGATGTAGGAAAATTCGTCCATCCTTCAGTAGAAAAGCGCCTGCGGGCAACAACCACTGCTTAAACGAGAGAGGAACAACTGACATGTCCCTGATTATTACGGACGAGTGCATCAACTGCGACGTGTGCGAACCGGAATGCCCGAACGAGGCGATTTCCCAGGGTGACGAAATCTACGTCATCGATCCGGGCAAGTGCACGGAGTGCGTCGGTCACTACGACGAACCGCAATGCGTGCAGGTCTGCCCGGTCGATTGCATCCCCAAGGACCCGGCCCACGAGGAAACCGAGGACCAGCTCTGGGCCAAGTACGAGAAGCTGACCGGCAATCCGCGTCACTGAGCCCAGGCGGCGCCGGCCCGGCGCCCCCCTGAAACGCCCGCCACCGTCGCGGGCGTTTTCTTTTGTGGCTGGCGGTTCAGCGCACCAGTTGCGGGGCGCCGCAGGAAAGATCGAAGGTGGTGACGTCGGCGATGCCGATCTGGATGCCGAGCAGCGACAGGACCGGCGCAATCAGGCTGTCGAGCAGCGCGAAGACCGGCGTCAGCAGCGTGATCAAGGCCTCGACTACCTCGCCCAGGCCGAGCTTGATGCCGAGCAGTTCGACGTCGAGCACCGCCCCCATGCCGGAGAGCAGGATCTCACCCAGGCCGGCGGTCGTCAGCCCGTGGATGCGCTGCGTGTTGCTGCCGTCGAACGGGCCGGTGAATTCGAGGTCGCCGCTGGCGCCGGGCAGGTCGACCTGCAGCCGTGCCGTCGCCTTGACCAGGCCCAACACGTTGAGGATGGTCGCCGGGGTCACCGTCGCCGCCACCGAGCGGTTGGTCATCGCGTCGGGATTGACGTTGCCGACGTAGGCGCGCACCGCGCTCGACGCGGCGCCGACCTGGACGATGCTGGCGTCGCGCGGATAGCGGCAGTCGATGTCCTTGAGCCAGGCCTCGCCGGCGCCGATTTCCAGGTAGAGCGGCAGACGCACCAGGCCACCGAGCAGTTCGCCGACCAGCAGGTCGAGCTTGAGCCGCCACTGCGCGGTATGCACCGAAGTCCGCCAGTTGCCGCTGGCGTCCTGGCCGGCCGGACCGATGGCGATGCCGGGCGATTCGATCATGGTCAGCGCGGCGTCGAGCTTGACCAGCCCCGGCAGGTCGATGCCGAGCACCGGGATGTCGATGAAGTGCTCGCGGTTGGCCACCTGCGCCGCCAGCGTCACCAGTTGCATCAGGTTGATCTTGGCTTCCGCCGCCTGGTTGCCGGGCGCCAGGTCGACGTTGATCAGGTCGGAAAGCTTCAGGTTGAGGTTGCCGTCGGCCCGCAGGGCCAGCAGGTCGAGCGTCTGCACGACGGTGGCGTCGAGGCCGAGGATGCTCGAGCGTTCGAGCGCGCGCGCCGACAGTTCGAGCAGTTCGCCGACGGTCAGGTCGAGCTTGAGCAACTCCTCGACGGTGCCGACCGACCCGACCACCTTGACCAGGTCGAGCAGGCGGATCGAAGTATTGACCAGCCCCTGGTAACCAATCGCCGACAGGTTGAGCGAGGTGTTGAGCAGCTTGCCGAGCAGCGCGTTGAGCAGCACCGATTTCTCGGTATCGATGTCGAGCAGCGAGGTGCCGACCGACAGCGCGGCGATGTCGTTGCGCATGGCGACGGCGCTCGCCGTCACCTGCCGGCTGCCGAGCATGAAGAAATACGGCTGCTGCGTCGTCACCGTCACCTGCACCGCGTTGTATTCGGCGGCGCTGCCGCCCGGCGTGAATTCGCGGGCATCGACGTCGTAGTGGCCGAGCACCGTGCCGAGCGTGTTCTGCTGGGCACCGGGCACCGGGAACTGGTTCAGGGCGGCGGCGTCGAGGGCGATCGCCTGCGCCGCGGCGAGGTTATTGACCGCCGACAGGGCGGCGGTGTCGGCCACCGTCTGCAGCTCGCGGCGGGTATTGAAGAGACTGCCGAGATCGACCGCCAGCAGGGCGGCACCGATCACCATGGTCAGCGCCACGGCGGCCATGACGCTGACCGCGCCGCGCTGGGCGCGCGCTGCCCGGGGCAGTGCTCTCATCGGAAGTCTCCGCCGCTGCTTCAGCGCGAAGTACCGACCGCGGCGGCAGTCGCCGGCTGGTCGATCTGGCCAACCGTGGTCGGCTTCTTGAAACTGTCGAGGTAACGCTGGTAGTTGCGGCTGGCAACCTCGCCCTGCACCGGTTGCAACTGACCGGCAGCGAGCCCGGAACGCTGCAGGTCGAGCAGGGCCTCGGTGGAGGCGCCGATGGCGATCTTCGCCGGTGCTGCGGCCGGCGCCGGGGCTTCCTCGTCGGCGGCGAAAGCCGGCGACAGTAGCAGCCCGCAAGCGATGGCGAGCAGCGATTTAGGGTATTGCATTGCGTCTCTCCTTGAGCGCCCGATGCGCCAGGCAGGCCTTGACGTAGCCCTGCAGCAGTTCGAACGAAAGGGGTTTGGAAAAAACCGTGATTTCCGGCGACAGACCGCCGCGTGCTTCTATCTCTTCCGGCTCCATGCCGCTGACGACGACGACGTTGAGGCCGCTGAGCACCGGGTCGGCGCGCAGCACCTTGATGATCTCGAAACCATCAACGCCGGAAATGCGCAGGTCGGTAATCAGCAGGTCGGGCGGCCGGCGGCCGATTTCGACCAGGGCTTCGAAGACGCTGCTGACAAAAATGAAACGGACCGGCAATTTCCACGCCGGCAGCGTCAGCCGGTAAAGCTGCAGCATGTCCTCGTCGTCCTCGAGCACCAGCACCGAGAACTCGCCGCTGTCGTTGGCCGCCGGATCGGCTGCCGGCGCCGGCGTCGCGGTGTCGCCCAGGCGTTCCTTGATCAGCGCCTGCACCGAGCTGAGCGGCAGGCGACGGTGGCCGCCGTCGGTCTTCCACGCCTTGAGGACGCCGGCTTCGACCCAGAGCTGAACGGTGCGCAGCGAGACGTGCAGCATTTCGGCCGCCTCACGGGTGGTGCAGAAGACTTCCGAGCCTTCGGGACTATTGAGTTTTCGCTGTTTATTCATTTTGTCTCGATTACCGTGGTTGATCGGTTGAAATTGGGGCTAAAACGCCAAGGCTTTCAATATTAGCGTCATTTCACCATTTCCACGCGATCGCCGTCGGTAAGCGGCTTGCCGGGTTCGCCGCCGGCCCGGCCCATGCGAACAGCATCGCTGCGCACCGAGGCGCGCTGGGCCTCGGCGAAACCGTGCTTGTCCATCAGTTGTTCGGCGCGCTCGCCCTGCCCTTCGAGCAGCAGGTAGAGCGCCAGATTGGCGGCGACCTGGCGGTTGTCCGGCGCCAGTTCGGAAGCCTTGAACAGGTTCAGGCGGGCGGCGGCGCGCTCGCCGCGCAGCAGTTGCAGGTAGCCGAGATCGTTGAGGATGCGCGCGTCGATCGGCGCCAACCGGGCCGCCTCGCGCAGCGACGCGGAAGCCTGCGCCAGATCGCCCTCGGCGGCGGCGATCAGGCCGAGGCCGTGATGGGCGCCGGCCGACGTCTCCTGCTCCAGCAGGCGCCGGTAGCAGTCGCGCGCCTGGGCGTAGTCGCCGGTGTGGCGCAGGGCGTCGGCGCGCAGCAGGAGCGCCCGGCGGTCTTTCGGCCAGCGCTGCTCGAACAGGTCGAGGTGGGCGAGCGACGCGTAATAGAGGCGCTTTTCCTGCATGCTGGCGATCAGCTCGAGGTAGAAGTCCGGGTTGTTCTCGTCGCGCCGCGTCTCCGTCGCCGTTTCGCCGGCCGGCGCCGGGTTCTGGGCGAAGGCCGGGGCCGCCAGCAGACAGGCGAGACAGAGCAGCCAGTGCAAGTGTTTCATGCCATGCCTCCCAGGGCCTTGATCACCGAAACGAAACCCGGCCCGGCGGTGACGATGATCAGCGCCGGCAGCAGGAAGAGAACCATGACGATGACCATGCGCGTCGCTAGCTTGCCGACGTATTCCTGCATCTGGAAGCGCTTGCGTTCGGTGAGACGTTGCGAGAACTGGCGCAGCGGTTCCTGCACCGCGGCGCCGTAGTAGTCGGTATGGCAGATCAGGGCGACCAGTTCGCTGAGGTCGTCGACGTCGAGCTGGCGGGCCATCAATTGCAGCGCCTCGCCGCGCGTGCGGCCGCTGCGGATCGACAGGCTGACCGCGCCCAGCTCGTTCGACAGCACTGGCAGGCCGAGCCGGGAATCGCCGGCGAACAGCGTGATTGCCTGCTCGAAGCTGATGCCGACGCTGTGCATCATGCGCAGGAAATCGACGAACACCGGCAGCTCCTCGGCGAGCAGCGTCATCCGCCGGTGCGCCAGGTAGCGCAGCAGGAAGCGCGAACCGAGGAAGACCAGGATCGCCAGCGCCACGCCGCGCAGGCCGTCCTGCAGGCTGCCGGCGAGCAGCGCGTAGCCGCCGAAACCGAGCAGCACGGCGAGCAGCGTCAGCCAGCGCGCGCTCTGGAAAAAGACCAGCGCGTGCAGGCCGCGGTAGCCGGCCTGGATCAGCAGGCGGCGGTCCTCCGAATCGCTCTCGCTGCCGGCGGCGCCGGGCAGGCGTCCGGAGAAGAGGAGGAGCAGCTTCTCGGCCAAGCTCAGTTCCTCGGCCTCGCGGATAGCCTCGCTGCCTTCGCCGGCCGGCGCCAGCATCTGGTCGAGACGGGCGAAGCGGCGCTGGCGCAGGATCTTGCGCTGGGCGGCGAGGAACAGGCCATAGACCAGCCCGCCGACACCGAGGACGGCGAGGGCGACGCTGGCGGCGACCAGCCAGGGCAGAAGGGCGGCGTCCATGCTCAATCGATCCTCGCCATGCGGAACAGCAGCGCCATCCCGGCAATCTGCATGGCCAGCGCGCCGAGCAGGATCTTGCGGCCGAACGGGTCGATCCACATGCCGAGCAGGTAGCCCGGGTTGGAAGCCAGCGTCAGCATCGCCACGACCACCGGCAGGGCGCTCAGGATCCACGCGCTGGCCCGGGTTTCGGCGGTCATCGCCTTGAGTTCCTGCTGGCTGCGGCGGCGTTCGCGCATCGTCGTCGACAAGCGTTCGAGCACGGCGTGCGCATTGCCGCCGTAGCGGATGCCGAGGTGGAAGACGGAAGCGACGAAACCGAGTTCGCGGATCGCGTAGACGTCGGCCACCTGCATCATCGCGTCTTCCAGCGACTGGCCGGCGCGGGTGCGCAACAGCACCTGGCGGGTGATGGTCAGCAGCGGGTCGTCGCATTCCTCGCTGGCGTTGCGGAACGCCAGTTCAAGGCTGCAGCCGACGCTGAGGATGCGCGACACGCTCTCCAGGAAGACCGGCAACTGGTCGACCACCTGCTGCCGGTAGACAGCGATCCGCCACTGGACGAAGCTCCACAACAGGAAGGGATAGACGATCAGGATGCCGGCCAGCGCGTAGGCAAAGCCGAACAGCAAGTCGCCGAACAGGAAGAGGACGACGCCCGGCGCCAGCAGCGCGCCATAGACCAGCGGCGTTTCCGGCAGCCCGGCGCGCTGCAGGTAACGCTCGAACCACGACGGAATCCAGCCGCTCGCCGCCACCGGCGCCTTGCCGTCGAACGGCGCCTCGTGGCGGGCCAGCACCTCGCTCAGCCGCCGGCCACCGCCCGGAGCCCGCCGCACTGCCCCGCCGAGGAGGACGAAAGCGGCGGCCAGCAGGCAAAAGCTGGCGGCGAGGACGAGCCAGACCAGGTCAGGCACCGTTGCCTCCCGGCCGGCCGGCGAAGGCGGCGTAGCGTTTCAGTTTCAGCGACTGCGGCTTCCAGCCGGTGACGAAAGTGCCGTCGCGGCCGTTGGCCGCGGGCTCGAAGCGGAACAGCTCCTGCATGGCGACGACTTCGTCCTGCATGCCGGTGATTTCGCTGATCGACATCACCCGGCGGGCGCCGCTCGGCAGGCGGGCGAGCTGGACGATCAGGTCGATGGCGCCGACGATCTGCCGGCGCAGGTTGAACTCGCTGCCCTGCCAGCCGCCGAAGTGGAGCAGCATTTCCAGGCGGTGCAGGCATTCGCGCGGTGAATTGGTGTGGATCGTCGACATCGAGCCGTCGTGGCCGCTGTTCATCGCCTGCAGCATCTCGACCGCTTCGCCGCCGCGTACCTCGCCGACGATGATGCGGTCCGGGCGCATGCGCAGGCTGTTGCGCAGGAGGTCGCGCGGCGTCACTTCGGCGACGTTCTCCAGCCCACCGGGGCGCGATTCGAGGCGGACGACGTGTTCGTGCAGCAACTGCAGTTCGGCAGCGTCCTCGATGGTAATCACCCGCTCGCCCTCGCGGATGTACTGGGCCAGCATGTTGAGGAAGGAGGTCTTGCCGGAACCGGTGCCGCCGCTGATCAGGATGTTGCAGCGCATTTCGGCGGCATGCGCCAGGAAATCGAGCATTTCCTGGTTGAGCGTGCCGTAGGCGAGCATGTCGGAAGCCTGCAGCGGCTTGCTGCGGAACTTGCGGATCGACACCACCGGCCCGTTCAGCGACACCGGCGGAATGATCACGTTGAGCCGGCCGCCGTTGGGCAGGCGGGCGTCGACCATCGGGCTGCCTTCGTCGACGCGGCGACCGAGCGGCGCGATCATGCGCTGGACGATGCGCATCAGATGCCTGTTGTCGATGAAGCGGACGCGGCTCTTCTGGAGCAGGCCGTTCTTCTCGATGAAGACTTCCTTGTAGCCATTGACCAGGATGTCGGCGACGGCGTCGTCGTTCATCAGTTCCTGCAGCGGGCCGAGGCCGGTCAGTTCGTCGTTCAGTTCCTTGACGATGACCTGGATGTCGGTGACGTTGAGCGGTACCCGGTTGGCGGCGACGAAATCCTCGACCTCCTGGGCGACGAAACGCTGGGTGACGTGCGGCGCCCAGGTCGCGAAATCGACGCCGAGTTCCTCGATGCGTTCGACCAGGCGCTGGTGCACCACCGCCTTGATGTCCTGGAATTCGTCGGACTGGCGGAAATCTCCGCGCGGGTCGCCGCCGAGGGCGAAATCGAAATCCATGCCGTCAGCCTCCGATCAGGCCCTGCAGGCGCCGCCGCCAGCCGCCGCCGCTCGGCATGGCAGCCGCCGTGCCGCCGCTCTCGCGGGCGGCGAGGTCGCGCAACACGTTGACGTAGGGGTCGTTGGGCGCCAGCTCATAGAGCAGCTTGCCCTGGTTGGCACAGGCGATCAGCCGCTCGTTGCGCTGCGGCAGGTCGGCGACCCAGTGCAGTTGCAGGTGCTGGGCGAGCTGCGCCGAACTCATTTCGATGCGCGTGTCGTACTTGCCGGTGAGCAGGCCGATGCGTTCGGTCTCGACGCCGCGCTCGCGGAAACTGGCCAGCATCTGGCGCGCCGAGAAGACCGAGGCGATGCTCTGCTCGCTGATCAGCAGGGTGCGGTCGCTGACGCCGAGCGCGTAGAGCAGCAGGTCGGTGCCGGCGAAGCCGCCGAGATCGACGACCACCACCTTGAAGTAGGACTTGAGCAGGCTGAGCAGCGTCATCGCGTCGACCGGCGAGACGTCGCGCAGCTCGGCCAGGTTCTGCGGCAGCGAGAGTAGCGAGAGGCCGCTCTTGTGGTGGGCGAAGGCCGAGTTGAGCAGGGCGTGGTCGAAGCGGCGCAGGCTGCGCACGGCGTCGCAGAAATTGAAATTGACCTTGGTGTCGAGGTAGAGCGCGGCGTCGGCGGCCGGGAAGCCGAAATCGAGCAGCAGCACCGGCTCGCCGGGCATCACTTCCTGCTTGAGCAGCAACGCCAGATGCACCGCCGCCATCGAGGTGCCGACGCCGGGCCGGGCGCCGAGCAGGCTGATCATGGTGCCGCTCGATTGCGCCGGCAGTTGCGGCGACTGAGCGAGCACCTGGCGCAGCGAGCGGCAGATGATTTCCGGTGCCGACTGCAGCTCGACGAAATCGCGGGCGCCGGCGCGCATCGCCTCGATGATCAGGCTGTTGTCGGCGCGCTGCGCGAAGCCGATGATCCACAGCCGCGGATAGACCGACAGCAGCTTGCCGGCGAGATCGGCGGCCTGCGCCAGCCGGCTTTCGGCGAATTCGATGAAGACCACGTTGGTCCCCATCGAACCGACTAGCTGGACCAGGACGTCGCTGTTCCAGTGCAGCCAGACCGACACCCCCTGGCTCTGTATGGCTTCGCTGAGCGCATTGAAATGAGCTTCGTGCTCGGTCACCACGATGAAGCGTTGTTCCATGCCTGTTCTCCGTCGGCTTACTTGGAAAATCCGGTGTAGCGGGTATTCACATCCTGATCGGACAGCAGCCAGTCGCGCCACAGCCCGGATTCGCGGTTCGCCAGTTCCTCGCCCGGCATCGGTCCGAGGTCGGTGCCCGCCGCCAGCGGCCGCACCAGGCGCGGCGTGACGATGAACAGCAGTTCCTTGTCCTCGCGCGACAGGCTGATGCTCTTGAAGAAGGCGCCGAGCAGCGGCAGGTCGCCGAGGCCGGGAATCTTGTTCACGTTGCGCATCATCGCCTGGCTGACCAGGCCGCCAATGACGAAGCTCTCGCCGTTGCCCAGTTCGATGCTGGTGGTCGCCCGCCGCGTGCTCAGGCTGGGGACGCTGACGCCGTTGATGGTGATGCCGTTCTCGAAGTTGAGGTCGCTGACTTCCGGCGCCACGGTGAGCGCGATGCGGTTGTCGGCGAGCACGGTCGGCGTCACCTGCAGGCGGATGCCGTAGGGCTTGTACTGGATCGTCGTCTGCCCGAGCGCCTGCGGCACCGGCACCGGGAACTCGCCGCCGGCGAGGAATTCCGCATCGCGGCCGCTCTGCGCGACCAGCGTCGGCCGCGCCAGGGTACGGGCGAAGCCGTTGCCCTCGAGGACGCTGACGACGCCGAGCAGGTTCTTCTTGGCGTTGCCGACCAGCAGGTTGAGCGCCTGGTTGATCGGCAGTTCGGCCTCGGTGCTGATCGCGCCGTTGCTCATCTGCACCTTGCTCAGGCTGCCCGGCGCATAGCTGCCGAAGGTGAAGCCCGACTTGTTGGAAAGGATGCTGAGACCGGCCTTGTTGAGGATCTTGCGGCTGAACTCGACGACCCGGACGTCGATCTGCACTTCGCCGCCGAAGCTCATCACGCTGCGGTCGACCACCGCCGGCTTGGCGTCGCCGGCACCGTGCGCCGCGTACTCGCGAGCCACCGCCTGCGCTGCCAGATCGCTGGCGGTGCCCGAGAGCACGCTGAGGTCGCCGGCCGCCTTCAGCTGCAGTTCGCCGGCGCCTTCCGGCGGCAGCGCCACCGCCTTGTTGACGCGCAACGGGTAGCGGTCCGCCGTCTTTTCGCCGCGCTGCCAGACCATCAGCGTGGTGACGCCGGGCTGGTTGCCCTGAATCACGAACTGGCGGTTGCCGATCACCTTGACCGCGGCCACCGCTTCATTGCCGACCGCCAGCCGGCTGACCGTCTTCGGCGTATCGACCAGGCGCTGCCCGCCGGCGGCAAGCTCGATCTCGCCGCTCGCCGGCAGGGCCTCGGCGACGGCGGCCGGAGCGATCAGCAGCGCCGGCAACGCCAGCGTCAGGCTGGCAGCCAATTGAAGGTAGCGGAAACTCGTCTTGTTCATTGCCCAGCCCCATTCCGATTACTGACCTGCACGCTGGTCTCCTTGAGCCCGTGCATCACCTTGACCGTCGGTGCCGGCGCCGCCGGCCTGCCCGCGACGCCGGCCGACGGCTTGGCCGGCAGCGGGACGGCGCCAACCTTACCGGCCAACTCGCGCAGGCTGAGCGCCTGCGCCGGCGCCGACAGCAACGCGGCAGGCGCCGCCTGGCCGGGCGGCGCGGCTTCCGGCGCCGCCGCCGGGGCGGCATCGAGCGGACGCAGCGCGAGCAGCAGGCGGCCGGCTTCGGCGGCCAGCGCCAGCCGTTCGACATCGGCCAGCGGCACGGCGAGGACGGCGGTACGCGGCGTCTCGGCGACATTGCGCATGGTGCTGCCGGTCTTCTTCGCTTCCGGCGCGTCGAGCCCGCCGAAAGCCAGGATGCGCAGTCCGGACAGCAACAGGCGGGCCTGGCTGTCGGCGATTTCCTCGTTGTTGCGGCGGAAGGTGGCGAAGACATCGACCAGATCGCCCGGCGCCAGCCGGTTGCCGACGGCGACCACTTCGTCCACCTTGATCGCCACCGCCCGCTCGCCGGGCTGCAACTGTTTCAGCGACGGCGTCGCCGGCCCTTCGATGCGTTCGGCAAGCAGCGGCTCGCCGGCGGCGAGGTCAACCGGCACGGTCTTGCCGAGCACCGCCTCGACCGCCGCGTAGCTGCCGGCCGGGCGCGACGGGAAGGCCATCAGTTGCAGGTGTTGCGCCGTCAGCAGCGTGCCGGCGGGAATCCGCTGCGCGGCCACCACCACCTGCTGCATCGGCGCCGGCTGCTGCGCCGCCATGTCCTTGCTGAGCACCCATGCATACGCCGCCAGCCCGATGGCCGCGACGATCAGCAATGCCCCCACTATCCTTTGCGTCTTGCCCAATTTGCCTTACTCCCTGAGGACTCCAAAGCAATCAATAAACCGCGTCGAGCTGTACCATGGCCTGCCCGGTCAGCCGTTCCGGCAGCGCGACCCCCAGCGCCGGCAGCGCCGGGACCAGCGGGTTGGCGGCGTAGTCGTAGGCCAGCTCCACCTTCAGGCAGACGTAAGGCGTCGCTGCGCAGAGCGCCGCGCTGACCTGCGGTTCGGGAGCCTTGTCGCCGAGCCAGGCGAGGCTTTCGGCGGCCACCGTGCGCGCCAGATCGACGCGCGCCGTGACGCCGCCGACATCGCGCACCGCCGCCCGCGCCCCTTCGTTGGCGGCCTGTACCAGGGAGTGCTTGACGGCAAAGATGACGCCGTAGGCGACGATGCCGTACATGACGATGAAAAACAGCACGAACACCAGCGCGAACTCGATGACCACCGCCCCGCGCTGGGCATTCCGACCAGCCCTCTGCGACACCATGCACTCCCCCGACTACGGCAGCACGGACCCGAGATCCAGCCACCCCCACAACTGCGGCAGCAGCGCCACCGCCAGACAACTTCCGTAGGGAATTCGCCCCCGCAACACACCGGCCACCCGAACTCCCGGCAAACCGCCCGGCTGCATCAGCAGCAAGGCCAGCCCCCCGGCCAGCAGCGAGCCGTACAACAAGGCCCCGGCCAGCAGCGGCAAACCGCCCAACCAGCCGATGACGGCCAGGAACTTGACGTCTCCCGCCCCCATCCAGCCCGCTGCATACAGCGGCAGGAAACAGAACAGCGCCGCCACCGAAGCCACTGCCGCATCGAGCGGCGAACCGCCGAAAGGCATTGCGCCGCGTACTGCCAGATGCACCACCCCGAAAGCAAACCCGAACACCAGCCAGGCGTTCGGCAAGCGCCGGTGACGCCAGTCGGCAAAGGCCAGCGCCCCCGCCCAGAAACTCAACAACAATTGCGCAGCCAGCGACACGCGTCCGCTCTCAAGAAACGGGCGCGACGCCGACGCCGGAACGATCCATCAGGGCAGGGCGTCCTTGATCGAATCGAAAACTGCTTTGAGCTTGGTACCGACGTCGGTAACCGAAAGAATGATCGCCACGGCGATCAGGGCGGCAATCAGCCCGTACTCGACAGCGGTTGCACCTTCTTCATCTTTAACGAATTTCTTGATCGAATCCCACATGACACGCTCCATAAAATTTTCAAAAAAATATGATTTATTAATTTGCCGCAATTATTCTCTTTCCGGCTTGATTGTCAAGCCCCGACCTCCTTGAGCAGTTGTGCCGGACTGAAGGGTTTCACCAGGTAACGATCCGCCTGCGCCTGGTAGCCGCGTTCGATGTCGCTTTTCTGGCCGCGGGCGCTGACCATGATCACCCGCGTCGCCCGGGTCAGCGGGTCCTGCTTGATCGCCTGACAAATCTGGTAGCCATCGACGCCACCGGGCAGCATGACGTCGAGGATCAGCACGTCCGGCTTGAAGCTGCGCGCCGCCAGCAGCGCCTCCATGCCGTTGGCGACCTCGCGCAATTCGACGCCGAGCGGCTCCAGGGTCAGGCGGATGAGCAGGCGCAGGTCGGCCTGATCCTCGACGATCAATACCCGTTGCAATGCCTTCACCGTCCGCTCCCGCCAGATTCGCCGAGAGCGTCGGCCGCCGGCAGCCAGAGGACGACGGTCGTCCCTTGCCCGGGCGCGCTGACCACCTCGACATCGCCACCGAAAACCGCCATGTATTCCTTGACCAAGGACATGCCGAGACCGGAACCGAGGATGGCGCCACTCGGATCGGCGCGGTAGAAGCGCTCGAAGATGCGTGCGCTCTGCTCCGGCGTCATGCCGATCCCCGGGTCGCTGATGGCGACGCCGATGCAGGCGCTTTCCGCCTCGCCGCGGCGCAGCGCGTTGACCCGGATGACGCCGCCGCCCGGCGAATACTTGACGGCATTGCTCAGCACGTTGATCAGGCACTGCTGGAACTTCTCGGCGTCGATCCTGACCTTGGGCAGATCCTTCGGCCAGTCGAACTCCAGCTTGTGGGTCGGCGCCGGCACGTACTGCGCGGCGACCGCGTTGAGCACGACCGGGGTGATTTCCTGGACCTGCATCTTGAAACTCTTGCCGCCGCGCGCCTCGATCCGCGACAGGTCGAGCAGCTCGTTGACCAGGTTGATCAGGTTGCGCGTCTGGCGATGGATGCGCTCGAGCAGGTCGCGCTGCATCGCCGGCTCGAATTCGCGCGACAAGAGCAGCTCGGAGAAACCGAAAATGCTCGCCATCGGCGTCCGCAGTTCATGCGCCGCGGTCGACAGGAAATCGCTCTTCATCCGGTCCACCTCGCTTTCGCGGGTGATGTCGCGCAGGTAGATGACGCGACCGTGGATACCGCCGGCACCGTCGGGGATCAGCCGAGCCAGCCAGCGGATCACCGTCTTGTGCGGGCGTTCGAGCTGGAGCAGGCCGTCGGCGCCCTCGCCGACTTCGGCGAAACCCGGCGAGCCACCGCCCAACTGGGCGATGTGCAGGTCGAGTTCGGCCAGCGGCCGACCGACCACCAGCCCGGCCGCCAGGCCGGTCATGCCGGCGAAGGCGGGGTTGACGAAACTGACCCGCCCCTGTTCGTCGGCGAAGACGAAGCCATCCGGCCCCAGGGTGAGGATCGCATCGCGTTCGCGGTTGCTGCGCAGCAAGGCCGCCTCGCTCGCCTTCTGCGCCGCGATGTCGCTCAGAACGCCGGCGGCCGACGCCGCGCCGGCCGCCGGCGTGGCCCGCAGGTACAAGGCGAACCAACGCCAGGCATCGTCGCGGCAGCGCAGGCGCAATTCGCAGGAAAGATCGCCGGCCGCCCCGTCGGCCAGCGCGGCAAAGAAAGCCGAGACACTGTGACGCTCATCGTCGTGCACGAAGCTGGCCAGTGTCTTGCCCAGCGCCTCGTCCATGCTGTGCCCGGTCAGTTCCTGCCAGGCCGGGTTGAGAAAACTCAGCCGCCCGGCGACATCGCTGCGCAGGATTACCTGCGTCACCCCTTCCACCACCGAGCGGTAGGCTTCCCGGCTGCTCAGCAGCTCCGCCTGCGCCGCCTTGTGCGCCGAAACGTCGGCCAGCGCGCCGATCATGCGCGACACCCGGCCGCCGTCGTCGCGGCTGGCGACGCCGCTCTGCTGCACCCACAGGTAGTCGCCGCGCTTGTGCCGCAGGCGGTGCTCGCAGAGGAAGATTTCACTGTGCCCCGACAGGTGTTCGTCGAGCGCCGCCGTGACGCGCGCCAGATCGTCGGGATGGACCCGCGTCAGCCAGGTCTCGGCGTGTCCCGGCGTCTCGTCCTCGGCAAAGCCGAGCAGGCTCTTCCAGCGTGGCGAGTAATAGATGCGGCCGCTGTCGAGCTGCCAGTCCCAGACCCCGATGTCGCAGCCCTGCAGGGCGATGCGCAGGCGTCCCTCGCTGTCGGCCAGACGCCGCCTTTCCTCGGCCAGGCGTTCGGCCGCCCAATCGACGCGCTGCGCCAGCCGGCCGAGCGGCGCCCAGGGCGCCAGCCCGGTGCGCGCCGCCGGATCGCCGTCACCGAGCCGCTGTAGCACCCGCTCGATCCTGGCCGCCCGCCAGAACACCACGCAGCAGAAAAGAACGAACAGGACGAGGAGCAGGAGGCTGGTGATCATTGCATCAGGATAAGACAAAGCTGCCGCTTCGTGCACTTCACCCTCGGCCAGCGCGGCGACGGCATGCATGGGGAAGAGCGCCAGCGCGGCACGGACGAAACAGCGCCATCGCCGCAGCAAATTTTCATTTTTACCGCTTACCGTGCGCAATTTCACGAAAACCCCTAGAGCAAGATTGCAATTCCGCATAATTTGATTATCATGTCGCAACAATTTGCATTGTGCATTGTTTGTACTGTTTTTGAAACTCAAGTATGCATAACTGCAAAACAGAATTGTCTACGGGCAATGCATGCCACCCGGTGTGGCGTTTTTCAATCAGTCAAGGAGTAACAAACATGGCAATTCAAGAACTTGGCAAGACCGAAATCGAAGCCGTCTCTGGCGGCACCCTGACCCTGGACCTGCATGCCGACGTCGGCAGCCTCCTGGGCGGCCTCCTGGGTCCGGTCTTCAGCCTCGTCGGCGGTCTGGTCGCTCCGACCTTCAGCCTGGTTGGCGGCCTGCTCGGCGCGGTCACCGGTCTGCTCGGCGGTCTGCTGAGCCGCTAAAAAAACAATTTCACCAGTTTTCGTTCAACACAAGGAGTAGCAACGTGGCAATTCAAGAACTCAGCAAGACTGAAATCGCTGCCGTTTCCGGTGGCGCCCTGGATCTCGGCGGCCTGCTCGGCGGCATCCTGAATCCGGTCCTCGGCCTCGTCGGCGGCCTGCTGACCCCGGTGCTCGGCCTGGTCAGCGGCCTGCTCGGTACCGTCACCGGTCTGCTGGGCGGCCTGCTCGGCGGCCTGTTGGGCAACTGATCGGGTCATTTCGACCTGACGAAAATCCAAGGAGTAACAACATGGCAATTCAAGAACTCAGCAAGACTGAAATCGCAGCCGTTTCTGGCGGCGCTCTGGATCTCGGCGGCCTGCTCGGCGGCATCCTGAACCCGGTCCTCGGCCTGGTCGGCGGCATCCTTGCCCCGGTGGTCAGCCTGGTCAGCGGCCTCGTCGGCACCGTCACCGGCCTGCTCGGCGGTCTGCTTGGCGGCCTGTTCGGCGGTTCCTGCCAGTAATCCGCCCGGGCAGCGCGAGGCGGATCCCTGAACGACCTGCCATCTCCCGCCTCGCGTCTGCTCTCCCGACAGCTTTCCTGACCAATTCCCGGCGCCTTCAGTGGCCTCGATTTCGGCCGTCCCGAAAAATCCCAACAGCATCCAGCGCCAACCGAATTCATTCAGCATGGCCAACCAGCCCCTGTTCCGACGCGCCGCGCTCGACGCGCAAAAACCCAAGTCCTGCGGCGAAATCCTGCTCGTCCGCCCACTCAGCTACCGCCTGTTGAGCCTGGCCGCCCTGGTGTGCACGCTGGCCATCGTCGCCTTGTTCACCTGGGGCAGCTATACCAAGCGCAGCAGCGTCACCGGCCAGCTGGTACCAAGCGCCGGCCTGTTGCGCATCTATCCGCCGCAGACCGGCATCGTCGGCAAGAAGCTGGTCGCCGAAGGCCAGTCGGTCAAGGCCGGCGACACCCTTTACCTGATTTCCAGCGAGCGCCAGAGCAGCACTCTGGGTTCGGTCTTTGCCAGCGTCAGCGAGCAGCTCGGCGCGCGCCAGGAATCGCTGACCCGCGAACTCGAACGCACCCGGCAGCTGCAGCGCGAGGAACAGGAAGGCCTGACCCGGCAGGTGGCGGCGCTGCGCAGCGAACTGGAGAAGATCGACAGCCTGCTCGAAGGCCAGCGCGCCCGCGTCGCCCTGGCCGAGGAAACCAGCGGCCGCTACCAGTCGCTGCTGGAGCAGGATTACATCTCGCGCGAACAGCGCCAGCAGAAGCGCGAGGAACTGCTCGACCAGCAGACCCGCCTGAAAAGCGTCGAGCGCGAGCAGATTGCCCTGCGCCGCGAACTCGGCACCCGCCAGGAAAGCCTCGACGCCTTGCGCTTCAAGCACGCCAACCAACTGGCCCAGATCGAACGGGTCATTTCCTCGACCAGCCAGGAGCTGAGCGAAAGCGAGGGGCGCCGCATGCTGGCGATCACGGCGCCGATCGACGGCACCGCCACTGCGGTGATCGCCGAAGTCGGCCAGGCGGTCGATGGCCGGCGCCCGCTGCTCAGCATCGTCCCCGCCGGCAGCCAGCTCGAAGCGCAGTTGTACGCGCCGAGCCGGGCGGTCGGCTTCGTCCGCCCGGGCGCCCAGGTACTGATGCGCTACCAGGCCTATCCCTACCAGAAGTTCGGCCACGCCCGCGGCACCGTCGTTTCGGTGGCGCGCACCGCGCTGCCCGGCAGCGAGATTTCCAGCCTGCTGGCGCCGGGCGCCGAAGCCCAGGGCAGCGAGCCGCTCTACCTGATCAGCGTCGCCCTCGAACAGCAGAGCATCAATGCCTACGGCGTCGCCCAGCCGCTGCAGGCGGGCATGCTGCTCGAAGCCGATGTCCTCCAGGAAAGCCGCAAGCTCTACGAGTGGGTGCTCGAACCCCTGTTCAGCCTGAGCGGCAAGCTCTGATCGTCCGTCACCTCACTTCCGGTCCCCCATGTCCTTCCTCGACAACGTTTCCTTCGGCCTGCGCCGCAAACTGCCGCTGATCCTGCAGACCGAGGCGACCGAATGCGCGCTCGCCTGCATCGCCATGGTCGCCGGCTACCACGGCCTGCGCACCGACCTCGCCACGCTGCGCCGCATCTTCCTGGTCTCGATCAAGGGCAGCACGCTCGGCCACCTGATGCAGATCGCCCACTCGCTGAAGCTGACGACGCGACCGGTCAAGCTGGAACTCGAAGACCTGCCGCAACTGCGCCTGCCCTGCATCCTGCACTGGAACTTCAACCACTTCGTCGTACTCAAGGCGGTCGAGCGCAACACGGTGACCATCCACGACCCCGCCTTCGGCCTGCGCAAGCTGAGCCTCGACGAGGTTTCCGGCCAGTTCACCGGGGTTGCCCTGGAACTGTGGCCGAACCCCGAGTTCAAGCCGCTCAGCTTCCGCCAGCGCATCCGCCTGCGCGACCTGCTCGGCCACGTCACCGGGCTGTTCCGCTCGCTCGGCCAGATCCTGCTGCTCGCCGTCTCGCTGGAAATCTTCGCCCTGGTCAGCCCCTTCTTCCTGCAGTGGGTGATCGACAACGTCGTCGTCTCCGGCGACCGCGACCTGCTGACCACGCTCGCCCTCGGCTTCGGCCTGCTGATGCTGCTCCAGCAGGGGATCGGCACGCTGCGCTCGTGGGTCATCATGCACATGTCGACGACGCTCAACCTGCAATGGCGGGCCAACATCTTCAGCCACCTGCTGCGCCTGCCGGTCGATTACTTCGAGAAACGCCACCTCGGCGACGTCGTCTCCCGCTTCGGCTCGATCGACGTCATCCAGAAGACGCTGACCACCGCCTTCGTCGAGGGCATCCTCGACGGTCTGATGACCGTCGTCACGCTGGTCATGATGTTCATCTACAGCCCCTCGCTGGCGTGGATCGCGGTCGGCGCCATGGCGCTCTACGGGATCGTCCGCTGGCTCTGGTACCGGCCGCTGCGCAACGCCACCGAAGAACAGATCGTGCATGCCGCCAAGCAGCAGAGCCACTTTCTCGAGACGGTGCGCGGCGTGCGCAGCATCAAGCTCTTCCAGCGCCAGGAGGAGCGCCGCTCGACCTGGCTCAGCCTCCTGGTCGACCAGATCAACGCCGATCTGCGCAACCAGAAGCTGCAGATCTTCTACCGCCTGATCAACGGCATCCTGTTCGGCGTCGAGCGCATCCTGGTCATCTGGCTCGGCGCCAGGCTGATCCTCGACGGCAACTTCACGGTCGGCGCGCTGATGGCGTTTTCCGCCTACAAGGACCAGTTCGATTCGCGGGTCAGCGCCCTGATCGACAAGCTGGTCGACCTCAAGATGCTGCAACTGCAGGGCGAGCGCCTGGCCGACATCGTCCTTGCCGAGCCCGAAGCAAGCGCGCCGCCGCTGCCGGCGACGGCGCGGCAAGCAACGCCGGAAGCCTCGATCGAGCTGCGCGGCCTGCGCTACCGCTACGCCGACGGCGAACCCTGGGTGCTCGACGGCATCGACCTGCGGATCGAACGCGGCGAATCGGTCGCCATCGTCGGCCCGTCCGGCTGCGGCAAATCGACGCTGATCAGCGCCATGCTCGGCATCCGCACGCCGAACGAGGGCGAAGTCCTGGTCGGCGGCGCCAGCGTCGCCCAGGTCGGCTTCGAGGCGCTGCGCGGCATGGTCGGCACCGTGCTCCAGGACGACGTCCTGTTCGCCGGCTCGATCGCCGACAACATCAGTTTCTTCGACCCCCGCCCGGATTTCGCGCGGATCGAGGAATGCGCGAAGCTGGCGGCGATCGACGACGACATCCAGGCGATGCCGATGGCCTACAACACGCTGATCGGCGACATGGGCGCCGCCATCTCCGGCGGCCAGAAGCAGCGCGTCCTGCTCGCCCGCGCCCTCTACAAGCAGCCGGCGATCCTCTTTCTCGACGAGGCCACCAGCCATCTCGACATCTCCTGCGAAAAGCGGGTCAACCAGGCGATCAAGCGGCTCAACATCACCCGCGTCATCGTCGCCCATCGCCCGGAAACCATCGCCAGCGCCGACCGCGTCATCGTCCTCGACGCCGGCCGCGTGCTGCGCGACCTGCCGGCGGCGCAGCTCGACCTCGGTCGCATCGCCAGCGGAGGTGGCTGGTGAGCCTGCGCCGACTGACCGGCCTGCTCGCCGGCATCGCCCTGGCCGGCGCCGCGCTGGCAGCAGCGCCCGACCCGTTCTCGACCGAAGCGCGCACCGCCGCCAGCGCCAGCCGGGCGCTGGGCGACGAGGCCGAAACCAATCCCTGCCAGTTCGGCCCGCTGCCGACGCCGCTCGAACTCACCGAAGCGATCGAACGCGCCCTCTGCCAGAACCCGCAGACCCGCGCCGCCTGGGGCGAAGCGCGCACCCAGGCGGCCCTGCTCGGGGTCGCCCGCGCCGCCTACCTGCCCAGCGTGGCGGCCAGCGCCAGCTATCTGGCGCAGAAATCGAGCAGCGCCTACGAGGGCAAGTACGAGGTGCTCGACGCTGAAACCCGGCCACGCACCCGCGCCGGCAGCCTCAAGCTGAGCTGGACGCTGTTCGATTCCGGCCTGCGCGCCGCCAACACCGACCAGGCCAGCGCCCTGCTCGACGCCGCCAACGCCAGCCACGACCTCACGCTGCAGCGGGCGCTGCTCGACGCCGCGCAGGCTTATTTCGACGTCCAGATGGCGCAGGCCCTGCTGCGCGCCGCACAAGCCGCCGAGACGGCGGCCGGCAAGAGCCACCAGGCGACCGAGGCCAAGTACGCGGCCGGTGTCGGCGCCCTGACCGACAAGCTGCAGGCGGCGGTCGCCCTGTCCGATGCCCGCCTCAAGCGGGTCACCGCCGAAGGCGAGCTACAGAACGCGCTGGGCAGCCTGGCCACCGCCCTCGGCCTGTCGCCGGACACGCCGCTGCGTCTGCCCGAACGGCAGGTCGCGCTGCCCGGCCCGGCGCCGCGCAGCGTCGGCGAGCTGTTCGAGGACGCACGCAGCCACCATCCGGCGCTGCTTGCCGCGCGCGCCGAACTGGAAGCGGCCGAAGCGCGGGTCCGCGCCACCCGCGCCGAAGGCCGGCCGACCCTGGTGTTTTCCGCCGAAGCCAGCGAACGCCAGCAGGACAAGCACATCCCGATTTCCGGCTACCCGCCGACCGGCGCCGTCTTCCGCGACAGCGCGCTGGGCATGCAGCTGAGCATCCCGCTGTTCGAAGGCTTCGGCCGCGGCTACAAGGTGCGCGCCGCCAGCAGCCAGGTCGAGGTCAGGGCGGCCAAGCTGAACCAGCTCGAACAACAGGTCGCGCTTGAGGTCTGGAAGAGCTACCAGGCGCTGAACACCCGCCAGGAACACATCGCCGCCGCCAGCACGCTGCTCGACAGCGCGCGCCGTTCGTTCGAGGTCGCCGAAGGGCGCTTCCGCGCCGGCGTCGGCAACATCCTCGAACTGCTCAGCGCGCAGAGCGCCGTCGCTTCCGCCGAACAGCGGCGCATCGAAGCCTACGCCGGCTGGCAGGGCGCCCGCCTGAAACTGGCGGCAAGCATCGGCCGGCTCGGCCTGTGGGCGATCAGGTAAGCGGCGACGGCGCGGCCAGCGCCAACTGGTTGCGGCCGCGGTGCTTGGCCTCGTACATGGCGGCGTCGGCGCGCTTGAGGACGGCGTCGACGCTCTCTTCCGGGGCCCCGGAAAACAGCGTCAGACCGATGCTCGGCGAGCTGTCGTAGCTGCATTCGCCGAGCCGGTAGGGCTGGCCGAGGGCAAGCAGGATCTTGTGACCAACCGCCTGCGCGTGCTTCATGGCGACCTCGTCTTCCGCCGAGAGCAGCGGCAACATGACGATGAATTCGTCGCCGCCCAATCGGGCCACCGTATCCATCCGCCGCACGCAGGCCTGCAGGCGACGCCCGACCTCGATCAACAGCAGGTCGCCGCAATCATGGCCGAGGCTGTCGTTGAGTTCCTTGAAGCGGTCCATATCGATGAACATCAGCGCGCCGAGCGAGGCCTGGCGGCGGTTCTGGACGATCGCCTGTTCCATGCGGTCGACCAGCAGGCGGCGGTTGGGCAGGCCGGTCAGGGTATCGAACAAGGCCAGCCGCCGGTATTCCTCCTCCAGCCGCTTGCTCTCGGAAATATCCTGGAAGGCGCCGACCAGGCGCAGTGCCGTGCCATCTGCCGCGCGCTCGACCACCTTGCCGCGATCCATGACCCACAGATAGTTGCCGCTGGCGTGGCGAATCCGGTATTCGAGGGCGAAGGACGGCGCCCGCTCCAGGCAGGCAGCGAGAGCGGCAGCGTGCGCCGGCCGGTCGTCGGGATGGATCAGCGAACTGACGGAGGTGATTTCGTGCTCGTGCGCGGCTTCGTCCAGCCCCAGGATGCGGCTCCAGGCGATGTTGTGGCGGGCCGTCGCACTGCCCACTTGCCAGTCCCAGATGCCTTCGCCGGTGGCGTCCATGACGTGGCGCAACCTTTCCTCACTGTCGCGCAGCGCCAGTTCGGCCGCCTTCTTGGCGTCGATGTTGCGGTAGGTACCGACCAGCGACTGCCGATTGCCCGACTTGCCGTAGATGTTGAACCACTTCCAGCCGCCCTTCAGCGTGCGCAATCGGACGTCGGCCTCGAAGGCCGGGCGCTCGCCGGCCAGGTAGGCCGCCCGCGCCTGCTCGATGACGGCGCTGCAATCGGCGTGCGCCAGTGCCGCCCAGCCGGCAACCTCGCCCGCCGCCTCGCCGTTGGCGCAGCCCAGCGGCTCACTCCAGCCGGCGGCGACGCGCACCTGGTCGCTCGCCAGATCCCAGGACCACAGGCCCTGGTCGGCGCCGGCCAGGGCCAGCGAGAGATGACGCTGCAGGCGGACGCGATGCAGGATGTTGGCGATGCGCAAGCGCACCAGGTTGGGCTTGAACGGCTTGGTGATGTAGTCGTCGGCGCCCATTTCCAGCGCGCTGCACTCGCTCGCCAGGTCGTCCATGGCGGTCAGGAAGATCACCGGCGTGCCGTTGAACGACGGCAGCTTCTGCAACTCGGCCAGGGTTTCGAAACCGTTCATTCCCGGCATCAGCAGATCGAGCAGCACCAGGTCGAAACGCCGCTGCGGGAAGATTTCCAGCGCCTGTGCCCCGGACTCGGCGGTCACCACCTCGTAATCGATGCCGAGCGCCATCTCCAGCAATTGCAGGATGGCCGGCGTGTCATCGACCGCCAGCACGCAAGCCTTCTCGTCATCAAGCAGGAGGTTTCTGAAAGGCACGCTCGCTCCGCTACCTGAAAAATGAATTAACGCCGCAAAACTGATACGTCATACTAAAGGCGAGTCAGGGCAAAACTCAAGCTCTGCGTGAGCGGCCCGAACAGGTCTTCAATTAGACCGCCGTATAGCGGCACCCACTGACAGACCAGAATCAGCAGCGCAAGTTTCAGGACCAGTCCCGGCAGGTAGTGGCTCAGCCAGACGCTGGCCGGCGCGGCCGCGCAAGCCGTCGTTCGCCGGCGATAGAGACCGTGCAAGGGAGAAGGGGCGAAGGTCTGGTGGTTCTTGAGCATGATCTTTCCTTTACATCAACACGTTGGAAAGACCATCACGCGAGCGCCCGCTGGAGTTTTCGGGCAGGTCCCGGCAGATGGCCGAGATCTTGGGCTGGGCAACCCCGCTATCTGACAAGCGCCAGACCGGAGGCTTTGCGTCCCTGCGTCGCCGCAGGTTTGCCGTTGATCACGACTGCATCCTAGATCGCAAATACAAGTACGTCAACTACTTTTATCGTTTATTCGATTAATAATCACAAAAACAACATCCAGCATTCCGCTGCTTGCCAAACGAATAAAATGAAACTTGGTTTTCATGTATGGCATTTAATTGATGTATACGTATAATTTGAAAACACGACTTTCAATTAACTCTGACTGCAACTTCTTTCCTCGTCAGAGCAAGCCCCAGCGCGCAAGGAGTTCAAGCCATGTCAGCCGCCATCAGCATCGCCAAAGCAGCTTCCGTCACCGGCCAGGTTTTCGCCATCTCGCCCGACGGCAAGGTTCGTCCCTTGCACCCCGGCGACCCGCTCTTCCCCGGCGAGAAGGTGGTCACCGCGCGCGACGCGCAAGCCGTCGTCAAACTTGCCGACGGCCGGGAAATCAGCCTGGAGCGCAGCGAAAGCCTGCAACTCGACGGCGACGTCGCCGGCAACAGCAGCCAGGACGACAGCGCAGTGGCGGCGAACAGCCCCGGCGCCCGCGAACTAACGGCGGCGCTCGCCGCCAACCGGCCGCTCGACGACCTGCTCGACGAGGAGGCCACGGCCGCCGGTGAAAGCGGCGCCGCCAGCGAAGGCGGCCACAACTTCGTGCAGTTCCAGCGCATCGTCGAGAGTATCGGCAGCAGTGACTCCGCCTACCGCTTCGGCGCCGGCGACCGTTACGCCCTCGCCGAGCGCCAGAACGGCGACCTGACCCCGGCCGAGCCGGACACCACGCCGCCCAACGGCGGCGCCGCGCCGACCGTGACCATCGTCGAAGACGCCAACAACGACGGTTTCATCAACCGCGCCGAACTGCAGGGCGACGTCGACATCCGCGTCGCCTTCGACGGCAAGCTGGTCGATATCGGCGACACCGTCCGCGTCAATGCCAACGGTCTCATCATCGACGTCGTCGTCAACGCCCAGGACAAGGCCAACGGCTACGTCTCGCTGAGCGTCCCGCCGACCGCCCATGGCAGCACCTTGACCGTCGAGGCGGTGATCCTCGACCCCGCCGGCAACAGCACCCTGCCCGGCCAGGACAGCGCCAAGGTCGACACCAGCAACCTGCAGGGCCTCGCGGTAACCATCGTCGAGGACGCCAACAACGACGGCTTCATCAACAAGGCCGAACTCAGCGGCAAGGTCGACATCCGCATCGACCTGCCGCCCGAAACCATCGCCGGCGATCTCCTGACCGTGCGCGTCACCGGCAACGCGACGCGCAGCATCGTCCTCTCGCAGGCCGACATCGATGCCCACCATGTGCTGATCGACGTCGACGCCCCGGCCAACGGCACCCGCATCGAGGTTTCCGCCCAGGTCTCCGACCCCGCCGGCAATCTCTCCAACACCGCCGGCGACAGCGCGACGCTGATGATCGGCGACCTCGCCGCGCCCACCGTCACCATCACCGAGGATGCCAACGGCGACGGCTGGCTCAACGCCGCCGAGCTGCAGGGCAACGTCGATGTCCGCGTCGACCTGCCCGACAGCGCCCGCGCCGGCGATAGCCTGCTCGTCTCGGTCAATGGCGTCGCCCGCCTGCCGGTGCTGCTCACCGCCGCCGACATCGCCGCCGGTCATGTCGCCCTCGCCGGCATCGCCAGTCCCGGCGACGGCCATACGCTGACCGTCGTCGCCCAGTTGCGCGATCCCGCCGGCAACCTCAGCCCGAGCGGCAGCGATGCCGTCACCGTCGATACCACGGTCTACAAGAATCTGGCCGTCGAAATCACGGAAGACCGCAACGACGACGGCTTCATCTCGATCGCCGAACTGCAGGGTAACGACATCGACGTTCGCGTCACCCTGCCCGCCGGTGCCGCCGTCGGCGATTCGCTGACCGTCTCCGGCAGCGGCAACGTCGATCAGGTGATCACCCTGACCGCCGCCCATCTCGCCGCCGGTCACGTCGATCTCAAGTTCAACCCGACCGCCGACAATACCGACTTCGTCGCCACCGCCCGCATCACCGACATCGCCGGCAATGCCGCCGGTCCGGTCAGCGACAGCGCCCGCCTGCTGCTCTCCGAGCCCGGCGCCCCCATCGTCGCGATCACCGAGGACGCCGACAACAACCGCTGGATCAGTGCCGCCGAGCTCAACGGTGAGATCGACGTCAGCATCACCTTGCCCGGCACCGCCCGCGTCGGCGACAGCCTGCTCGTCTCGATCAACGGCGTCGCCCAGGCCCCACACGTGCTGACGCTCGCCGACATCAACCGCGGCAGCATCGCGCTGGCCGTCGCCAATCCGGGCGAAGGGCAAAGCCTTGAAGTCACCGCCCAGGTCCGCGACCCTGCCGGCAACCTCGGCAAGACCGGCAGCGACAGCGCCACCGTCGATACCATTCCGCCCAACGGCGGCAAGGCGCCCACCGTCACCATCACCGAAGACGCCGACAACAACGGCTACATCAATGCCGCCGAACTCAACGGCGACGTCGATGTGAAGATCGCCTTCGACCCGGCCAAGGTCGACGCTGGCGACATCGTCGTCGTCAGCAGCGGCACGATTACCCGGGAAATCACCGTCACCGCCGCTGACCTCACCAAGGGTTACGTCACCACCGCCTTCGCCGCGCCGCCGTCCGGTGACAGCATCGTGGTCAGCGCCCGCATCGTCGATCCGGCTGGCAACAGCACCCCGCCGGGCAGCGACAGCGCGATCGTCGACACCGACGCGCCGAACAAGGGCGATGCACCAACCGTCACCATCGTCGAAGACGCCAACAACGACGGCTTCATCAACCGTGCCGAAGCGCAAGGGACGGCCGACGTCCGCATCGACTTCAAGCCGGCGCTGGTCGAGGTCGGCGACATCGTCCGCGTCACCGACGGCAACACCACCCGCGAGATCGTCATCGACGCCGCCAGCAAGGCGGCCGGCCATGTCCTGACCGACTTCCCGATTCCGGCGCCGGGCAACACCCTGGTCGTCAGCGCGACCATCGTCGATCCGGCCGGCAACAGCACGCTGCCCGGCCAGGACAGCGCCAAGGTCGACACCAGCAACCTGCAGGGCCTTGCCGTGACCATCGTCGAGGACGCCAACAACGACGGCTTCATCAACCGCGCCGAACTCAGTGGCAAAGTCGATATCCGCATCGACCTGCCAGCCGAGGCCATCGCCGGCGATCTCCTGACCGTGCGTGTCACCGGCAACGCGACGCGCAGCATCGTCCTCACGCAGGCCGACATCGACGCCCAGCATGTGATGATCGATGTCGATGCCCCGGCCAACGGCACCCGCATCGAGGTGTCCGCTCAGGTCTCCGACCCGGCCGGCAATCTCTCCAACACCGCCAGCGACAGCGCCACGCTGATGATCGGCGACCTCGCCGCACCCACCGTCACCATCACCGAGGATGCGAACGGCGACGGCTGGCTCAACGCCACCGAGTTGCAGGGCGACGTCGATGTCCGCGTCGATCTGCCCGATACCGCCCGTGCCGGTGACAGCCTGCTGGTCATGGTCAATGGCGTTGCCCGGGCGCCTGTCTTGCTGACGGCTGCCGACATCGCCGCCGGCCATGTCGAGCTCGCCGGCATCGCCAGTCCCGGCGACGGCCATACGCTGACCGTGACCGCCCAGTTACGCGACCCCGCCGGCAACCTCAGCCCGAGCGGCAGCGATGCCGTCACCGTCGATACCACGGTGTTTACCGGTCTCGCCATCGAGATTGCCGAGGACCGCAACAACGACGGTTTCATCTCGATCGCCGAACTGCAGGGTAACGATATCGACGTCCGCGTCACCCTGCCCGCCGGCGCTGCCGTCGGCGATTCGCTGACCGTCTCCGGCAGCGGCAACGTCGATCAGGTGATCACCCTGACCACCGCCCATCTCGCCGCCGGTCATGTCGATCTCAAGTTCAACCCGACTGCCGACAACACCGACTTCGTCGCCACCGCCCGCATCACCGACATCGCCGGCAACGCTGCCGGCCCGGTCAGCGACAGCGCCCGCCTGCTCCTCTCCGAACCCGGCGCGCCGCTCGTCGCGATCACCGAGGACGCCGACAACAACGGCTGGATCAACGCCGCCGAACTCAACGGCGACATCGACGTCAGCATCACCCTGCCCGGCACCGCCCGTGTCGGCGACAGTCTGCTCGTCTCGATCAACGGCGTCGCCCAGGCGCCGCATGTGCTGACGCTTGCCGACATCAACCGCGGCAGCATCGCCTTGGCCGTCGCCAATCCTGGTGAAGGACAAAGCCTTGAAGTCACCGCCCAGGTCCGCGACCCGGCCGGCAATCTCGGCAAGATCGGCAGCGACAGCGCCACCGTCGATACCATCCCGCCCAACGGCGGCAAGGCACCGACCGTCACCATCACCGAAGACGCCGACAACAACGGCTACATCAACGCCGCCGAGCTCAACGGCGACGTCGATGTGCAGATCGCCTTCGACCCGGCCAAGGTCGACGCTGGCGACATCGTCGTCGTCAGCAGCGGCACGATTACCCGGGAAATCACCGTCACCAGTGCCGATTTGAGCCGCGGTTACGTCACCACCGCCTTCACCGCGCCGCCGTCCGGCGACAGCATCGCGGTCAGCGCCCGCATCGTCGACCCGGCCGGCAACAGCACGCCGCCGGGCAGCGACAGCGCCATCGTCGATACCGACGTGCCGAACAAGGGCGATGCGCCGACCGTCACCATCGTCGAGGACGCCAACAACGACGGCTTCATCAACCGTGCCGAAGCGCAAGGGACGGCCGACGTCCGCATCGACTTCAAGCCGGCGCTGGTCGAGGTCGGCGACATCGTCCGCGTCACCGACGGCAGCACTACCCGCGAGATCGTCATCGACGCCGCCAGCAAGGCGGCCGGCCATGTCCTGACCGACTTCCCGATTCCGGCGCCGGGCAACACCCTGGTCGTCAGCGCGACCATCGTCGATCCGGCCGGCAACAGCACGCTGCCCGGTCAGGACAGCGCCAAGGTCGATACCAGCAACCTGCAGGGCCTCGCCGTCACCATCGTTGAAGACGCCAACAACGACGGTTTCATCAACAAGGCCGAACTCAGCGGCAAGGTCGACATCCGCCTCGACCTGCCGGCCGAGGCCATCGCCGGCGATCTGCTGACCGTGCGCATCACTGGCAACGCGACGCGCAGCATCGTCCTCACGCAGGCCGATATCGACGCCCAGCATGTGCTGATCGACGTCGATGCTCCGGCCAACGGCACCCGCATCGAGGTCTCCGCCCAGGTCTCCGACCCCGCCGGCAACCTCTCCAACACCGCCAGCGACAGCGCCACGCTGATGATCGGCGACCTCGCCGCACCCACCGTCACCATCACCGAGGATGCCAACGGCGACGGCTGGCTCAACGCCGCCGAGTTGCAGGGCGACGTCGATGTCCGCGTCGATCTGCCCGATACCGCCCGCGCCGGCGACAGCCTGCTGGTCATGGTCAATGGTGTTGCCCGGGCGCCCATCGTCCTCACCGCGGCCGACATCGCCGCCGGCTATCTAGATTTGAGCGGCATCGCCAGCCCCGGCGACGGCAACACGCTGACCGTGACTGCCCAGTTGCGCGATCCCGCCGGCAACCTCAGCCCGACCGGCAGCGATGCCGTCACCGTCGATACCACAGTGTTTACCGGCCTCGCCATCGAAATCGCCGAGGACCGCAACAACGACGGTTTCATCTCGATCGCCGAACTGCAGGGCAACGACATCGACGTCCGCGTCACCCTGCCCGCCGGCGCCGCCGTCGGCGATTCGCTGACTGTCTCCGGCAGCGGCAACGTCGATCAGGTGATCACCCTGACCGCCGCCCATCTCGCCGCCGGCCACGTCGATCTCAAGTTCAACCCGACCGCCGACAACACCGACTTCGTCGCCACCGCCCGCATCACCGACATCGCCGGCAACGCTGCCGGTCCGGTCAGCGACAGCGCCCGCCTGCTGCTCTCCGAGCCCGGCGCCCCCATCGTCACCATCACCGAGGATGCCGACAACAACCGCTGGATCAGTGCCGCCGAACTCAACGGCGACATCGACGTCAGCATCACCCTGCCCGGCACCGCCCGCGTCGGCGATAGTCTGCTCGTCTCGATCAACGGCGTCGCCCAGGCGCCGCTCGTCCTGACCCTGGCCGACATCAATCGCGGCAGCATCGCCTTGGCCGTCGCCAATCCCGGCGAAGGTCAGGAAGTCAGCGTCAGCGCCCAGGTCCGCGACCCGGCCGGCAACCTCGGCAAGATCGGTAGCGACAGCGCGATCGTCGATACCATTCCGCCCAACGGCGGCCAGGCACCGACCGTCACCATTACCGAAGACGCCAACAACGACGGCTACATCAACGCCGCCGAACTGAACGGCGATGTCGATGTGCAGATCGCCTTCGACCCGGCCAAGGTCGATGCCGGCGATATCGTCATCGTTTCCAGCGGCACGATCACCCGCGAAATCACCGTCACCGCCGCCGACAAGGCCAACGGTTACGTCAGCACCGCCTTCCCGCCGCAAGCACACGGCACGATACTGACCGTCGAGGCGCTGATCCGCGATCCGGCCGGGAATGCGACGCCGCGCGGTAGCGACAGCGCCGAATTCCGCACCGCGCTGATCATCGACGACCTGACGGTCAGCGTTTCCGAGGAAGGCCTGGCCAAGGGCCTGCCCGACAACCTCGGCCTGCCTGCCGACACCACCGACTCGGCGGTTGTCAGCGGCTCGCTGGTCGTCGCCAACGGCACCCCGGCGCTCAGCTATTGCCTGCTGGCGCCGAGCGATGAACTTTGCTCGAACGGCGTGCGCATCGTCTGGTCCGGCGACGGCACCGAAGCGTCGCCGCTGGTCGGCCGCGCCGGCCCGCTCGGTCCGGAAGTCATCTGCGCCAAGGTCGATGCCCAGGGCAACTACGAAATCCGCCTGCTGCAAGCGGTCGACCACCTCGACAGCAGCGGCGAGGACATCGCCGCCCTCAACTTCACGGTCAAGGCCAGCGACGGCAACCAGCAGCACAGCGCGACGCTGACCCTGAACATCGAGGACGACGCGCCGCTCGCCCGCGACCAGAGCTTCCGCGTCGGCGATGGCGACGGCGCTGACACCAACCTGATGATCGTCCTCGACATCTCGTCGAGCATGAACGAATGTGCCTGCGTCAAGGACCTGGCCGGCAAGGACCTGAGCCGCCTCGACCTCGCCAAGCTGGCGATCAACGACCTGCTCGACCGTTACGACGGGCTGGGCGACGTCATGGTCCGCCTCGTCATTTTCGGCAACGACGGCCAGGCGATCGGCGACCGCTGGCTGACCGTGGACGAGGCGCGTGCCGCGCTGGCCGGCATCAGCGTCAGCGGCGAAGCGTCGAACTACGACGCGGCACAGGCCACCGCCAGCCAGGCTTTCGCCGATCCCGGGCGCATCGATACGGCGCAGAACGTCTCCTATTTCTTCTCCGACGGCGAACCGACAATCGACAGCAGCGGCCACCCGTTCAACTACACCGGCCAGTTCGATCCCTTCCTCGGCGACGGCATCGACCAGGGCGAAGAACTCGCCTGGCAGGCCTTTCTCGCCCAACACCAGATCGTCTCGCAGGCGATCGGCGTCGGCCCGCGCGGCATCATCATTCCCGACCAGTTGAACCCGATCGCCTGGGACGGCAGCAATGGCTGCAACCTGAACAGCAACTGGATCGGCGACTTCAACGAGATGGCCTGCGTTTTTGCCGACACCGTCGACGGCCCGACGACGCTCACCGGCAGCCTCGGCGGCTTCGGTGCCGACGGCGGCCACGTCGCCAGCCTGAGCATCGGCGGCTACAGTTTCGCTTACGACGCGCAGACCAACACGCTGACCGCCAGCGGCAGCTCGGACAGCGTCACCGCCTACCAGTTCGATCCGGTGGCGCGCACCCTGACGCTGACCACGGTACAGGGCGAGACGCTGCGCATCGGCCTCTGCGACGGCAGCTTCCGCTACCACGTCGACGAAACACCGGTACGCGGCAGCCACACCAACCTCCAGTACACGCTGGTCGATGGCGACGGCGACAGTGCCAGCGGCACGCTCGGCTTCGTCGGCACCGGCGTCCCGGCCAACGTCGCGCCGGTGGCCGGCATCGAGACCGGCAACAACCTGCTCGGCATCATCGGCCTCGAAGCGCTCGACCTGATCGACCTCGGCACCCGCACCCGCTTCACCGCGCTGGACGCCAACAACGACCTGATGCGCGTCGAAATCGCCTACCGGGCGCTGGTCAATCTCGGTCCCTACCATCTCCAGGCCTCGCTCGCGCTGGCCGCCGAACTCGGGCTGCACGTCGAGATCACCAACGATCCCGGCCTGCTCGGCCTGGTCCTGCCCAGCTCGACGCTGGTCATCACCGCCGCCGACGGCGGCACCATCGACAACCTGGCACTCAACGAACTGCTCGGCACGGTGCACTACGAACAGTCTTTGCTCGACGTCAGCGTGCTCAGCGCGACCAGCATCACCGCCACCGACAGCCACGGCCTGAGCAGCACGGCGAACGTCGGTTCGCTCGCCGAAGTCAGCCTGATCCATAGCCCGGACAGCGATCCGCGCCTGGTCGAGGGTGGCGACGGCGCCGACAGCCTGCAGGCGATCGCCGCCGGCAGCCGCCTCTATGGTCACGGCGGCGACGACCTGCTGCAGGGCGCAGGCGGCAGCGACCTGCTACGCGGCGGCGACGGCAACGACGGACTCGACGGCGGCGCCGGCATCGACCTGCTGATCGGCGGGCGCGGCAACGACATCCTGATCGGCGGCGCCGACAGCGATGTCTTCCGCTGGGAGTTCGGCGACCAGGGGACGGCCGCCGCACCGGCCACCGACGTCATCGTCGATTTCAACGCGACAGCGACGGTCGGCGCCGGCGGCGACGTGCTCGACCTGCGCGACCTGCTGCAGGGCGAATTCCACGACGGCAGCGACCTCGGCAATCTCGAACAGTATTTGCAGATCGAGACTGCCAGCGACCACACGCTGATCCGCATCAACCCGCTCGGCGACGGCAGCGCGCCGACCCAGCAAGTGATCCTCGACGGCGTGGACCTGTCGGCCGGCGGCCTCCATGCCGGCACCGCCCAAATCCTCGAAAACCTGATCCAGCAGGGACGCCTGCTGGTCGATTGAACCCTTGGTACTAGGAGAATCCGCATGAACACCGAACTCATCTGCAAGAATGGCCAGGACATCCGCGAACTGCGGAATCAACTCGGCCTCAAGCAAAGCACCTTCTGGAAGCGCATCCTGGTCACCCAGTCGGGCGGCTCGCGCTACGAAACCGGGCGCACCATTCCCAAGCAGGTGCTGCTGCTGATCCATCTCGCCTACAGTCCGCTCAAGGAGTCGGAAGCACTGCTCAAGCAGTTGCACGCCGGCAAGCCGGTGCCGATGCTGCGCGAGATCAGCGAGCGGCCGCGCGTCCGGCGCAGCCATGGCGGCCGCGCGCCAAGCATGGTCCAGGCCGGAGCCTGCTGAGCGATGACCCGACTCAAGACCCTCCCCTGGCTGCTCGCCAGCCTCGCCCTGCCGCTGCATGCCCAGCAGCCGGCAGCCCCGGAAGTCCAGCAGGCGCTGCGTCAGGTCGCCCAGCAGGCGGTGCAGAAAAGCCCGGAAGTGACGATCAAGTGGCGCAACTACAAGGCCGCCGAAGAAGAAGTCGGCGTCGCCCGCGGCGGCTACTTCCCGAAACTCGATCTGACGGCCGGGGCCGGTCGCGAGAGCCTGGAAGTGCCGGGTTCCGCCAAGGACACCTACACCCGGCGCGGTTACGCGCTGACCTTGAGCCAGATGCTGTTCGACGGCTTCGCGACGCGCAGCGAAGTGCGCAAGCTGGGCAAGGCCAAGCTGGTGCGCTACTACGAGTTGCTTGAAGCCTCGGAGAACGTCGCCCTCGAAGCCAGCAAGGCCTACGTCGACGTGCTGCGCTACCGCTCGCTGGTGGCGCTGGCCGAAGACAACTACGTCCGCCACAAGGCGACCTACGAGCAGATCAAGGCGCGCACCGCGTCCGGCGTCGGCCGCCGGGTCGATCTCGAGCAGGCGGGCAGCCGGCTGGCGCTGGCCGAGGTCAACCTGACCACCGAGACCGCCAACCTGCATGACGTGATGGCGCGCTACCAGCGCCTGGTCGGCGAACTGCCGGCGGCAACGCTGACACCGCAGCAACTGCCCGGCGCGGCGCTGCCGGCGAGCCCGAAGGCGGCGCTCGACGTGCTCTACAAGCGCAACCCGACGCTGCTGGCAGCGGTCGAGAACATCGAAGCCGCGCAGTACGACGTCGAAGGCCGGCGCGCCGCCTACATGCCGCGCATCGACCTGCGGGCCCGCACCGAGACGACCAAGAACTACCAGGGCGTCAGCGGCGACCGCGACCAGAACGTCGCCGAAGTCGTGATGTCGTGGAACCTGTTCAACGGCGGTTCGGACACCGCGCGCGAACGGCAATACGTCGAACGCAAGCACATGGCGCTGGAAATGCGCGAGAAGGCGTGCCGCGACACCCGGCAGACGCTGCTGATCGCCTACAACGACGTGCAGCGGCTGAGCGAGCAGAAGGCCAACCTGACGACCCAGGTGGCGCTGCTCGAAAAGACGCGCGACGCCTACCGCGACCAGTTCAACGTCGGCCAGCGCACGCTGCTCGACCTGCTCGATACCGAAAATGAACTGCTCTCGGCGAAGCGCTCGCTGGTCAATGCCGACACCGACCTGACGCTGGCCTACCTGCGCAGCCAGGCCGGCATGGGCTCGCTGCTCGAGTTCATGGGCCTGCAGAAGCTGGAGACGGCGACGCCGGAAGCCAGCGAACTGGCCGAAGTCGACGCCGCCACGCTGTGCCCGCCGGAGCCGGTGGCGCTGACCAGCACGCCGCGCGCCGATCTCGACGCCCGGGCGCAGGACATGCTGGGCAAGAAACCGCCGGTCGTGACGCCGCCAGCGCCCGCCAGCGACGCCGACGTGCAGGCGCGCATCCGCGCCTGGGCGCAGGCCTGGTCGGCAAAGGACTACACCGCCTACACCGCCTTCTACGCGCCGGGCTTCACCCCCGACCGCGGCCTCTCGCGCGATGCCTGGGATCGTCTGCGGCGCACCCGCATCATGCCGCGCGAACGCATCTCGGTGACGGTGGACAAGCTGGACGTGCAGATGCACGGTGCCGACCGGGCGACGGCGCAGTTCGAGCAGACCTACCGCTCGAACCTCTACAACGACCGCGTCCTGAAAACCCTGCAGATGGTCCGCCAGAACAGCCAGTGGCTGATCACCGGCGAAACCGCCGTGCCCTGCCGCGGCAACACGGTCGGCGGCTGCAGCCCGGGGCAACGCTGAACCTGGAAAGCGGCTTGGCCGCCCGTCAGCCAAGCCGCTGGAGCCTGCTCATGAAAATGTCGCGCCTGCCATCGACGACCCAGCAGCCAACTGCGGAAGCCATCGAGCGGGCAACCCAGGCCCTGTTCGCCAGCCGGCGCCGGGTGGAGCCGATCGAAGGCGTGGACAATCAACGCGAACGTTCGCCGCAGCAGGAATTAGCCGCTTTCTGCCTAGCCGGGCCGCCAGTTGAGCGGCGGCGCCGGGGGGCGGATGGCGGTGACCCGGATGCGCTCCGCCAACGCTACGACACGCGCAGCCGACGTCCCGGGACGATCAACGAAAAAGCCTGAGCCGGCGGCAGCTTCAGCCGCCGATGGTGTAGCGCAGCAGCGCCAGCACGAACAGCGTGTAGCCGGCGGCCACCAGGTCGTCGGCCATCACGCCGAAGCCGTTCTTGACCTTCTCGTCGAACCAGCGCGCCGGTTGCGGCTTGCTGATGTCGAACAGGCGGAACAGCAGGAAGGCCGCCAGTTGCCAGAGCCAGCCCGGCGGGGCGAGCAGCAGCACGAACCAGAAGGGGACGATCTCGTCCCAGACGATGCTGCCGTGGTCGGGTTCGCCGAGCGCCCGGCCGGCGACCTCGATGAACCAGATGCCGGCCAGGTAGGCGACGGCGAACAGGAAGAGCAACTGGCCGTCGCCGAAGTGGGGACGGAACAGGATGAAGCTGGCCCAGGCGAACAGGGTGCCGAAGGTGCCCGGCGCCCACGGCGCCAGCCCGCTGCCGCAGCCGCAGGCGAAGAAATGCGCCGGGTGGGCGAGCAGGAAGCGGACGCTGGGCGGCCTAGCCAAAGTGATCGTACCCCCGGCGTGCGATGTCCACCGGCTGGCCGTCCGGGTCGAAGACCTCGACCGTACCCGGCGTCCCGGCGACGATCTCGCCGATCGGCCAGAGCGGCAGTTCGAGCGCCGCGGCGAGCGCCGCCACCTCCGGGCTGCGCGCTGCCGGCACGGTGAAGCACAGTTCGTAGTCGTCACCGCCGGCCAGTTGGCAGTCGAGGGCAAGGCGGCGCAGGTCGGCGTCGTAACGCTCGCCGCTGCCGACCAGGTCGCGCAGTTGCGGCAGTTGCACGAGGCGGACGGCGGCGGCACAACCGGAACGTTCGGCGATGTGGCCGAGGTCGGCGAGCAGGCCGTCGGAAACGTCGATCGCCGCGCTCGCCAGGCCGACCAGCGACTGGCCGAGGGCGAGCCGCGGACGCGGCTTTTCCAGGGCGGCGATGCACAGCCGCGGCCAGGGTTCGGGCAGGCTGACCCGGCCCTGCAACTGGGCGAGGCCGAGCGCCGCCAGCCCGGGCCGGCCGGACACCCAGATCTGGTCGCCGGGACGGGCGCCGTCGCGGCGCAGAGCGCGTCCCGGTTCGACTTCGCCGAGCGCGGTGACGCACAGGTTGAGCGGGCCGCGCGTGGTATCGCCGCCGATCACGTCGACACCGTATTCCTTGGCGCAGGCGAAAAAACCGTCGGCAAAACGCTCGATCCACGCCGCGTCGGCCGCCGGCAAGGCGCCGGCCAGCGTCACCCAGCGCGCCGTGGCGCCCATCGCCGCGAGGTCGGACAGATTGACGGCGAGCGCCTTCCAGCCGAGGTTGCGGGGATCGGTATCGGCCAGGAAATGGGTGCCGGCGACCAGCATGTCGGTGGTCACCGCCAGTTGCTTGCCGGGCGTCGGCTGGACCAGCGCGCAGTCGTCGCCGGGGCCGAGCACCGCCGACGGCGTCGGACGGGCGAAGTAGCGGTCGATCAGCGCGAACTCGCCCGCCATCGCCTTACTTGCCGCGCCGGCGCGAAGCGACTTCGTCCGGGCGGACGATGGCGGCGATCTTGTCGAGCACGCCGTTGACGTACTTGTGGCCGTCGGTACCGCCGAAGGACTTCGCCAGCTCGATCGCTTCGTTGATGATGACGCGGTAGGGCGTCTCCGGATGATTGACCATCTCGAAGGTGCCGAGCATGAGCAGCGACGCTTCGACCGGCGAGAGTTCGCCAAAGGGGCGGTCGATATGGCTGGCGATGCGCTCGATCAGCGCCTCATGCTGGCCGATGACGCCGCGCAGCGTGCCGACGAAGAACTCGCGGTCGGCCTTGGCGAAACCTTCCATTTCCGGCGCGTAGGCTTCGATGGCGGCTTCGTCGGCACCGCCGACGCGCCACTGGTAGAGGCCCTGCAGAACGAATTCGCGGGCGCGGCGACGGGCCGACTTGGGCGGCGCCTTGGGGGTTTGTTCCTGCTCAGTCATTGCTCAGCGCTCCTTGCAGGTTGGCCATTTCGACGGCGGCCTGGGCGCAATCGGTGCCCTTCGGCTGCATGCGGACTTCGGCCTGTTCGTCGGTGTCGCAGGTCAGGATGCCGTTGGCGATCGGTACGCCGGTATGCAATTGCAGTTCCATGATGGCGCGGCAGGCGTCGTTGGACACCACTTCGAAGTGATAGGTGTCGCCGCGGATCACCGCGCCGAGCGCGATCAGCGCGTCGTACTGGGCGGTCTGCGCCATCGTCTGGAGGACCAGCGGGATTTCCAGGGCGCCGGGGACGGTGGCGATCGCCATGTCCTCGTCGGCGACGCCGAGCCGCTTGAGTTCGGCGACGCAGGCGGAAAGCAGGCCTTCGCAGATGGGCAGGTTGAAACGGCTCATGACGATGCCGATGGCCAGGCCATTGCCGTCGAGGTTGCTGTCGAATTCGAATACGTTGTCAAAACGGGACATGGCTCAAAGCTCCGCGGGTGAGGTGACGAAACCGGTGACTTCGAGGCCGAAACCGGTCATGGAGGGCATCTTGCGCGGGCTGGAGAGCAGCCGCATCTTGCCGACGCCGAGGTCGCGCAGGATCTGTGCACCGATGCCGTAGGTGCGCGGGTCCCATTTCTGTTGCGGGCGCGGCGTGCCGGCCGCTTCCTCGCGGGTCAGGCGCTCGATCAGCGCGGTGCCGTCTTCCGGACGGTGCATGAGGACGATGACGCCGTGGCCGTTTTTGGCCAGCGCCGCCTGCGCCTGGTCGATCGAGTAGGACTGGTGGCTGCTCGCGGGATCGAGGAAGTCGAGGACCGACAGCGGTTCGTGCACGCGGACCAGGGTCTCGCCGCCAGCCGGAATCTCGCCCTTGACCAGGACCAGGTGGGTGCCGCCGCCGGCGCGGTCGACGTAGGCGTGCAGCGCGAATTCGCCGTGCGCGGTGGCGATGGTCTTGCTGCTGACGCGCTCGACCAGGGTTTCGGAAGCGGCGCGGTAATGGATGAGGTCGGCGATGGTGCCGATCTTCAGGCCGTGCTGCTTGGAGAACTCGATCAGTTCGGGCAGGCGGGCCATCGTGCCGTCGTCGTTCATGATCTCGCAGATCACCGCCGCTGGTTCCAGGCCGGCCATGCCGGCGAGGTCGCAACCGGCTTCGGTGTGGCCGGCGCGGACCAGGACGCCGCCGTCGCGGGCAGTGATCGGGAAGACGTGGCCGGGCTGGACGATGTCGGCCGGACTGGCGTTGCGTGCCACGGCGGTGCGGATGGTGTGCGCCCGGTCGGCGGCCGAGATGCCGGTGGTGACGCCTTCGGCGGCTTCGATCGAGACGGTGAAGGCGGTGCCGAACTGGGTGCCGTTGCTACGCGCCATCTGGCTCAGGCCGAGGTGGCGGCAGCGGGCTTCGGTCAGCGTCAGGCAGACCAGGCCGCGGCCATACTTGGCCATGAAGTTGATCGCTTCCGGCGTGACGTGCTCGGCGGCCATGACCAGGTCGCCTTCGTTTTCACGGTCTTCCTCGTCGACCAGGACGACCATGCGGCCGGCCTTCAGTTCGGCGACGATTTCTTCGGTTGAGGCAATGGCGGGATGCGGGGGCATGGAATTCCGGTAAAGAGGGGAAAGGGGGCTATTTTCGCAGAAAGCGACGGAGCCGGGGGCTCAGCCGCCCTGCCCGGCCCGGTGGGCCTTGACGAAGTCGATCACGGCATCGGCCGGCAAGGGCCGGCTGTAGAGGAAACCCTGGACGAAATCGCAGCCGAGTGCGGCCAGGAAATCGCGCTGCCCTTCGGTCTCGACGCCTTCGGCGACCAGTTCCAGCCCCAGCTTGTGGCCGAGGGCGACGGTGGCGGCGCAGATGGCGGCGTCGTTGCTGTCGGTTTCCAGGTCCTTGACGAAGGAACGGTCGAGCTTGAGGCGCTGGATCGGCAGGTGCTTGAGGTAGGCGAGCGAGGAATAGCCGGTACCGAAATCGTCGATCGCCAGCATCATGCCCATGTCCGACAACTGGTCGAGAATCGACAGCGTCAGTTCCGGGTTCTGCATTGCCGTGCTCTCGGTGATTTCGAGTTCGAGGTCGGCGGCGCTCAGGTCGTAGCAGGAGAGGACGCCGCGGATCAGGGCGGGCAGGTTCTCGTGGCGCAGTTGCTGGGCCGAGATGTTGACGGCGACGCGCAGGCGGTCGATGCCGGCGTCGCGGAAGCGGCGCACCTGGCGGCAGGTTTCCCAGATCACCCAGTCGCCGAGCGGCTGGATCAGGCCGCTGTCCTCGGCGATGCGGATGAAGCGGGTGGGCGGCACGTCACCGAGCTCGGGGTCGTGCCAGCGGGCGAGCGCCTCGAGACCGGAGATCGCGCCGTTGCGGGTGTCGATCTGCGGCTGGAAGTGCAGCGCGAACGGCGAGTGTTCCGGCGTCACCGAGGCCAGCGCCCGGCGCAGCGCGTTTTCCAGGCGCAGGCGTTCGCCGGCCGCCTCGTTCATCGAGCGGGCGTAGAACTGGTAGTTGTTGCGACCGGCGTCCTTGGCGTGATACATCGCGACATCGGCGTTGCGCAGCAGGGTCTCGCGGTCGCGGCCGTCGGTCGGGTAGAGGCTGATGCCGATGCTGGGCGTCGCGAATAGCTGGTGCGGGCCGATCACGTGCGCCTCTTCGGCCAGCCGGTGGCGCACCTTGCCGGCCAGCGAGACCGCCGCCATCGCGCTGTCGATGTCGGGCTGGACGACGACGAACTCGTCGCCGCCGAGGCGGGCGACGATGTCGCTGGCGCGCACGCAGTCGCGCAGGCGCAGGGCGACGCTCTTCAGCAGTTCGTCGCCGACCGGGTGGCCGAGGGTGTCATTGACCGTCTTGAAGTGGTCGAGGTCGATCAGCATCAACGCCACCTGGCGACCGTCGCGCTCGGCGCTGCGGATCGCCAGTTCGAGCTGCGATTCGAAGGCTAGCCGGTTGGGCAGGCCGGTCAGCGGGTCATGGT
The DNA here is from genome assembly GCF_048146105.1 of Azonexus caeni. NCBI lineage: Bacteria > Pseudomonadati > Pseudomonadota > Betaproteobacteria > Rhodocyclales > Azonexaceae > Azonexus > Azonexus caeni. The sequence goes on from NZ_JBKJAD010000005.1 coordinate 170,280, forward strand.
AGGCGAGGTGCAGCAGTTTCTGCGTCGCTTCGACGCGTTCGCCGATGTCGGCGTAGGTGGCGACATGGTTGAGCAGCTTGCCGCTGGCGTCGCGCACCTCCGAGACCACCGCCCACAGCGGATGGATGCTGCCGCTGCGGTGGCGGTTCCAGATTTCGCCGGACCACACGCCGTCGGCGCGGATCGCCTGCCACATCGCCGCGTAGTAGTCCTTGCTCTGGCGCCCCGAAGAAAGCAGCGACGGGTCGCGGCCGACCACTTCGTCCAGGCGGTAGCCGGAGAGATGGCAGAAGGCGGCATTGACGGCGACGATGCGGTTGTCGGCGTCGGTGACCAGCGCCGCCTCGCTCGACTGCAGCAGCAAGCGGTGCAGGACGACCGGGGCGAGCGCGGCCAGCGACTCGCCGATGGCTTGTGCCTCGTCCCGGTCCATGGCGACGCTCAGACGTTGAACAGGAAGTTCAGCACGTCGCCGTCCCTGACCACGTAATCCTTGCCTTCGGCGCGCATCTTGCCGGCTTCCTTGGCGCCGGCCTCGCCCTTGTACTGGATGAAGTCCTCGTAAGCGATGGTCTGGGCGCGGATGAAGCCGCGCTCGAAGTCGGTATGGATGACGCCGGCCGCCTGCGGCGCGGTATCGCCGGCGTGGATGGTCCACGCGCGCACTTCCTTGACCCCGGCGGTGAAATAGGTCTGCAGGCCGAGCAGGGTGTAGCCAGCACGGATCAGGCGATCGAGGCCGGGCTCGTGCAGGCCCATCGATTCGAGGAATTCGGCCTTGTCGGCGTCGTCGAGGTCGGCGATCTCGGCTTCCATCGACGCGCACAGCGCGACCACCTGCGAACCTTCTTCCGCGGCATGCGCCTCGACCTTGGCCAGCAAGGCGTTGTCGGCGAAGCCGTCCTCGGCGACGTTGGCGGCGTAGAGCACCGGCTTGGCGGTGATCAGGCAGAAGGGCCTGAGGCTGGCCCATTCTTCCTTGGAGAGGTCGAGCGCGCGCACCGCCTTGCCCTGGTCGAGCTGGGCGAAGCATTTTTCCAGCACGGCGACCAGGATCTTGGCTTCCTTGTCGCCGGCGCTGGCCGGGCGCTTGTAGCGGTTGAGCGCCTTTTCGACGGTGGCCATGTCGGCCAGTGCGAGTTCGGTATCGATCACTTCGATGTCGCGGATCGGATCGACGCTTCCGGAAACATGCACGACGTTCGGGTCGTCGAAGCAACGCACGACGTGGACGATGGCGTCGGTTTCGCGGATGTTGGCGAGGAACTGGTTGCCGAGGCCTTCGCCCTTCGACGCACCGGCAACCAGGCCGGCGATATCGACGAATTCGACGATCGCCGGCTGGACCTTCTGCGGCTTGACGATGGCCGACAGCGCTTTGAGGCGCGGATCGGGCACCTCGACGATGCCGACGTTGGGCTCGATGGTGCAGAACGGATAGTTGGCGGCTTCGATGCCGGCCTTGGTCAGCGCGTTGAACAGGGTGGATTTGCCGACGTTGGGCAGACCGACGATACCGCATTTCAAAGACATGTTCTTTTCCTCAGACGGCTTTGCCGTGCAACTGTTGCTGGGCGCCGGGGTAGTCACCGGCGGCGATGCGGGGCCACGCCAGCAGGCTGCGCTGGAGGGCGTGTTCGATGTCCGGCGCTTCTTCCTTGTGCGGCGGGTGGAGGACGAAATCGACCACCTGCTGGGCCAGGTTGAGCGTACGCGGATGGCCGATGCCGAGGCGCAGGCGCCAGAAATCCGGCGTTCCCAGTCTGGCCTGGATGTCCTTCAGGCCATTGTGGCCGCCGTTGCCGCCGCCCTGCTTGAGGCGGATGCCGCCCGGCGGCAGGTCGAGTTCGTCATGGATGACGAGGATCTCGGCCGGCGAAATCTTGTAGAAATTGGCCAGCGCCGCGACCGCCTGCCCGGAGCGGTTCATGTAAGTACTCGGCTGCAGCAGCCAGAGTTCGCCGGCGCGCGCCGCCCTGCCGAAGAACTTGGCCTGCGGCGCCAGGCTGACGCGCAGTTGCTCGGCCAGTCGGTCAACGAACCAGAAGCCGACGTTGTGCCGGGTGGCTTCGTATTCCGGACCTGGGTTGCCGAGGCCGACGACGAGACGGGGCGTGGTCATGGTGACTTATGCGAAAAGGCCGCCGGGGCAATTGCCTGCGGCGGCCAGTATAGCGGATTGACGAAAATTACTCGGCGGCTTCGCCTTCGTCAGCCTGCGCACCGCCCTTGCCGACGATGCTGACGACGATCGGATCTTCGTCACCGTGCTTGACCAGGGAAACACCTTGCGGCAGGGCGATCTGGGAAGCGTGGATGTTTTCGCCGACCTTCAGGGCGCCGACGTCGACCGTCAGGTATTCCGGCAGGTCCTTGGCCAGGCAGTGGACGTCCAGTTCGCCGATGACGTGGTTGACCAGGCCGCCACCGAGCTTGACGCCCGGCGCGTTTTCTTCGTTGACGAAGTGCAGCGGCACCTTGATGTGCAGCTCATGGTCGGCGTCGACGCGCTGGAAGTCGATGTGCAGGACCAGCGGCTTGTAGGCGTGCTTCTGGAAATCGCGCAGCAGGACCTGTTCCTTCTTGCCGTCGATCACGAGGTTGATGATCGAGGAATGAAAGGCTTCCTTCTTCAGCTTCAACAGCAGGTCGTTGTGGTTGGTCTCGATGGCGACCGGGGCGGCGTTGCCGCCATAGACGATACCCGGGACGGTGCCGGCGCGACGCAGGCGGCGGCTCGCACTCGTTCCCTGCAGATTGCGCACGTTGGCGATGACTTCGAATTGCATGGTGTTACTCCACGATGGATTCCCGATCCGCGACCAGACCGGGAAGGTTGAAAAAACTCAATCGATGAACAAGGACGACACGGAGTCGTCATTGCTGATGCGGCGGATCGTTTCGGCCATGATGTCGGCGACGGAAAGCTGGCGGATGCGCTGGCTGGCGGCGGCATCGTCGCGCAGCGGAATGGTGTCGGTGACGACCAGGGCGTCGAGGTCCGAGGTATTGACGCGCTCAACCGCCGGACCGGAGAGGACCGGGTGAGTGCAGTAGGCGTACACCTTGCTGGCGCCGTTGGCCTTCAGCGCGGTGGCGGCCTTGCACAGGGTGCCGGCGGTGTCGACCATGTCGTCCATGATGATGCAGGTGCGACCCTTGACGTCGCCGATGATGTTCATCACTTCGGAAACGTTGGCCTTCGGGCGACGCTTGTCGATGATCGCCAGGTCGCATTCGAGGCGCTTGGCCAGCGAGCGGGCGCGGACGACGCCGCCGTGGTCGGGCGAAACGACCATCACGTTCTCGTAATTCTGCTTCTTGATGTCGTCGAGCAGGATCGGCAGCGCGTAGATGTTGTCCACCGGGATGTCGAAGAAGCCCTGGATCTGTTCGGCGTGCAGGTCCATGGTCAGTACGCGGTCTACGCCGGAGGCGACCAGCATGTTGGCGACCAGCTTGGCGGCGATCGGCACGCGCGACGAGCGCGAGCGGCGATCCTGGCGGGCGTAACCGAAGTAGGGAATGGCGGCGGTGATGCGGCCGGCCGAAGCGCGCTTCAGCGAATCGACCATGACCAGCAATTCCATCAGGTTGTCGTTGGTCGGGGCGCAGGTCGACTGGATCACGAAGATGTCGCGACCGCGCACGTGTTCCTGCAGTTCGACGCTGACTTCACCGTCCGAGAAACGGCCGACGTTGGCACGACCGAGATCGACGTTGAGATGCTTGGCGACGTCGGATGCCAGCTTGGGGTTGGCATTGCCGGTGAAGACCATCAGGCTGTTATAGGCCATTTCCGCATTCCTCCGGGCTCCGCGCGCGCCGCGAAGGCCCGATACAATGAAAATCGGGCAGGCCTAAGACCTGCCCGAAGGGAAACTGGCAGAGGAGGAAGGATTCGAACCTTCGAATGCCGGAATCAAAATCCGGTGCCTTGACCAACTTGGCGACTCCCCTGCGGTTCGTTCGGACGGGGTGTCGTTCGAACGAGGCGCGAATGATACAGGAGGGTTTTACGGAAATCCAGCCCTATCGTGCAATTTCTGCCAAGGGATGTTGCGTCAGCCCGTTGGCGACCCAGCCGATCATGCCTTCCGGCATTCCGGCGCAGGCTGTCGCAGCCGCATCCTCGCTGCCGAAGGCGGCGAAGACGCAGGCCCCGGAGCCGGTCATCATGGCGTCCGGCGCATGTTGGCGCAGCCAGGCGAGGTGGCTGGCGACGGCGGGAAAAGCGGCGCAGGCGACGGCTTCCAGGTCGTTGCCGCCGATCCCCGGCCGCCAGTCGGCGGGGCGCATTGCCGGCGTGTCGCGACGCAAGTCCGGCGAACCGAAGATCGCCGCCGTCGGTACCAGCACCGGCGGTTGCAGAATGAGATAGGCGGCTGGCGGCAAGTCGAGATCGGTGAAGGTCTCGCCGACGCCTTCGGCGAAACAGTTGCGGCCGTGGACGAAGACCGGCACGTCGGCGCCCAGCGCCAGGCCGAGCTTTTCCAGTTCGCCGCGCGGCACACCGGTTTGCCACAGGTGGTTGAGGGCAAGCAGGACGCTGGCCGCATCCGACGAACCGCCGCCGAGACCGCCGCCCATCGGCAGCGTCTTCTCGAGATGGATCGTCGCCCCCTGCCGGCAGCCGGTGTGCGCTTGCAGCAAGCGGGCGGCGCGCACCGTCAGATCGTCGTCCGGAGCGACGCCCGGCGTCGGTGTCGCCAGCTCGATGCTGCCATCGGCGCGCGGCGAGAAGCGCAGCCAGTCGCAGCGATCGATGAAGCGGAACACCGTCTGCAGCAGGTGGTAACCGTCGGCGCGGCGGCCGACGACGTGCAGGAAGAGGTTGAGCTTGGCCGGCGCCGGCCAGCGGCTGTGCCAGTTCCATTCGTTCATGGCAGGGCTTTCCAGGTTTCGATGCGCAGCCGCAGTTCGAGCACCGCGTTGCTCGCCGTCAGGCGCATCGGCGGCGCCGCCGGATCGTCGTCGGCGTAGGCATAGTCGACGCGCCAGCCGGCTTCGTCGAGGCGCAGCGGACGGTCGAAGGCGTCGCGCTCGAGACGACCGCCGGGGCCTGCGCGGCCGAGCAGCCAGCCGGCGAGGCGGCCGATCGGCAGCGCCTGGCCGGTGACTTCGGCGAGCAGTTGTTCGGCGTCGGCAGCTTCGCGGGTCTGGCCGTCGCTGGTGATCAGCCGCGCCTGGCCGCCGCCGCTGTACAGTTCGGCGACGCCGATGCCAAGCGGGTTGGCGAGCAGCAGACGGTCGCCGTCCCGGCTGTGGGTCCAGTCGAGGCGGCCGCCCGTGCTCTCGCTGCTGCCGTCGGCCTGACGGGTGAGCAGCGCAAAGCGGCCGGCGACGGCGAAATTCTCCAGTTCCCCGCGCTGCGGCAACGGCCCGGCCGGCAACTGGGCACAGGCAGCGACGAGCAGCGCGGCGCAGCAGCCGATCAGACGACGGATCAAGGCAGGTACTTCTTGATCACCGCGCCCAGCGTCTTGTTGCCCGGCGCATTGCGCTGCGCCTCCTGCAGCAGCCGGCGCGCCTCATCCTGGCGACCGGCCTGCCACAGCACCTCGGCCAGATGAGCGGCGATTTCCGGATCGGGCTTGACCCGGTAGGCGGCCTGCAAGGTCTGCAACGCGGCATCGAGCTTGCCCTGGCGGTACTGCAGCCAGCCCAGGCTGTCCATGATGAAAGGGTCTTCCGGCGCCAGTTCGACGGCCCGGGTGAGTAGCGGCTCGGCTTCGTCGAGGCGGACGTTGCGGTCGGCGAAGGAATAACCGAGCGCGTTGAGCGCGTGGGCGTGGTCCGGGTGCTTCTTGAGCAGGCGGCGCAGGTGGAATTCCATCGGCTCGTAAAGACCCAGCCGCTCGGCGGTCAGCGCCGCGTCGTAGAGCAGGTCGGGGCTGTCGGGATCGGTCTCCAGGGCCTTGCGCAGCGTCGCGTAGGCGGCGTCCTCGCGGCCGCCGTCGCGGTGCAGCTGGGCTTCGGCCAGCACCAGCTGGGCCCGCTCACCGGGCGTCGCGCCGCGCGTGTCGCGCAGCAGGCGCAGGGCCTCATCGTTCTTGCCCTGTTCGAGCAGGATCGTCGCGATGCGGGCGCGCGCCGCGACATACCGCTCGCCACTGATGACGCGCCGGTAATGCTCGATCGCCTGCTCGTTCTGCCCGGCTTCCTGGGCAATCTGGCCAAGCAGGTAATGAATGCTGCCGCGATCGGCGAAAGGCGTCGCCAGCAGGCGTTCGAGCAGGGCGATGCCGGCTTCGCGGTCGCCGTGCTGCAGGGTCAGGATGGCGGCGGGGTAAAGCACCGCCGGCTCCTCCGGGAAATCCTTGAGCAGCCGTTCGTATTGCAGCCGGGCGTCGTCCAGGCGCTTTTCGGCGACCAGCATCTGGGCCAGCGCCAGACGGGCGTCGCGCGCCGTCGGATGGGCATCGACGAAGCGCCGGAGCCCCCCGAGTCCCTTCTCGGCATCCTGACGCGCCACCAGCTTGGCGCGGGCGATCGCCGCCAGGTCCCAGTCCGGCTTGCGCGCCAGCGCCGCTTCCGCCTCGCGCAGCGCCCGCGCTTCGTCGCCGGCGGCGAGCGCCGCCTGGGCCAGCGCGAAACGCGCTTCCGGCAATTCCAGATAAGGTGGCAGCACGGCGTCGAGCAGGCGGAGCACGGCCTGCTTGTCCGGGATGCGCGCCAGCATGCGGTTCAGGTGCAGCAGGTTTTCGTTGAGGTTTTCCTTGTCGCTCGCCAGCAGGGCGACCAGATGCGGCTGCAACTGATCGACCTGGCGGGCATGGACGAGCAGTGCCAGTTGTGCCTGGCGGGCGGCACTCGATTCCGGCTCAACGCTCAGCCACAACTCGACCAGCGCCAGGGCGCGGGCGTTGTCGCCAGCGAAACCGGCGACCTCGACGGCGCGCGCGATGACCTTCGGGTCACGGGTGCGCTCGGCGAGGTCGGCCCAGGCCTGCACACTGAGTCCGACCGCCCCCTGGCGCAGCGCCAGTTCGCCGAGCAGGACCTGGAACACGGTGCGCCCGAGCAGATCTTCGCTAGGCGGCGGAGCGGCCCATGCCGGCAGGCCGATGGCCAGGGTGAGGGCGACGACGAGTTGCTTCGGGGACATGGCGGCTTTCCGATTGGCGTGCGTATTTGAACGCATAATAACGAAGTAGTTTGCGATGTTATTTGGGAATCGACGGGGGAACAAGCGATGCCGGAGTTGCCGGAGGTTGAAGTCTGTCGCCGGGGGATCGCCCCCGAGCTGGAAGGCGAGGTGGTACGCGCCGTCGTGCAGCGGGCGGCGAAGCTGCGCCAGCCGATCCCCGGCGAATTGCGCGAGCTGCTGCCAGGCTGCCGCATCGTCGCCGTGCGCCGGCGCGGCAAGTACCTGCTGATCGACTGCCGGCGCGCCGATGTCGAGGGCACGCTGATCATCCACCTCGGCATGTCGGGCAATCTGCGCTTCGTTCCCGCCGACCTGCCGCCGGAGAAACACGATCACTTTGACCTCGTCCTGCCCCGGCAGACGCTGCGCCTCGCCGATCCCCGGCGTTTCGGCGTCGTTCTCTGGCAGCCGGGACCACCGGCAACGGTCGAGCGTCACCCGCTGCTCGCCGTACTCGGCATCGAGCCGCTCGCCGACGGCTTCACCGGCGACTGGCTGCACGCGGCCCTGGCGCGGCGCCACGGCCCGGTCAAGCCGGTACTGATGGACAGTCACATGGTGGTCGGCATCGGCAACATCTACGCCGCGGAAAGCCTGTTCCGCGCCGGCATCTCGCCGCTCCGTGCGGCCAGCCGGATCAGCCGCCTGCGCTGCACCAGCCTGGTTGACGCCATCCGTGCCACCCTGAGCGACGCCATCGCCGCCGGCGGCAGCAGCATCCGCGACTACGTGCACAGCGACGGCGGCGCCGGCTGCTTCCAGATCCAGGCCGGCGTCTATGACCGCGCCGGCGAACCCTGCCTGCGCTGCGGCGGCGCCGTCCGGCAAATCCGCCAGGGCGGCCGCAGCACCTATTACTGCCCGGCCTGTCAGCACTGAAAGCGCGCAGCAGCGCTGGCCACTTATGCTAAATTGGATACTCGTACTGTCGCCGGAACCTCCGTCATGTCGCTTGCCAATCAATTTGCCGCCTATTCCGCCTGGCGGACGCTGCTCTCCAACGATATCGCCGAGTTCCAGCACTGGCTGGCGGACAATGAACTGTCCGACGGGCAGATCGACCTCCGCCTCTCGCAACTGCAGGAAAGACTGCGCGAAGACCGGCTCAACGTCGCCTTCGTCGCCGAGTTCTCGCGCGGCAAGTCGGAACTGATCAACGCCATCTTCTTTGCCGAGTACGGCAACCGGATGCTGCCCTCGTCGGCGGGACGGACGACGATGTGTCCGACCGAACTGCTGTTCGACGCCAGCAAGCAGCCCTGCATCGAGCTGCTGCCGATCCAGACCCGCGCTTCCAACGCCAGCGTCAGCGAGTACAAGCGCCTGGCCGACGAATGGACGCAATTGCCGCTCGATGGCGACTCGCCGGAAGACATGCAGGCCGCCCTGCGTCACGTCAGCGAGACGATCCGCGTCACCCCGGCGGAGGCCGGCGAACTCGGCTTCGAAGTCGGCAAGGGCGAAGCCGATCCCTACCGGATCGGCGCCGACGGGCTGGTCGAGGTGCCGCGCTGGCGCCACGCGCTGATCAACTTCCCGCACCCGCTACTCAAGCAGGGCCTGGTCATCCTCGACACGCCGGGGCTCAACGCGATCGGCGCCGAGCCCGAACTGACCCTGTCGCAACTGCCGAACGCCCACGCCGTGTTGTTCATTTTGGCCGCCGATACCGGCGTCACCCAGTCCGACCTGACCATCTGGAAGGAACACATCGCCGGCAGCGGCAACGCCCGGCGCGGCCGCATGGTGGTACTAAACAAGATCGACGGGCAATGGGACGAACTGAAGACGGCGGCGGCGATCGACGCCGAAATCGCCCGTCAGGTCGATAGCTGCGCCGCCATCCTCAACCTGCCGGCAACGCAGATCTTCCCGGTGTCGGCGCAGAAGGGCCTGGTCGCCAAGATCAACGACGACGCCGCGCTGCTCGCCCGCAGCCGCCTGCCGGCGCTCGAGGAGGCGCTGTCCGGCGAACTGATCCCGGCCAAACGCGAAATCGTCTGCGAAAGCACCGACGCCGAATTCGGCGATGTCGTCGCCCGCGTCCGCGCCCTGCTCGACTCCCGTTTCGCCGGCCTGCGCGAGCAGCTCGCCGAACTGGCCGAACTGCGCGGCAAGAACCGCGGCGTCGTCGAATACATGATGGGCAAGATCCGCGCCGAGAAGGAGGAATTCGAAGCCGGCCTGCAACGCTACTACGCCGTGCGCAGCGTCTTCTCGACGCTGACCAACAACCTCTTCGGCCACCTCGGCATCGACCGCCTGCGCCAGCTCACCGGCGAAACCCGCGAGAACATGCTCGAAGCCCGCTTCTCGAAGACCCTGTCGGACGCCATGGGCGGCTTCTTCGCCCGGACCCGCGAGGCGCTCGCCAAGTCGAACGGCGAGATCGCCGAGATTCTCGCCATGATGGACGCCGTCTACAAGAAGTTCGCCGTCGAACACGGCCTCAAGCTCGGCGCCCCGACGACCTTCTCGCTGCTCCGCTACGAGCGCGAGATCGACCGCCTGCAGGCCTGGTGCGACACCCATCTCAACACCGTCGTCACGCTGCTCACCCACGACAAGCGCAACATCACGCAGAAGTTCTTCGAGGAAGTGGCGATCCAGGTCCGCCGCGCCTTCGAGCGCGCCAACCGCGACGCCGAAGTCTGGCTGCGGGCAATCATGGCGCCGATGGAAACCCAGGTTCGCGAGCACCAGATCCAGTTGAAGCGCCGTCTGGAAAGCATCAAGCGCATCCACCAGGCGACCGACACGCTGGAAGACCGCATCGCCGAACTGGACAGCGTCGGCAAGACGCTCGAAGAGCAACTGGCGATGCTGGCCGACATCGAATACCGCGTCCGTGACCTGATGACGCCGGAACAGATGGCCGAACTGCGCGCCGCCTGAACGCGGCCCGCGCTCAGCTACCGAAGCCGACGATCTCGCGCGGAATCTGGTCGAGCGGCAATTCGCGGCCGACACCGCCGAGCTTGAACGCTTCCTTCGGCATGCCATAGACGACGCAGGTCGACTCATCCTCGCCGATCGTCGTCGCGCCGGCGTCGCGCATTTCCTTGAGGCCGCGGGCGCCGTCGTCGCCCATGCCGGTCATGATGATGCCCAGCGCGTTGCGGCCGGCGACCTGGGCCACCGAGCGGAACAGCACATCGACCGACGGCTTGTGCCGGTTGACCAGCGGCCCGTCGCGCACCTCGACCAGGTACTGGGCGCCGTTGCGGCGCAGCATCATGTGCCGACCGCCCGGCGCGATCAGCGCCAGCCCGGGGTGCACCCGGTCGCCGTCCCTGGCTTCGCGGATTTCCATCGCGCACAGCCCGTTCAGGCGCTCGGCGAACATCGCGGTGAATTTCTCCGGCATGTGCTGGACGATGACGATGCCAGTGGTCACCGCCGGCAGGCGAGAGAGCACCGCTTCGAGCGCCTGCGTGCCGCCGGTCGAGGTGCCGATGGCGACCACCCGGTCGGTCGTCCCGTACATCCGCGCCCCCTGGTGCGGGGTGCTGGCCAGCATGGCGTCGGCCGACTGCTTGGGCGCCACCGCCAGCGGGCTGCGCGCGGCGCCGGTCATGCTGCGCACGACGCGCATGTTGGCGCGCGCTGCCGACTTGATCGCCGAGATGATGTCGTTGCTCGAATCCTCGAGGAAGGATTTCAGGTTGAGTTTGGGCTTGGTGATGATGTTGATCGCGCCTGCCGCCAGCGCCTCCATCGTCACCTGCGCCCCCTTGTCGGCGAGCGACGAGCAGATGATCACCGGCGTCGGCCGCTCGGCCATGATCTTCTTCAGGAAGGTCAGACCGTCCATGCGCGGCATTTCGATATCGACGATGAAAACGTCGGGCCACTGCGCCTTCAGCTTGTCGATCGCGAAGACCGGATCCTGCGCGGTGGCGATCACCTCGATCGAGGGTTCGCGGCTGATCGCCTGGGTGATCACCTGGCGCACCAGCGCCGAATCGTCGACGATCATGACCTTGATCTTGTTCATTGTTGTTCCTTGGAAAAATCCTGGGCACCGGGCAACGCCAGCCAGACATGCCCGCTGGCGAGATCGAAAGTCAGCCGCCGCCGCCTGGTGCCACCGACGTGCTCGCGCGTCACCCGAAAGCCCTGGGCGGCCAAGGCCTGGCGTGTTGCCTCGACGTTGCGTTGGCCGACTTCCATGTTACCAGCGCTGCTTCCGGCGAACATATTGCCGCCGCCGAGGAGCTTGATTTGGCAATTGGCCGGCGCAACGCGACGCGAACGCAACTCGTACACGAAGCGCTCGATCGCCTCGTCGGCATAACGACAATCCGGCAACGAAGCCGGCGGCCGCGTGCGGCCCGGCAGCAGGATGTGACACATGCCGCCAAGGCGGTGCTGCGGATGCCAGACGGTAACGGCAACGCAGGAACCGAGCAGGGTACCGATGCGGAGCGGTGCCGATGCAAAATGGAATTCGCCCGGATGGAGGAAGACTTCCGGACGCGCGAGACAGGAGGACATGACGGCGACTCAGCGAGCGCGTTGATAGATGGTCGGACGCTGGGCAACGAAGTCGTCGGTGACACCGAACAGCGATTCCGAATGACCGATCACCAGATGCCCGTCGCGCTTCAGGTAGGGCATCAGGTTGGCCACCACCTTGCGCTTGGTCGGGTTGTCGAAATAGATCATCACATTGCGCAGGAAGATCAGGTCGAAGATGCCGATATCCTTGCGCGGCGTCAACAGGTTGTTGTGCAGGAAACGCACGCGCTGGCGCAGTTCGCGGACGATGAGCAGGGTGCCCGCCTGCTCGCGGATGCCTTTCAGGCAGTATTTCTTGAGCATCGCCGGCGGAATGCCGCTGATCCGGTCGAGCGAATAATGCCCCTGCTCCGCCTTGCGCAGCACGCGCGTGCTGATGTCGGTGCCGACCACTTCCCAGGGCGCTTCGCCCAGCGTATCGGCCAGCACCATGGCCATCGAATAGGCCTCCTCGCCGCTCGACGAGGCGGCGCTCCACACCCGGAAAGGCGTGCCCCGCGACTGGCTGGCGCAAGTGCGCAGGAAATCGAAATGCTTCGGTTCGCGAAAGAAATAGGTTTCGTTGGTGGTGATCAGGTCGATCATCAACTGCAGTTCGCCCGCGTTCTCTTTTTCCCGGACGAACTTGTAATAGTCGGCGAAACGGGTAAAACCGAAGTGCTTCAGGCGTTTGCCAAGGCGACCGACGAGCAGCACCTTTTTCGCATCCGCCAGGCTGATGCCGGCCAGCTCGAAAATCAGGCGCTGGAAATTGGCAAACTCGGCGGGCGTGATATCCACGCCGTCAGGTTGGGAACTGGGCATCGCGGCTTTCCGAAGGTGGTGTCGAACGGATATTGTGCACGCCGGGCTTGCCGCTGCAAACCCGGCGGCATGACCAGAGTCAGGCGACGGCGCCGGGTTCGCCCTGGTTGATGGCGGCGATCACCGCCACCTCGTCGAGCGACAGGATGCGCTCGACGTCGAGCAGGACGACGAAACGGCCGCCGACCTTGCCCATGCCGGAAATGAAGTCGGTGCGGATGCGCGTCCCGAAGGTGGGCGGCGGTTCGATATCGCCCGGCGCGATTTCCAGCACCTCGGATACCGCATCGACAACGACCCCCATCTGTTGAGCGTGGGCCCCCGCGGTCTCGGCAATCTCGATGATGACGATGCAGGTGCGCTTGGTGATTTCTCCGGCACTGCGGCCGAAACGCACCGACAGGTCAATCACCGGCACGACGGCGCCGCGCAGGTTGATGACGCCACGGATGAAAGGCGGCACCAGCGGCACCTCGGTGATCTGGCCGTACTCGATGATCTCCCGGATGGCGAGAATGCCGATGGCGAACATTTCCTCGCCGAGCAGGAAAGTCAGGTACTGCTGCTGCTCGGTGTCGCCGGCAACGACCGGCGGCTGGCCGGACGTTGCCTGAACGGGATGCAGGTTTTGAGTCATGGCGAACCCCCCGAGCGCTCAGAAGCGGGCAAAGCTGCTGTCATCGAGCGAGCCGGCGAAATTGGCCGGCGCCGCTTCGGCCTGACGACGCCCAGCGCTGCGCGTCGCCGGCGTCGATCCGCCACGCCGGTTGGCAGTGCCACCCGCAGCCCGGTTGCCGAGGTTGAAGAAGGCCATCAATTCCTGCAGGTTGCCGGCCTGCGACGACATCTCCTCGGCGGTCGCCGCCAGTTCCTCGGACGCCGACGCGTTCTGCTGGGTGATCTGCGACAACTGGCTCATCGCCGTATTGACCTGGTTGACGCCGACGCTCTGCTCTTCCGACGCGGCGGTGATTTCCTGCACCAGATCGGCGGTCTTCTTGGTCGCCGGCACGATCTCGTCGAGCAGCTTGCCCGCCTTCTCGGCCATGCCCACCGAATTGACCGCCAACTGGCCGATTTCCTGCGCCGCCACCTGCGAACGCTCGGCCAGCTTGCGCACTTCCGCGGCGACCACGGCGAAACCCTTGCCGTGTTCGCCGGCGCGGGCGGCTTCGATCGCCGCGTTGAGCGCCAGCAGGTTGGTCTGGTAGGCGATGTCGTCGATGATGCCGATCTTGCGCGCAATCTGCTTCATCGCGCCGACCGTCTCGCTGACCGCCTCGCCACCGGCCGCCGCCTTGCTGCTGCCATCGGCCGACATGCCGTCGGCGACCTTGGCGTTCTCGGTGTTCTGCTGGATCGACGAGGTCATCTGCTCGACCGACGCCGAGGTCTCCTCGACCGACGCCGCCTGTTCCGAAGACGCCTGCGACAGCGACTGCGCCGTCGACGACACCTGGACGGTGGCCGAGGCCAGCGTCTCGGCGGTGTTATTCACCTCGGAGATGGTCTGCGCCAGCTTGGCGACGGTGTTGTTCAGGCTCTGCTTGACCTGGTCGTAAGCGCCCTGATACTCGCGGCTGACCTGCTTGGTCAGGTCGCCTTGCTCCAGCGCCTGGGCAACGTAGATGGTGTCCTTGAACGCGGTATCGACCGTATCGGAAAGCTGGTTGAGCAGTTCGGACAGGGTCTTCGGGAAGCCGGCCTTGCCTTCGAGCGGAATCTTCACCGAGAAGTCGCCACGGTTGGCGGCAGCGGTGAGATCCTGAATTTCGCTGACGATGCGCTTGAGGTTGGCACGCAACTGCTCGATGGTGTCGTTGATGAATTTCTTCTTGCCCGGGAATTGCTCCAGCGGCGCTTCGAGGTTGCCTTCGCCGAACGCCTGGACGCAGGCCATCGCCTTCTTCTTCACCGCGATGTGGCCGAAGACCATCTCGTTGGTGCCCTCGGCCATCGCCTTGAACGAGCCCTGAAACTTGCTTTCGTCGATCTTGACGTCAATGTCGCCCTTGTCGTGCTCGGTCGACATGTGGCTCATCTCGTCGATCAGACGCTGGATCGTCTCGCTCATGTGCTTCATCGCCGCCATCAGGCTGACACTGTCGCCACTCTTCAACTCGATCTTGCTGCTCAGGTCGCCGGCGGCGATCTTGTTCGCCACTTCGGCCGCGAAGTCCGGCTCGCCACCCAACTGGCGCAGCAGGTTGCGGGTGATGAAGAGGCTCAGGAAGGCAACCGTCGCCAGCGTCAGCAGGACGATGACAAGGGCCAGGGTGGTGGCGCTGTCGCGGGTCGCGGCAGCTTCGGCGGCGGCCTTCTTGGCCAGCTCGTGGTTGTAGTCGAAATGCTCGTTCATCACCTGGTCGACCTGACGGGCGATGGCGGCGTTCTTCTCGAGCAGTTCGGGGGCCTGTTCGTTCTGGTTCTTGCGCGACAGTTCGAGGACGGGCTCAATGCCGGCGACGAACTGGGCAAAGAGCGCCTTTTCCTGTTCGTAAATGGCCCGATCGCGGTCGTCGGAAATCGCCGACGCATATGCTTTCAGGGCATCTTCCGTCAGTTTCAGGCTTTCCTTGATCGTCTGCTCGATGTCCGCCATCTTGGTCGAGTCTGTGTTCATGACGTGGCGATCGATGCGGATGCGCAGGCGGGCGAAATTCGACCTGACCGCATCCAGCGTGGCCATACTGGGCACTGAATTGACCGAGGCGTAGTTGGCGGCGTCGAACACCTTGCTCATCTGCTGGTAGTTGAGCGTGGCCAGCAGCAGGATGCCGAGCAACGCGGCGCCAGCAAGCAAGATCATTTTCTTGGCGACGGTGAGTTTCATGAGAGTCTCCGATTCAGAAACGGTGGGGTGAGTTGTTGGTGGAGTAAGGACAGGCCGCTCAATCGACAGCGGCCAGGTGGTTGATCTGGCTGGCGCGCCGGCTTTCCCGGCGACTGACCCGGCTGACCAGGCCGGGAACATCAAGGATCAGGGCGACCTGGCCGCTGCCCAGAATGGTGAAACCGGCGACGCCCTGCAGGCCGTTGAAGACGGCGCCGAGCGGGCGGATCACGGTCTGGTATTCGCCCTGCAGCGCATCGACGACGAGGCCGGCACGACGCCCCGCATAATTGACGACGACGACGTTTTCGCGCAGCACCGGTTGCAGCAGGAAGGCCAGTTCCGCGTCAACCTCGGGCATCCCTTCGGCCAGTACCGTCGGCTCCGGCGCGGCCGGCTCGGGCATGTCGAAGAGTTCGCGCAGACGGATGAAGGGCAGCACTTCGCCGCGCAGGTTGAGCTGGTCGCGCCCCTGCGCCGCCTTCAACTCGTCCTGAGAGAGTTCGACACATTCGACGACCATCTCCAGCGGCACGACGAAGGACGAGTTGCCAACACCGACCAGGAAACCGTCGATGATCGCCAGCGTCAGCGGCAGACGGACGCGGATCGTCGCGCCGAAGCCTTCCTCGCTGTCGATCTCGATGCTGCCGCGCAGCGCGGTGATGTTGCGGCGCACGACGTCCATGCCGACGCCACGCCCGGACAGGTTGTTGACCTGATCGGCGGTGGAGAAGCCAGGTTCGAAGATCAGCGCGTGGATTTCGTCGTCGCTCAGTGTCTGCTCCGGCTTGACCAGGCCGCGTTCGATCGCCTTGGCGAGGATCTTCGCCTTGGGCAGGCCACCGCCGTCGTCGCCGACCTCGATGACGATGCTGCCCGAATCGTGGTAGGCGTTCAGGCGCAACGTGCCGTGCGCCGGCTTGCCGCGGGCGAGGCGGACGTCGGCGGCTTCGATGCCGTGGTCCATCGAGTTGCGCACGAGATGGGTCAGCGGGTCGCCGATCTTCTCGATCACGGTCTTGTCGAGCTCGGTTTCGGCGCCGGAGATTTCCAGGCGGATGTCCTTGCCGAGGTCGCGCGAGACGTCGCGGACGACGCGCTGGAACTTGTTGAAGGTGGCGCCGATCTGCACCATGCGCAGTTGCAGCGCCGAATCGCGGATGTTCTCGACGAGCCGGTTGAGCAACGACGCGGCTTCCAGCAGTTCGGCCTGGCCACTGCCCTGGGCGGCGAGGTTGATGCCGGCGCTGGCGATGATCAGCTCGCCGATCAGGTTGATGTGTTCGTCGAGCTTGTCGGCATTGACGCGGATCAGCGCCGCGTCGCCGGCCTTGCTTTCCTTGACCTGCTTCTGTTTCTGCAGCGCAGCTTCGACCACCGCCGGCTGGACGACGTTGCGGGCGACCAGCACGGCGCCGATTTCGGCCCCGGCAACGCCTTCCTGGCGCGCGTCGGCCTGAGCGCTGAGCGCCTGTTCCAGTTCGTGGCGGGTCAAGGTGCCGCAGCGGACGAGGATTTCGCCGACGCGCATGTCTTCCTCGGGCAGGCTGAGGATCAGGTCGAGGTATTGCGAGACCTTGCTGTGCGGCGGCAGGATGCGCACCTGAGCGTCGTCCTGGACGAATTCGAAGGCGCCTTCAATGGTCGCCTTGTCGGCCGTGCTGCGGTAGTTGATCTCGAAACCGAGGTAGCAAGCTTCGGGGTCCATCTCGGCGGCGCGCGGGATGTCCTCGCTCAGGGTGACGATCGAGGCAATCTCGCCGAAGGTCGTCAGGTAGCGAATGAAAGACAGCGGGTCCATGCCGTTCCTGAGGACATCCCGGGAGAAGCGCAGCGAGATGTGCCAGTTGTCGGTCTCGACACCTTCGCCGCCGCCTTCGCGGGTCAGCGGCGTGGCGTGCTCGACGACCTGGGCGGCGGCTTCCGGCGGCGCGCCGTGGATCGCCTTGAGCCGGGCGATCAGCGCCGTCGAGCGCTGCTGTTCGTCGTCACCGGGCGCACTGCCGGCAGCGAGGTGGTCGATCAAGGTGCCGATGTGATCGCCCACTTCCAGGAAAAGCGCCACCAACTCGTCGTCCATCGCCAGCACGCCGGCACGGACTTCGTCGAGCACGTTTTCGGCGGCGTGGGTAAAGGCGACCAGATGATCAAGACCGAACAGGCCGGCCGAACCCTTGATCGTGTGGGCGGCGCGGAAGATCGCGTTGATCAGGTCGCTGTCGTCCGGCGCCTGTTCGATCTGGAGGAGCGCGGCCTCCATGTTGTCGAGCAGTTCGCGGCTTTCGATGACAAAGGTCTGCAGGGCGTCGTCAAGATTCATGGTCGCTCACTCGGAAGAACGGATCAGCAGGGGATCGCCGAATTGGCCGGCCAGGGCACACAGGTCGATCAGTTCGAGCACCGGATCGCTGTGCCGGACGAAGCGCACTTCCTTGCCGAGGGTGGCCGCCTCGCGCTTGGCCATCAGCATCAGCTGGAGGCCGGCACTGTCGATCTCGGTGACGCCGGAGAGGTCGACATCGCCACCCGCGCCCTCGGGAATGGCGGCGATCAAGGCCAGCAACTGCGTCTTGCAGTCCTCGGCGGTGAAGATCGTGAATTCGCCGACGATGTTCAGGGCGGGGGGAATTTCGGCTGCGGCAGTCATCGCGCGCTCCCGGCTCAGGGCAGGATCAGCTTGGAGACGGCGGCAAGCATCTGCGCCGGCACGAAGGGCTTGACCACCCAGGCCTTGGCACCGGCAGCCTGACCGGCCGCCTTCTTGTCGGCGCCGGCCTCGGTGGTGAGCATGATCACCGGCGTGAACTTGTAGGCCGGCAATTGCTTGGCCGCCTTGACGAAGCTGATGCCGTCCATGTTCGGCATGTTCACGTCGCTGATGATCAGGTGGATCTTGCGCCCGTCGAGCTTGCCCAGCGCGTCCTTTCCGTCGCAGGCTTCGAGCACGTCGTAGCCGGCGGCCTTGAGGGCGATGGCGACGACCTGGCGCAGCGACGCCGAGTCATCGACGATGAGGATGGTTTTGGCCATGTTGTATCTCCAGTCAGAAGAAAGTGATGCCGGATTCTTCCGGCGCCCGGCGCGCAGCATTGCCGCGATGGACCGCGTGCTGCTCCGGCGTGGTGTAGGTTTGCGACAGTTCGCTCAGCCATTGCTCGGCGTCGATCGAACCGCCCTGGGCGACCTCCTGCCGGCTGTCGCCGATGTGCGTGTGCAGCTTGCCGATGTCCGAGCTGACGTGGCCGAGCATCTGGCTGACGCGATCCTGGAACTGCAGGGCGACCAGGACCTCGGCCACTTCCTGGGCCACTTCCAGATTCTGCTGGCGCAGCGCCGCGGAAGACTCGGAGAGGGCGGTCGCCGCGCCGCTGAAACGCTCGACGACGCTCTCGATGACCGCCCCGGAGTGATTGACCAGCGCCTCGTCCTGCTCGGCGTACTGGCGGGAAACCCGCTGCGCCTCGGCGATCGCGTGGTTGACCGTATCGACGGTGCGGCTGATCTTCATCCCGGTGTCGCCGGAGAGCGTGGACAGCTTGCGCACTTCGTCGGCGACCACCGCGAAACCGCGCCCGACGTCGCCAGCGCGGGCCGCCTCGATGGCGGCGTTGAGCGCCAGCAGGTTGGTCTGCTTGGCGATTTCGGCAACTTCCCTGGCCATCCGGCTCAACGTCTCGGTATGACTGGCCAGCGCGCCAACTTCAGCGAGCAGGCTTTCCTTGGTGCCGAGCGCGGTGCGCAGCGAAGCGATGATGGCGTGCAACTCGTCCTGCGCCGAATTGAGCAGTTGCAGCAGGTTGCCGTCGCCGGCCGCGGCCTCGCTGCCCGCGGTTGCCTGCTGCAGGCGTTGCGAGATGTCGGCGAAGCGGGTGCTCAGCGAAACCGCGGCGTCCTCGGTATGCGAGCGGGCGGTTTCGATCTGCCCGGACCAGATCGGCAGCAGATCGAGACAGAGCCGGTCGAGACCGCTCAAGCCCTGTTGCGCCAGGCGTTCCGTCTCGTCACGGCAAGCAGCGCTAGCTGCCTCGTAGCGAGCGGCATGCGCCCGCGCCTGGCGGGACAGCGCAAACCAGCCGAGCCCCAGACAGGCGAGCAGGAAGCCGCCGGCAATCGCCGCCTCGGCCAGCGAGCCCGGCATCATGGCGACAACGCCAAGCAGGCCGATGAGTCCGATCGGCCAAAGGTCGATGGGGCGGGCGTGAACTGCCGGAAGGGGCGATGCTGAGTCCTGCCTCATGGTCCAATTCCTCGGTTGCACAAAAGTAAAAACATCTCTGATTAGGTAACGCAAAACAACAGCGCCATAATACTATTTTTAATAATAGTGTCAAATATATTATTCGACGCCATGAATTTTTTGCGCGCGCCGGTACGCTCGCCAGACAAGACGGGGACGAAGAAGAGACACGAAAAAGCCTTGGACAGCGTCGAAAAAAGGCGTGAGATTCCGCCAGGCGTGGCGCGACGACAGCCTTCCGGGGCACCGCAGGGCACACCGGGGAAACTCAGGATCTGTCGAGGCGGGCAGCGCGGAATCGAGACGGCTTCGGGAACGCTGCGCTTGCCGCGCCGCTGCGCTATGTGTCGCTGATGAAGTTGCCTTGAACCATTGTCTTACCCCGCATCACGATTTGTCTTGTTCTGATTGGCAGCGCCACCGCCTTGCCCGTCAGCCTTCGAGGGCGGACTGGGTGCGAACCACTATAACGAAGGTAATAAACCGGTGCAATGGTTTTCCCTAGGGAAACGCTGAACAATTCACCGAGCCCTGGAGAATGAAGCAGGTGAAGGTGATTTGAGCGGGAAGTGGGCTGATTTTTGTGGTCCGGTACGGGGATTCTCGTGGCATTTTGTTCATTTTCCGTTTTCAGGACGCACCTTGGGTGTTGGCCTCGAGTAGCCAACGACGTGCCAGCACCAGATTGGCAAAGCCAAACAGCGAGAAGAGCTGAGCCGTGTTCTTGGCCAAACCACGGTAGCGCGTCTTGCGATGACGGAAGAGGTTCTTCACCACATGGAACGGATGTTCGACCTTGGCACGGATACTGGCTTTGGCGTGTTCGATCCGTTCAAGCAGATCTCCCAGCGACGTCCCCGGCAGGGCCTTGCGCTTGCCCGGACGCATCGCCACATGCCAGGTCACCGGGACTTCCTGACTCTCTGCCCGCTTCTCGATACCTTGGTAGGCGGCATCACCAAAGGCATCGGTTTCGTCACCATGCAGGAGCGCCTGGGCCTGAGTGATGTCGCTCACGTTGGCGGCGGTGCCAATGACCGTATGCACCAATCCGGACTTGGCATCGACGCCGATGTGCGCCTTCATCCCGAAATGCCATTGACTGCCTTTCTTCGCCTGGTGCATCTCTTCATCCCGTTTCCCTTCCCGGTTCTTGGTCGAGGGTGGCGCGGCGATCAGGGTGGCATCGACTATCGTGCCTTCACGCAGCAACAGACCTTTCTCGGCCAGATGCGCGTTGATGGTATTGAAGA